>JAFASF010000198.1 GCA_019244745.1 Solirubrobacterales bacterium | reverse complement strand
GTTCGAGATCCTGTAGAGGGTCATTGTCTGCTTGCTCGTCGCCCACACGGACGTGTCATTTTCGCGCGCGGCGATCGCGTCGAGCTCGGGCGCAACCGAGATGTTGGCGTTGACCTTTAGGTGACCGGTGCGCGGGTCAAAGCGCGTGACGTGACCGTCGGCGTGCGCGGTCCAGACGCCCTGGTCGAAGGTCACGGATACGGGCGCGGCTCGGGTGTCGAACATCGTGGTCGTCCCGTCTTGGCGCACTCGCACGAGCCCGTTTTGGGCGTCGTTGACCGCCCACACCCATCCCTCGCCGCACCCGACGCCCTTCGGGGCGGGGCTCACCTTCGCCGGCGTGCCGATCACGTCACCTGAGGAGTCGATGTGGGTGACCGTGCCGCTCGATTCGGCGGTGCAGGCCGAGCCGTCGCTGGGATTCCCTGCAATTGCAGCCGGAACGCTCTGGAGCTGGTGAGTCTGCTGCGGCGTGCCGGTGACTACGTTCAGGCGGCTGAGCGTTCCCGCGCCCGCGCCCGCCACCCAGATGCTGTCCGTTCCGGCGGCGATTGCCGTCGGGGTCCCGTTGACCCGGAAGGTCTGTTTTTGCCCCGTCGCGTCGTCAACGCGGATGACCTCGCCGCGGTCGGGTAGGGAAACCCAAGCGCCCCCGTTCGGGTCGGCGGTCACCCCGCCCGGGCGGCCTCCGAGGGAGATCGCGCGTCCCTCGCTGATCCCCGTCCCGCTCACCTGCAAGGACGACGAGCTTCCCACTAGCAGCGCGACGACGACTCCGACGACGACGGCGGCGATGAGAGCGGCGCCGGCCACGGCCCAAGTCCGCCGTCCGTGTGGCGGGGGGGCCCGCCTGTCGGCTTCCCTGGCCCCGACGCGCTCGGTCACGACCTCTTGATCCCCGACCCCTTGATCCCCGACCCCTTGATCCACGACCTCTTGATCCACGACGTCTCGATCCCCGACCGGTTGATCCACGACCGCCTGATCCCCGACCGCCTGATCCCCGACCGCCTGATCCACGACCCCCTGAGCGACGACTCGCACCAGCGCGCTCGCTTGGGTGGCCTTGCCGCTACCCCCGGGCTTGCCGACCGTGACGACCTGGGTCTCGTCGGTTGCCGGCTGCGTCGTCCAGGTCACCAGCCGCGTCTCGCTCCCGGCCAAATCGAATGGCGGGGCGAGCGGATGACCCTGACCGTCGCGCATCATCAGCCCCGTGGCCGGCGCATCGCCATGATTCTCGACGCACGCCCGCCACGTGACCGGCGCCCCGCGCGTGACCTCGGGCGGAAGCGCCTCGAGCGTCACGGCGAGCCGGCTCTCCCGACGCGGGCCGGCGCGCACCACGTCGAACAAGCGCCCGTCGGCAACGCGCATGAACAGCACCGGCGTGGCCCATTCGACGTCGTTGTCGTCGGCCCAGATCGCCTTTCGGGCCTCGGCCAGAGCCGCGTCGACCGGAAGCCCACCCGCGAGCGAGTCGTAGAGGTGCTGCGCAAACACGACCGCGGCGCGATCGGTTATCTCGAACTGCATCGCGATCACAGCGGGAATGCCCTGCTGGATGAGCGTGGCGGCCACGCCCGCAAATGGATCGTCCTCGGAGGTTCGCGCCCCTTCACACGCATTCAGGACCGCGAGCCGCAGCGTACGATGATCCTGGAGGATCGCGCCCAGCCGGCGGCTGCTCACCGCGTGCGCGCGTTCGTCTTCGTTCTCCAGCAGGAGTACCCCGTCCTGCGCGTCGGCCTGGAACGCGCCGTGTCCGATGTAGTGAAAGATGTGGAATTCGCCGTTGCGGAGTTCCTCGAGCAGTGCCGAGAGAGTGGCCCGCTCGAGCCACACGAGCTCCACCGCCCCCTGCGCGCTGAGCTCCGCCAACGCCTCTTCCAGGTTCGCTCGCTCGCGCTCCACATCGAGCTCGGCGGCGTCAACCGGGCTGCTGACCAGCGCCAGGATCCGCAGAGGAGGCTCGACCTCACGCACGGGACGGGTGCGGGGCAGATCGAGGTAGCGGACGATCGGCGTGAGCTGGGAGATCGACAGGAAGCTCGGGTCGTCGTAGAGGAACTCCCAGGGCAACGTCATGAGTTCGGGCGTGTCGGTCAATGCCAACTTCACCCGTAGGCCGTGGTCGCGAGCGTCGGCCGAAGCGCGCGCCGTGCGGTAGAGGTCCCGGACTGAATCCCGGAAGAGGGCTTTGAACAGGCTGTCGCCGAGCTCGGTCACCTCCCTCAGAGCCGAGGATTCAATCCGCCGACGTCCGCGGCGCGGGAAGGCTGCCTTCAGTACCAGAAAGTCGATGCGATCTTTGGTCAGGGGAAGTGCAAAGGGCGCGTGCGCTTCGCCCTCGGGCGATGTCGCGCGCACGACGTAGCCGTCCTCGCCCGTCCGCTCGATCCGGAGGACGATCTCTTCGTACTGCTTGACTGCCGCGGGCATCGGTCAACTCTCAGACGCGCGCGACCACCTCAGGCAGATGCTGAAGTTCGCGTCGCCGCCCGCGCGCGCGATCACGATGTTCGCCCCGGTCGAGAGCCTGATCGCAAACGACACCTCGACCTCATCCGGCGACTCAGCGGCCGAGCGCAGCTCGGACAGGATCCCGCGCACGGCGGGACCAAGCCGCCCAAAGACCTGCTCGAGAGTCACTCCCGCTTTCACGACCGCGTCGGCCGGAGAGCCTCCCCGCGTCACCGGGCCTCCCCCGCGTGGCTCCTCCACCTCGACCAGGATCGAGCCACCATCCGCAACGTCCAATTCGAGCAGCGGGCTCATGGCAAAACGCTAGCGCCCCCTCCGGACCGTGTGGTAGGACCTTTCGCACCGTGCACGAATCGCCCGACCGTCCACCGCTCCGCCTCCCTGACCCGTGCCTGGTGATCCTCGTTGGCGCCACCGCCTCCGGCAAGTCGCAGTGGGCGAGCTCCTGGTTCGATGGCGACTGGATCGTGTCTACGGATCGCCTTCGCGCGGTGGTGGGAACCGGCGAGCGCGACCAGCGCGCGAGTCGCGACGCCTTCGAGGTCCTCGACCTGATCGTCGACAAGCGGCTGCGCCGGCGGTTGACGACCGTGATCGATTCGACCGGGCTCGACGCGGCCAGGCGCGCCAAGTGGCGCGCGCTGGCGGAGCGCCACGGCATTCCGGTCTATGCAGTCGTGTTCGACACCCCGGCGGCCGTTGTCCACGAGCGCAACAAGGCCCGCGAAGCCGCGGTACCCCGGAGGGTGGTGTCGTCGCAGCTGGATGCGGTGAGGGCCACCGCGGAGCTCCTCGCCGAAGAAGGCTTCGCGGCAGTTCACGACCCGCGTCCGGTGACGCTCGTGCCGCCGATGTTTTTGCACGCACCGGAGGCCGTAATCCGCCAGCAGGAGGATCCAATGACGCTCGAGTTCGGTTTGCAGGTGTCGCGCTTCGAATGGCCGGGGCATCCCAGCAACACGGCGGAGGTCCTCTCGGGTATCGCGCACGCGGCCGAGGAGGCTGGGTTTAGGAGCCTGTGGGTCATGGACCACTTCGTGCAGATCCCCCAGGTGGGGCGCGAGTGGGAGGACATGCTCGACTCCTACACCGCGCTCGCGTACCTGGCCGGCGTGACCAAGCAGATCCGGCTGGGGGCACTGGTGACCGGCATCACGTATCGCAACCTTGCCCACCTCGCCAAGATCGTCGCCACGCTCGACGTGCTGTCCGGCGGTCGCGCCCTCTGCGGCATCGGTGCCGCGTGGTTCGAGCGGGAGCACCGGCTCTACGGTTGGCGGTTCCCGCCGCTGGCCGAGCGCTACGCGCTGCTCGAGGACGCGCTCGAGCTGCTGCCGCTGATGTGGGGCCCGGGGTCGCCTCGGTTCCACGGTCGCACGCTCAGCGTCGAGGAGGCGATCTGCTACCCGCGACCGCTGCAGGAGCACATCCCGATCCTGGTCGGCGGCTCGGGCGAGCGGCGCACGTTGCGACTCGTGGCCCGTTATGCCGACGCGTGCAACCTGTTCGGCGACCCCGACACCGTTCGTCGCAAGCTCGCGGTACTCCGGGAGCATTGCTCGGCGGAGCGTCGCGATCCTAGAACCATCGAGGT
>JAFASF010000044.1 GCA_019244745.1 Solirubrobacterales bacterium | reverse complement strand
GAATCCTCCCCAAGCGGTGGCCCGTCGCCAGAACATCGCAATGATGAACGTCGCGAACAGCGGCGCGTTGAAGATCGAGAACAGCGTCTGGATGTAATTCATCATGTTCGAGTAGCCCTTGGCGATGAACGCCGTGAGCACCGAAATGAGAACTCCGCCAACAGTCACCAGCCGGCCCATGCGGAGATAGAACGCTGGCGACCGGTCCTTGACGAAATAGGCCTGAATCAGGTCATACGTGACCACCGTGTTGAACGCGGTCACGTTCGCCGCCACGCCGGCCATGAACGCGGCTAGCAGCCCCGTCACCGCGAGCCCCAGCATCCCCGTCGGCAGGAAGTTACCGATCAGGTGCGGGATCGCGGTGTTGTACTGGGTTGAGACGCTCTTGCCGCCCAGACCCTTGATCGTGACCACCGCGATCAGCCCTGGCAGGATGATGATCGCCGGTAGGAAGATCTTGGGATACGCGCCAATCAGCGGCGTGCGACGCGCCGCAGACAGGTTGCGGGCCGACAGGGCACGCTGGACCTCAGCGAAGTTGGTCGTCCAATAGCCGAAGCTGAGCACGAACCCCAGGCCGAACACGACCCCGATCCAGTTCGCCATCAGCGGATTGGTCACGTGATGGATGCCGAGCCCATGCCAGGCGTGCAGTCCCGCGTTTCCGAGAGGCTTGAAAGCCTTGATCCGATGCTCCAACCCGGAGACTCCGCCCACCGCGTGCAGCGCGACGAGCGTCAGGGGCAGCAGCGCCGCGACGATCACGAAGAACTGCAAGACCTCGTTGTAGATCGCGGACGTGAGGCCACCGAGAACGATGTAAAACAGCACGATGGCCGCCGCGATCAGGATCGCGGTCGTCACCGACCAACCGAGGAGCAGGTGGATGATCAGTGCCAGCGCAAACAGGTTGACGCCGCCGATCAGCACCGTCGCGATCGCAAACGTGGCCGCGTTGAACGCGTGGGCGGCCTCGCCGAAGCGGAGGCGTAAGTACTCA
Source organism: Solirubrobacterales bacterium (assembly GCA_019244745.1). Lineage (GTDB taxonomy): Bacteria > Actinomycetota > Thermoleophilia > Solirubrobacterales > Solirubrobacteraceae > Palsa-465. The sequence goes on along the minus strand of JAFASF010000044.1, from coordinate 14,355 downwards.
GGTACCGATCTGACCTTGGCGCCGTAGTAGAAGGGCATCATCACAATGCCGAGGAACACCATCGCCGGGACGGCACCAATCCAGTAGTAGTGGACGGCCGCCACGCCGTACTGCGCGCCGTTGGCGGCCTGTCCCAGGATCTCGAGCGCGCCGAGGTTCGCCGCGATGAAGGCAAGCCCGGTGATCCAGGCCGGCAGCGAACGTCCGGAAAGGAAGAAGTCGAGATCGGTCTTGATCGCCAGGCGGGCGACCACGCCGATGCCGAGCACCACCACGAAGTAGATCGCGAGAATCACGTAATCGAGGGTGCCTGGGTGCAGTCTCAGCATGGTGAGGACCCGTTCGGGGGTCCGTTTACCCCGTTCTGATCCTGCGTTAACCGCTTCTCGATAATCGCCGCCGGTTTCACCTCGCGGTACCGGCCGCGAGGGATCAGGACTCGGTGACGCCCGCGGTTGCCTCGACCTTGCTCGGTGCCTGAACGTGCGTGACGGGTAAACCGAGCCCGCGTGCCTTGCTCACCAGGTCGAGCTTTAACCAGCGCGATACCCCGAGAGGCAAGGTCGAGACGATGATTTCGTCGTAATTGCCGAGATTGATGGCATCTTGGATCGCCATCAGCGGCTCGGCGTCGCCGATGCTTCCGGTGACCTCTCTACCCGCGGCCTCCGAAAGCTTCGGCAACGCGACGTCGAGCACCTGCTGCGCCTCGTCCACTCCGGCGTCCTGGGGGTCGACGACCTTGTGCATGCCGTGGGGCTGGCGCGGCACGACGAGGTGGAAGGTCGCTGGTCCCCGCTCCGCGCGCTTTCGAACTGCGTCGAGTAAACCGCTGGTAGCCGCCGTCTGGTGCGCGACGACGAGTACGTGGGCCGGGTCTGACATCTATTCACCTCCGGCTGGTGATGCGGGTGATAGCGGTGCAGCGAGTATCCCACCGCCCTCGGCTCAGCTCAACCGGGCAACCAGCCCCCTTGCGTTCGGTCATGAAGCAGGGCGACCGAGGCCATCCGACCCGCGGCCACCGGGCCACCGGGCCACCTGGCCACCGGGCCACCGGGCGACCGCACGACCGGCGGCCGGCGGCCGGCGCGACCGGGATTGGCGACCGGCGACCGGCGCCAGCCGCGCTCTAGTCCCCGAGTGCCTTGGCGAGCAGCCGGCGCAGCGTGTCACGTTCGTCCGGGCCGAGCGTGGCCAGCACCTCGTCCTCGACCTCTTCGCCCGCCAGCTCGCTCCGCCTGAACGCAGTCCGACCCGTCTCGGTGATCTCGACGATGTGGCGCCGGCGGTCCTCGGGGTCGCGCCGGCGCTCCGCGAAGCCGGCCGCCTCGAGCTCGTTGAGCAGCAGCACCAGATTGTTCGCGTCCACCCCGCAGATATCCCCGAGCTCGGCCTGCGGGATGCCGTCGCGCTCGGCGAGAAAGCCGAGCACCATGAAGTGCTTGAGGCGCATCCCCAGCTGCGACTCGGGGATCTTGCGGTACACGAGCTTGGACAGCCGCGTGAGCAGCGTGATCGTGCCGGGTGTCGTCGTTGAAACCATCCTTCAAATCAGGATCCTAGGAGGGAAGATGAGGATCACCTTGCGGGCGATCATCACTTGTGCAATGATTATCCCTAAGCAACAGACCGATTCACGCGCCATCCACCCCGACCGCCGTTCCGAACGCTCGCGCTGGGTCGCCCTTGTCGTCGTCTGCCTCGGGCAGCTGATGAGCCTTCTGGACTCGACCATCGTCAACGTGGCACTGCCCTCGATCCAACGCGACCTGCACTTCAGCCAAGCGAACCTCACCTGGGTCCTCAACGGCTCAGGTACGGGAGCTTCCTGCTGCTGGCCGGCCGACTCGGCGACCTGATCGGCCGGCGACAGGTGTTTCTGACCGGCGTGGCCGTGTTCACGGCGGCCTCGGCCGCCTGCGGCCTGGCCAACACGCAGGGCCTGCTCGTCGCCGGGCGCTTCATCCAGGGGCTCGGCGGGGCGGCCGCAACGTCTGCGATCGTCGCGATCATCGCCACGGAATTCCAGGCGCCACGCGAGCGCGCCAAGGCGATGAGCGTTTACACGTTCGTGATCTCGGGCGGAGCGTCACTGGGACTGATCACCGGCGGGGTTATCGCCCAGGCAATCGACTGGCACTGGATTTTCTTCATCAACGTTCCGATCGGCGCCGTCACCTTCCTGCTTGGTCGCACCAGGATCGTCGAGAATCCCGGGCTCGGGATCGGGCGCGGCGTGGACATCCTGGGCTCGGTGCTGATCACCGCCGCGCTGATGCTCGGCGCCTACTCGATCGTGACCTCGAGCAGCTATGGCTGGACCTCGGCGCACACGTTCCTCTTCGGGGCCGCGGCGGTCGCCTTGATCGCAGCATTCATCGCCACCGAGGCGCGTCTTCCGAATCCGATCATGCCCCTGCGGACCTTCGCCATTCGTGGGCTCGCCGCCTCGAGCGTGGTCCGTGGCCTGCTGATCACGGGCATGTACGCGACGTTCTTCCTCGGCGTGCTCTACCTCGAACGCGTTCGCGGCTTCGGCGTGTTGCAGACCAGCCTGGCCTTCCTGCCACAGATATTCGTGCTGGCCGTTCTGTCCCTCGGTCCCACCGCATGGCTCGTGGGGCGTTTCGGCGCGCGGGTCCCGCTGCTGATTGGGCTCGTCGCTGCGGGCGCCGGCTTGTTGCTGCTCCGCGACACCGGCGTCCACACTCACTACTTCCCCGGGGTGCTCGTCGCGTTCGTGCTGATGGGAATCGGCGCCGGCTTCGCGTTCATGCCGCTGCTGACGATCGCCATGGCACGAGTCCCATCCAGGGACGCGGGCCTCGCGTCGGGGATCGTCAATGCCTCGCTGCAGATGTCAGCGGCGCTGGGAGTGGCTGTGCTCGGAACGATCGCCACCGACCACACTCGCACACTCGCCGATCAGGGTCAGAATCACTCGGTCGCCCTGCTCGGCGGTTACCACCTGTCGTTCCTGATTGCGACCATCTGCGTTGGCGCCGCCGTGGTGGCGTCGCTCGTCTGGTTGCGCAAACCGACTCCTCGCGCCACGGTACCGGTAACCGACGGGCGCGACCAACCCACGGAGGGTTTCGCCAGAGCCGAAGCGCCTAGCGAAGTCAGGCCGCTTCGTCCGCCATCGCCAGCAGCTTCGTGACCGTGGTCCAGTTGCGAGAGGTCGCGGTCACGCCGAGGGCGTCGCCCGCGAGCGCGGCCCACAGCTTCGAGCGTGCAACGCCTGCCGGGTGCCAGGCATAGATCTCTCGCCCGATCGCCACCAGCCGCTCGGCATCCTCTGCGTATGCGGCGACCCGATCGACCGCCTGCGAATCGGGCTCCCGGTCCAGGAAGCTCACCTGGTAGCGCTTTGGCTCGACCGCGACGTCGCGGAGAGGATTGCGACGGACAACCTCGGCCAGCTCGTCTCGTGTCCGCGCCACGACGTCGACGTCGAATCCGAAGCGCTCGGCGATCAACCGCTCGCACTCCCGCGTCAGCTGCTTGGGCGACTTCCCACTCGCCAGCACCACGTTCCCGCTCTGAACATACGTGCGCACGTCCTCGAACCCGTTGGCGGAGAGCAGCTCGCGCAGTTTGGGCATGGCGATTCGCTTGCGCGGGCCGACGTTGATGCCGCGCAGCAGCAAGATCCGCCGGCTCGAGGTCAAAACAGAGCCTCCTGCCCGGGAACGCCGTGTGCGTCGCGGCGCCCGCCGCCAGGCTGCCCCAATGCGGCCGCCACGTCTCTGGCAATCGCGCCCTCCGACCGCGAAGCGATGATCGGCTCGTCGATCCCCTCGACGTGGACCAAGGTCCGGCGGCCGTCGCCGCGGTCTGTTCCCGCCAGCGGCACCAGCGCGAACACGCGGTCAGCGCGAACGTACTTCCCGTATCCCAACGGAATCAGCGCTGGAGGTTGGCGCGCCATGGCAGGAGCATCGTACGCCCCGCGGCGTACGCCGCCGTTTGTGGGCCGTTCGGAAATAATTGATCGTCCGCTCGGGCTTGCGGCCCGCTCGGCATCCGGCCATTCCCCGAACGAACCTTATGCCCTCCACCACTGACACTTTCACGCTCGGCGGCGACCTCCAGGTGCGCCGCCTCGGCTTCGGAGCGATGCGGATCACCGGCTCCGGCATCTGGGGTGAGCCGGAGGACCCCGGAGAGGTCCGCGACCTCCTGCGCCGCGTCGTCGATGCCGTCGACCTGATTGACACCGCGGATTCCTACGGTCCCGAGGTGTCCGAGAACCTGATCTGCGAATCGCTGTATCCCTATCCGGACCACCTGGTGGTCGCGACCAAGGGCGGCCTGGAGCGTCCGGGTCCCGGCGCCTGGGTACCCAACTGCCGCCCCGAGCGGCTAAGGCGTTGTTGCGAGGACTCACTGCGGCGCCTGAAGCTCGAGCGAATCGACCTCTACCAGCTGCATACGGTGGATCCGAAGGTGCCGATCGAGGACTCGGTCTCGGCCCTCGCCGAGCTCCAGGAAGAGGGCAAGATCCGCCACGTCGGACTCTCCAACGTCACCGCAGAGGAGCTTGAGCGAGCCCAGCAGATCGTCCAGGTGGGCTCGGTTCAGAACCGGTACAACCTCACCGACCGGTCTTCGGAGGAGGTGCTCGAGGTGTGCGAGCAACAGCAGCTGGGTTTCCTTCCGTGGTTCCCGCTCGCGACCGGAAACCTCGCCAAGCCCGGCGCGACACTCGACGAGATCGCCCGCGCACATCGGGCGGCTCCTGCCCAAGTCGCGCTGGCGTGGCTGCTGGCGCGCTCGCCGGTAATGCTGCCAATCCCGGGAACGAGTAGTGTCGCCCACTTCGAGGAGAACCTCGAGGCCGCCGAACTCGAGCTGAGCGACGACGAGCTCGACGCCGTCGGCGCGCTCGCTACTCGCCGAGGATCAGGCTGAGGCGCCGCTCGAGGGCATCGCCGAGCTGCTCGCGCACGGGACCCTCCTCGAAGCGCTCGACCAGCGCTGCCAGGAACCCCTCGATCACCAGCCGCTTGGCGACGTCGTCACTGATCCCGTGCGCGCGCAGATAGAACAGCTGCTCGGGATCGACCTGCGCAACGGCCGCGGCGTGCGTGCAGCGAACGTCGTTGGCCTGGATTTCGAGTCCCGGGATCGCGTCCGCGTGCGCCCGCTTCGAGATCAGCAGGTTGCGCGACTCCTGGAAGGCATCGGTCTTCTGCGCGCCGGGGTCGACGATGATGTTGCCCTTCCACACGGCCGACGAGCGGCCGCTGAGAACGCCGCGGAAGGCCAGGTCGGACGTGGTGTTCGGGGCCGCGTGCTCCTGGGTGGTGTCGAAGTCGATGTGCTGGCGCCCATGGGTGGCATAGGCGCCGGTCACGCGCGCCTCGGCGCCCTCGCCCCCGAGCCGCGTCTCCATGCGCACCCGCCCGCGCGTCGAGCCGAAGCCGAACGCCACCCAGTCTAGGGCCGCGTCCCGGCCCACATCGGCCCGCTGCGCACCGAAGATCCAACTGCGCTCTGAGACCCCCTGGCCGCAGACGTACCTGAGCCGCGCGCCGTCGCCCACGACCAGCTCGGTGACCACGTTGAACACGCCGTCGAGATCGTCCTCGCTTGAAAGGTATTGCTCCCAGACCTCGGCCTGCGCGCCCTCCTCGAGCACGATCAGCGTCCGCTGGCTCAGCAGCGTCCCAGACCCGCTCTGGACGGTGGTCAGCGGTATCGGAGACTCCACCACCACCCCCCGCGGCACGTACACGAACGAGCCGGCGCGATAGCCGGCGTCGTTGAGCGATACGAACACGTCGTCGCCCTCGCCGACCAGCCTCCGCAGATGACGGCGCACCAGCTCTCCGTGCTTATCGGCCGCCTGCTCGAGCGGCATGATGATCACGCCGTCGGGTAGCCCGCCGGGCCCGGGTTCGGGCTCGAGCGAGAACAGGGGCTTATCAACCCGCGGCAGCGACCGCACGCCCGCCTCGGAGCGAACCGGCTCGTACGCCGCCAGGTTCAGCTCCGAGATGTCGGTGAACTCCCAGCCAGGGCGCCCCTTGAACTGTGGGAGCTCTAGCGCTCCAGAAGCGCTAGCCAATCGAGCCCTCCATCTGCAGCTCGATCAGGCGGTTCATCTCGACCGCGTACTCCATCGGGAGCTCTTTGGTGATGGGCTCGACGAACCCGTTGACGATCAGCTTGGAGGCTTCCTCCTCCGAAATGCCGTGCGACATCAGGTAGAAGAGCTGGTCCTCGCCGACCTTCGAGACCGTCGCCTCGTGACCGACGTTGACGTCGTCCTCGCCGATCCTGATCGTCGGATACGTGTCGGAGCGGGAGTGCTCGTCGAGCAGCAGTGCATCGCAGACGACCTTCGAGCGCGCGCCGTGCGCGCCCTTGGCGATCTCGAGCAGGCCCCTGTAAGAGCCGCGCCCGCCGTCCTTGGAGATCGACTTGGCGAAGATGTTGGAGGTCGTGTTGGGGGCGGCGTGGATGATCTTGCCGCCGGCGTCCTGGTGCTGACCCTTGCCGGCGAACGCGATCGAGAGGATCTCCCCATGGGCGCGCTCCCCGAGCAGGTACACGCTCGGATACTTCATCGTGAGGTGCGAGCCCAGGTTGCAGTCGACCCACTCGACGGTCGCGTCCTCGTAGGCGACCGCCCGCTTGGTGACCAGGTTGAAGACATTGGTCGACCAGTTCTGAACCGTCGTGTAGCGGATGCGCGCGCCCGGCTTGGCGATCAGCTCGACCACCGCGGAATGAAGCGACGATGAACTGTAGGTTGGTGCGGTACATCCCTCGACGTAGTGCACGTAGGAACCAGGCTCGGCGATGATCAGCGTGCGCTCGAACTGGCCCATGTTCTCGGTGTTGATCCGGAAGTAGGCCTGCAGCGGCATCTCCACGTGCACGCCCTCGGGCACGTAAACGAACGACCCTCCCGACCACACCGACGAGTTCAGGGCCGCCAGCTTGTTGTCGTTGGGCGGAATCACGGTCGCGAAGTACTCGCGGACGATGTCCTCGTGCTCGCGAAGACCAGAGTCCATGTCGAGGAAGATCACGCCCTGGTTCTCGAGGTCCTCGCGGACCTGGTGGTAGACGACTTCGGACTCGTACTGCGCGCCCACTCCGGAGAGGAACTTCCGCTCGGCCTCGGGGATCCCCAGTCGGTCGAAGGTGCGCTTGACGTCCTCAGGGACGTCATCCCAGGAACGGCCGGGCTTCTCGGAGGCGCGAACGAAGTAGTGGATGTCGTCGTAGTCGACCTCTTCCAGCAGCGGCGAGCCCCATGTCGGCTGGGGGCGCGCCAGGAAGTGCTCGAGCGCCTTCAGGCGGAAGTCGCGCATCCACTGCGGCTCTGCCTTGAACTCGGAGATCTTCTCGACGATCTCGCGATTCAGCCCCTTGGGCGCCTTGTACAGGTAGTTCTCGGCGTCGTGGAAGCCGTATCGCGCTTCGTAGTCGGCGTTGATCTGCGCGAGCTGCTCGTTCTCGGTCAGGGCCGGGGCAGCGTCAGGGCTGAGGATCTCGGGAGTGGCCACTACTCCACCTCCAGCTTGATCGTCTGTTGTTCGATGATCACGGGAAATGTCTCCACAGGGACGTACGCGGGCAGGGTCAGCGGGGTGCCGGTCTTGATGTCGAACAGCGAGCCATGCCGGGGGCATTCGATTGTGCACCGCTCCTGGTCCAGCTCGCCCTCCACCAGCGGGCCGTTGTCATGCGAGCACCGGTCCTCGATCGCGTACACGGAGCCGGCGCAGTTGAACACGCCGATCTCGAGGTCCTCCCATTCGACCAGGCGCTTCGCGCCGGCCGGCAGGTCGCTCGTCGGACAAACGTCGATGATTTCAGGCACGGATCCTATATCCAAGCGGGTTGATCGGATTTCCTCGTCCCAGTATAGGACAGGGACGGAGGTGGCACCGGCTCCCGCCCGCCTCGATCCTCAACGGCGGGGAGGCAAGGCGGCGGCGTCCCGCGGCCGCTGCTCCGCCCGTCGGCCCGCGGGACGCTCCCGGGCAAGCCGGCTGCTGCGATGCGAGTAGACGAAGTACACGATCAGGCCGATGGCCATCCAGATGCCGAACCGGACCCACGTCGTGGTCTGCAGGTTGAGCATCAACCACACCGAGGCGAGCACGGACAGGATCGGCACCACGGGCATCAGCGGAACGCGGAACGGCCGCGGCAGGTCGGGACGAGTCCGGCGCAGCACGATCACCCCGATCGAAACGAGCGCGAACGCGAACAGCGTGCCGATGTTGACCAGCTCAGCGAGAGTCTTGAGCGGGAACACGAAGCTCACGGCCGCGACGACGATGCCGGTCACGATCGTCGTGCGATACGGCGTGCGGAACCGTTCGGACACGGCAGAGAACACCGGCGGCAGCAGCCGATCGCGGCTCATCGCGAAGAACACCCGGCTCTGACCCATCAGCAACACGAGGATCACGGAGGTGATGCCGGCGAGCGCTCCGTAGGCGACGATCGTCCCGATCGTGCTCTGGCCGACGCTCGTGAAGGCCGTCGCCAGCGGCGCCTTCACGTCGATGTGGTTGTACTTGACCATCCCGGTCACGACCAGCGACACCGCAACGTACAGCAGCGCGCAGATGCCCAGCGAGGCGAAGATGCCGATGGGCACGTTCCGCTGGGGGCGCCGGGTCTCCTCCGCATTGGTGGCCACGATGTCGAAGCCGATGAACGCAAAGAACACCAGGGCCGCGCCGCTGAAGATCCCGCCCACCCCGAAGGCACCCGGCGCGCCTCCGAGCTCCTGCAGCATCGTCGTCTCGGAGCTCCCGCCCGGCGCCGGCTTGGCACCCGACGGCGGGATGAACGGGTGGTAGTTGCCGCTGTGGATGAAGGTCACGCCGGCGACGATCACGAGCAGGATGATCGCCAGCTTGATCGCGACGATACCCCCGTTTACGGCGCTCGAGATCCGGATCCCGAGACACAGCAGGCCCGAGAGCGCCAGCACGATCGCCGCCGCCGCAACGTTGTGGTGGTCGGCGAACACCCATGCGGGCGGGTGCAGATGCCACGGCGCCGAGGTCAGCACGACCTGGAGGTACTGCGACCAGCCCGACGCGACCGTCGCCGCACCGAGCGCCAGCTCCAGGATCAGGTCCCAGCCGATGATCCAAGCGACCAGCTCGCCGAGGGTCGAGTACGAGAACGTGTAGGCCGAACCGGCCACCGGCACAACCGAGGCGAACTCCGCGTAGCACAGGCCTGCCAGCGCGCAGACGACCGCCGCCATCACAAACGAGATTGCGATGCTCGGACCGGCGACGGTTCCGGCCGCCTCGCCCGTCAGGACGAAGATGCCCGTCCCGACGATCACCCCGATCCCGATCACGGTCAGCTGGATCGCTCCCAGCGACCGCCGCAGCCTACCCCTCGGCTCCTCCGCGTCCGCCAGCGAATGCTCCACGGGTTTGGTCCGCAGAACGTCCATGCTGGAGGGCTTCCCCCCCCACGATGCTTCTAACGCGCCGGGCTAAATCTAGAACGCCTGTTGTCGCTGGGCCGGCGTGCCGCTTTCGGGCGTCTCGGGCTCCCATGCCACCGCGTGCCCGAGAGAGGCACCCTTGAGCACCTTGAGCGAGAGCAGGGCGCACTTCATCCGGGTGGCGGAGATGTTGATGCCGAGCAGGTCGAGCACGAACGATCGATCCAGCGCCAGCAGATCGTCGACACTCATCCCCTTGACCTCGTCCGAGGTCATCGACGCAGCCGCCTGAGAGATCGCGCAGCCGTGTCCCGAGAACTGGACCTCCTCGACCTTGCCCTCCCCGTCGAGCGCGAGCCGCACGGTCAGCTCGTCGCCGCAGAGCGGGTTGAGATCGTGGAACTCGAGGTCCGGATCTTCAATCTCGGCCTCGGGCGGACTCCAGTTGTGAGGGTGCTTGTAGTGATCGAGAATGTTCTCGCGGTACAGGTCGTCCATTGCCAACAAGCGTAGCGAGCGCCGACTCGTCCACCCCACCGCCCCACGTGCCGGCCCCGGCTGCTCCGTCCCGCTATAATGGTTAGCGAAGCTAATTATCCCGAAGGACCACCCGCGTATGTCCCCAGACGCGCGCCCACGCGCACACACCGACCGCAGCACACAGGTGCTTCCCGCAACCACCGCTACTGCATCCGACCTCGAGCTCGCTGCTCGCCTGCGCCTCGCCGTCACCCGCCTGGCGCGTCGGCTGCGCCAGCAGTCCGCGGAGGGCCTCACCCCGTCACAGACCTCGGCGCTGGCGAGCATCGAGCGTCGTGGGCCGTTGACGCCGAGCGAGCTCGCGAGCATCGAGCGAATCCAGCGCCCCACCGCAACCCGGGTCCTGGGCCACCTGATCGCTGCGGGCCTGGTCACACGCGAGGCAGACGCGCTCGACCGCCGGATCGCACGGGTGCGCGTGACTCGCGAGGGAGCGGCGGTGCTCAGGCGCGGCCGCTCGCGCAAGAACGCCTATCTGGCCAAGCGGCTTCGAAAGCTCGAGCCGGAGGACCTTCAAACCCTCGAGCGCGCAGCCGAGCTCATCGAGCGCCTGATCGAAGACGGCGAGGACCAAACGGCATGACGCGCGTCCGCCGCGCCGGCCGGATCACGTTCGCCGCCCTGTCGGTCCCCAACTATCGCCTGTATTTCGCCGGCCAGTCGACCTCCCAGATCGGGACCTGGATGCAGATGACCGCGCAGGCGTGGCTGGTGCTGACGCTCACCCACTCCGGCGCCGCGCTCGGCGGGATAGTCGCGCTACAGACGCTGCCGGTGCTGCTGCTGGCCCCCTACGGCGGCGTGATCGCCGATCGCGTGGACAAGCGCCGGATGATGATCGCGCTCCAGAGCGCGATGGGCATCCAGGCGCTGATCCTGGGGCTGCTGACCGTCACGGGCCAGGTCCGCGTGTGGCAGATCGGCGCGCTCGCGTTCCTGCTCGGGCTCAACAACGCGTTCGAGAACCCATCCCGCCAGTCGTTCATGATGGAGATGGTCGGGCCCGACCACCTGCGTAACGCGGTCACCCTCAACTCGGTGATGGTCAACGTCGCCCGGACGATCGGTCCAGCGATAGCCGGGATCCTGATCGCCACGGTCGGCGAGGGCGTCTGTTTCCTCGTCAACTCCGCGAGCTTCGCCGCGGTCGTCACCTCGCTGCTCGCGATGGACCTCTCGCGACTCAACCCCGCGGAGCCCACGCCACGAGCCAAGGGCCAGCTGCGCGAGGGCCTCAGATACGTGCGCGGCACCCCGCAGCTCGCGGTCCCGCTGCTGATGATGGCGGCGGTCGGCTGCCTGACCTACGAGTTCCAGGTCTCGCTGCCGGTGATGGCGAGCAAGGGCCTGCACGCCGGCGCCACCGGGTTTGGCTTCATGACCACCGCCATGGGCATCGGCGCGGTGGCCGGCGGCCTGCTCGTCGCGGCCCGGGGCAAGATCGGCCTGCGGCCGCTCGTGCTTGCGGCCTCCGTATTCGGCGTGGCGATGACGTTCGCGTCGCTGGCCCCCTCGCTGGCGTTCGAGCTCGTGGCGCTGGCGTTCGTCGGCAGCGCGAGCATCACGTTCATGTCCACGGGCAACTCGACGCTTCAGCTGAGCGCCGCACCCGAGATGCGCGGACGTGTGATGTCGCTGTGGTTCGTCGCCTTCCAGGGCTCGACGCCGATCGGCGGCCCGATCGTCGGCGCACTCATGGGCGTCCTGGGCGCGCGCGCCGGCCTGGGCCTCGGCGCCGTCACCTGCGTCGCGGTGGCGCTGGCCGGCCTGGCCATGCTCGCCGCGCACAAAGCACGCTCGGAGGGCTCAGTCGAGGCGCAGCACGCGCCGGACCTCGTCGAGCCCGGCGATCAGCCGCTGGACGTCCTGCGCCGAGTTGTGGACCGCGAAGGACGCCCGCGTCGTCGCCGTGACGCCGAGCCTGCGCATCAGCGGCTGCGCACAGTGATGTCCCGCGCGCACGCACACCCCGAGCCGGCCGAGGATCTCGCCGATGTCGTGCGGGTGCGCGCCCTCGAGCGAGAAGGACACCAACGCGCCACGGTCCGCGGCCGCGGCCGGACCGAACAGGACTAGCCCGGGAACATCCGACGAGAGGCGCTCCAACGCCTCGCCCGCAATCGACTCCTCGTGCGCGCGGACGTTCGCCATCCCGATCGCCCGCAGCCAGTCAACCGCGACCCCGAGCCCGATCGCCTCGGCGATCTGCGAGGTCCCGGCCTCGAACTTCCACGGCAGGTCGGTCCAGGTCGACTCGTTGGCCGCCACCGTGCGGATCATGTGGCCCCCGCCGATGAACGGTGGCATGTCCTCCAAGAGCTCACGCCGGCCGTGCAGCACGCCGATCCCGGTCGGGCCGTAGGCCTTGTGGCCGGTCCAAGCGTAGAAGTCGACGTCGAGCGATCGCAGGTCCACCGGCATCTGCGGCACCGCCTGGGTACCGTCGACGAGCACGACGGCGCCGGCGGCGTGGGCCCGTCGCGCGATCTCCGCCACCGGGTTGATCGTGGCGAGCACGTTCGAGACGTGGACGAGCCCCACGAACGCCGGCACACGCTCCAACAGCACATCCAGAGCCTCCAGGTCGAGCTGTCCGTCGCCGAGCACCGGCACGTAGGCGAGCTCGGCCTCTCGGTCCTGGCAGAGCAGCTGCCAGGGGACGATGTTGGAGTGGTGCTCCATCTCGGTCAGCACGACGAGGTCGCCCCGTTGCACGTTCTGGCGACCCCACGTGTAGGCGACGAGATTGATGGCGGCTGTCGCATTGGCGGTGAAGATCGTCTCCTCGGGCGTTGACCCAAGCCAGTCCGCGATCCGCGCCCGCGCCCCCTCGTACAGGTCCGTGGCCTCGACCGCGAGCGGGTACACCCCGCGATGGATCGACGCCCTCGACTCGGTGTAGTACCGGGTCATCGCATCGATCACCGGCTGCGGCGTCTGCGAGGTGGCGGCCGAATCGAGATACGTGATCGGGTAGCCGTCGATCGTCCGGCGCAGCACCGGGAACTCGGACGTGATATCCGCGAGCCCGGTGAGAGCGGTCGAGACCGCCATTACGCTGCCGCCTCCAGGCCCTCCGTGATCCACCCGTAGCCCTTGGCCTCGAGCTCGTCCACGAGCGATGGTCCGCCCTCGCGCACGATCCGCCCCCGATACATCACGTGCACGTGGCTCGGCTGTACGAGGTGGAGGATGCGCTGGTAGTGGGTGATGATCAGCACGCCCATTTCGGGCCCGGCGACCGAGTTGACGCCGTTGGCTACGACCCGCAGCGCGTCGATGTCGAGCCCCGAATCGGTCTCGTCCAGGATGGCCAGCTCGGGCCTCATCAACGCAAGCTGCAGGATCTCCATGCGCTTCTTCTCGCCGCCGGAGAAGCCCTCGTTCAGATACCGGCTCGAGAACTCCCGCGGAACGTCGGTCAGCTTCATCGCCGCCTCGACCACCTTGCGGAAGTCGCGCAGCGGAATCGGCTCCTCGCCGCGCCCCTCGCGATGGGCGTTCAAGACCGTCCGCAGGTACTTGGTGACCGTGACGCCCGGCACCGCCACCGGGTACTGGAAGGCCATGAAGAGCCCCCGCCGGGAGCGCTCGTCCGGGTCGGCGTCGGTGATGTCCTCGCCGTCGAGGAGGATCTGACCCTCGGTGATCTCCATCCCGGGATGGCCCATGATCGCGTTCGCGAGGGTCGACTTGCCCGAGCCGTTGGGACCCATCAGCGCGTGGATCTGGCCCTTGGTGACCGTCAGGTCCACCCCCCGCAGGATGTCCTTCTCGCCGGCTCGCACGTGAAGGTTTCGGATCTGTAGCTCTGCCATTTCAGCTTTCTGTTGTGTTTTCAGACGGTCGCGGCGGGCACGCGTTCGCCTCGACGGGAGAACTCGACCAGGTCGGCGAGCGTCGTCGTCTGCAGCGAGCGGATGATTCCGCCCTGCACACGTGTCCACAGGAGCTTGGTGGCACAGCCGCGACCCGCGTCCGGCTCATGCGAGCACAGCACGCGCTCGGTGTGATCGTGGACGAAGCACTCCATCGGTGCGATCGCGCCCTCGAGCGCCTGCACGACCTCGTCCATGGCGATCTTCTCAGCGGGCCGCGCGAGCCAGTAGCCGCCATGCGCGCCCCGGGCACTCATCACCAGCCCGGCCTTGCGCAACCGCGCGACCACCTGCTCGAGATAGGCGAGCGGCAGCCCTTCGGCGTCGGCGATCGCCTTGAGGCTGGTCGGGTGCTCTGGCGACTGGCGTCCCAGCTCGACCATCAGCCGCACGCCGTACTCCGCCTTGGAGGAGAAGATCATTCGGGGTTATATCCTACCACGGAGGTAGGGTATTTATTTTAAGGGACCGCCTATCTGTAGGGTCCCGCCC
>JAFASF010000081.1 GCA_019244745.1 Solirubrobacterales bacterium | reverse complement strand
CTTCACCCAGATGATGGACGCGCTCGAGGTCGGACGCGTGAACGTGGCCGCGCGCGGCGTCGGCATCGCCCAAAGGGCCCTCGAGCTGGCCCTCCGGTACTCCCAGCAACGAAAGACGTTCGGCAAGCACATCGCAAACCACCAGGCCATCCAGTTCAAGCTCGCCGACATGGCCACGCAGGTCGAGGCCGCCCGGCTGCTCACGATCCGGGCGGCGCGGCTCAAGGACGCCGGCGAGCGCTCCGACCTCGAGGCCGGGATGGCCAAGCTGTTCGCCACCGAGGCGGGGCGCTTCTGCGTCGAGGAGTCGTTCCGCATCCACGGCGGCTACGGCTACTCCAAGGAGTACGAGATCGAGCGCCTGTACCGTGACGCGCCGCTGCTCTTGATCGGCGAGGGCACGAGCGAGATCCAGCGGATGGTGATCGGGCGCAAGCTGCTCCAGCGCCACAAGATCTGATGGCCGCCGACACCAAGGAGCTGATCGAGACTGCGGTCAACCGTTTCCTCGAGGAGGTGCCGGCACTCCAACCGCTCAAGCTGGTGGCCGGGCTCGAGCTCCGGGCCAAGGGCGACGTGCAGATGTACCGGATCGAGCTGCCAGGGCCGAAAGTGACCAAGGACATCGCCGCCGACAGCCGCGTGCGGGTCTCGCTCCCGCGCTCGCACTTCAACTCGCTGGCCACCAAGGGGCACCTGCGCGACTGGCGCGAGGCGTTCGAGAAGGGTGACGCGACCGCGACCGGCGTCGATCAGGTGCTGAAGCTGATCGTCAACGTGGTCGAGCGCCAGGAGCAGCGCTCGCGCACGCGCAAAGCTAAGTCGTAGACGCTGCCAGCCTCTCGGCCTCGGTCAGCTGCTCCTCGACGAGCGCCAGCCCCGCGTCCCAGAAGCCCGGATCGCTCAGATCGATCCCCACGATCGCGGCCAGCTCGTCCGGGCTCAGCGAGCCACCCGCCGCGAGCAGCTCCAGGTAGCGGGGCACGAACGACTCGCCCTCGTCCCGGTAGCGCCGGTACACCGACAGTGCCAGCAGCTGACCGTAGGCGTAGGCGTAGACGTAGCCCGGCGTGGTGATGAAGTGCGGGACGTATGACCACCACACTCGGTAGCCCTCGGTCATCTCGACCGAATCACCGAACAGCTCGGCCTGAGATTCCGTCCACAGCTCGGAGATCCGGTCCGCCGAGAGCTCTCCCTCGCCGCGCCGGCGCGTGTGGACGAGGTGCTCGAAGCGGTTCATCGCCATCTGGCGGAAGACCGTCGCGATCGCGCCGTCGATCCGATCGGCAAGGAGGCTCAGCCGCCGCTCGTCGCTGTCGGCGGCGGCCATCAGCCGCTCGAACACGAGCGTCTCCCCGAACACCGACGCCGTCTCCGCCAGTGTCAGGGGCGTCGACTGATGAAAGACCCCCTGCGGCTGGGCGAGCGCGGCGTGCAGGCCGTGGCCCAGCTCGTGCGCCATCGTCAGAACATCGCGCCGTCGGGCGGTGAAGTTCAAGAGCACGTAGGGGTGGACGCTCGGGACCGTGTAGGAGCAGAACGCGCCGCCGCGCTTGTTCGGCCGCACCGGCGCGTCGATCCAGCGCTCGTCGAAGAAGCGCCGGACGATCCGCCCCGCCTCGAGCGAGAACGAGTCGTAGGCGTCGAGCACCATCTCGCGCGCCTGGCCATACGAGAACGTGACCTCCTCGGCGAGCACCGGCGCCGCCCGGTCGTAGTCGGCGATCCGCTCGATTCCGAGCAGCCGCGCCTTGAGGGCGTACCACCGCTGGGGGATGTCGAAGCGCCCTCGGACCGCCTCGATCAGCGCCATCACGGACTCATCGGAGGCCTCGTTCGAGAGGTTGCGGCTCGCAAGCCAGTGGGGGTATGAGCGCAACCGATCCTCCACCGACTTGTCGTAGACGAGCGTGTTGTAGATGAACGACCTGGTGCGCAAGCCGGGCTCCAGAGCGCTCGACACCGCCTCGGCGGCGGCGCGTCTCGTGTCGCGCTCGGGCGACTGCAACAGGCTGAGGGCAACGTCGAGCGTCAGCTCCTGACCGTCGAGGCCGACCCGCAGCGCCGAGGTGAGCTCCGAGAACAGCCGCCCCCAAGCGCTCTGGCTCGTGATCGACTTGTCGGAGAGGATCTTCTCCTCGGGCTCGGAGAGGAGGTGCGGGCGGTAGCGTCGCAGGCTGCGGAGATGATGGCGGCAGAAGTCGAGTCCCTCGGATTCGAGCAGCTCCTCGGCTCGCTCGTCCTCGAGCGCCGCCCACTCGAGGTCGAAGAACAGGAGCTTGCGCTCGATCTCGGTGACCCCCTCCTGCATCCGCTGCAACAGCGCGCCGCGCGCGGGGTCGGCCTCGTCGGTCGAGAACCGCAGCGAGGCGAACGAGGCCGCGCGGCCAATCAGCTCATGGACCTGCTCGAGCTCGCGCATCGCGCCCACCAACCCCGGTCCGTCGAGCTGAGCGACTTCCCCCGCGTAAGCGTCGGCGAACGTCGAGGCGAGCTCGGAGGCCTCGGCGAGCCTCCGGTCGACCCCGGCCTCGCCCTCGCTGCCGACGAGCGGCTCGAGGTCCCACTCGGTCTGGAGCAGTTCGGGATCGGTGAGAGGATCGGTCGTCGTGGTCACAACGCTGAGCTTAGCCGCGCGCGCTCGTGGTGCCCGCCGCACGTGCGCAAGTGAATGGGTCGAGCGGGCCGTTCAGCTCATAGACGACGATGGGCTGCCCCAGCGCCCGCTGGCTGTAGATGACGCGGGCGGCCGGGTCAGAGCCGGTCCAGGTCCACTCGGGAGAGGGCTCGAGCGTCGAGGGATGCCAGGGGTCGCGAGCGGGCGTGGTCACCAGGTACCGGTAGCGGCCGTCGTTGACCGCGGTCCGCCATCCCGAGCACGTCCGGATCGGCGTGAACGAGCCGTGCGCTCCGCGCTGCGCCACGTACTGCACGCGGTTCGAGCTGTCGAGGCCGAACAGGGGATAGGAGAAGAAGCCGCCGAACGTTCCGACGACGCCCACGCGGGAGTCGTGCACCGAGCGAAACAGCGCCCACACCCTCGACAGCGACGACACACCCGGCACGTACGTGTAGCGGCCCCGCAGGTAGTGGCGCTCGAGCGCGTAGCCGGCGCCGGCCGCCGCGATCAGCGCGACCGCGGCGGTGGCGGCGAGCGCCAGAAGAGGTGATTGGCGCGCCCCGGCCCGCTGGCCGGGGGCGCGCCCAGTGGCGAAGGCGAGGACCGCGGATGCGCCGAGGAGCACCGCGAACCCAGCGAGAACCGCCACCGTGGCGTGCCGGCTTGGCCACAGTGACGGCTGGGCGAGGGTGGCGACCAGCACCGCGACCAGCCCGGCGACCAGCGCGGCCTGTCGCTTGACGCCGGCCCAAGCCGGAGCGAGCGCGACCACCGCCAGCGACAAGCTCAGACCCGGGGCCGCGTAGCGCAGGTTGAACGCGAACCCCAGGGGGTCGCCCCGTGGACCGGCTGCGGTCTCGGGCGTGATCACGTAGGCGGCGAGCGACGCGAGCGCGACCAGGGCCATCGTCCGCACCGTGCGGCCCGCCCCGGGCAGCAGGCACAGCACCGGGCCGAGCACCGCGAGCGCGAGGATTACGTCCCACCAGCCACCCAGCCCGGCCGTCAATCCCGGCTGCACGAAGTGGCTCCAGACGCGCCCGTCGCCGATGTAGTGGGCGAGAGCGAACCCCGTCCCCTGCTGGAGCGGCGCCGCCGGCGTGGGCAGGAACCCGAGGCTCGTCCACGGCAGCGGGTTGCCGACCGCGACCAGGTTCCGCGCGTACCAGAAGCCGCCGGCGAGGAGCAGCGGCCCGAGCCACAGCCCCGCGCGCGCGAGCCGCCGGCCGGCCGGCGCGAGCGTCAGCGCCCCGAGAGTCAGTGCGAGGACCGGGCCGAGGAAGCTCAGCTTGACCGAGACCGCAAGCCCGGCGGAGATCGCGGCGAGCACGAACGGAGCCGCCTCGCCCTCGCCGTTCATGAGCAGGGCCACCGCGGCGAGCAGGAAGAACACCCCGACGATGTCGTTGGCCGCGCTCCCGGCCTGAGAGAAGTACATCATCGGGGTGGCGAGCGCGAGGGCCGCTCCCGCGGCCGTTCCCGCTCCGGCGCCGCGCGGACGGCCGATGCACCACGCCGCGAGCAGCGACAGACCCAGCCACAGCAGGTTGAGCGCCGGCGACACCGTGTCGTAGCCGAACGTCACGATCCCGAGGCCATGGATCAGCTCCGCGCTCGCCGGATAGAACGCGGTCAGGTACTCGACGTCGGTGAACCGCAGCGGCGTGATATGACCGGTCTGCGCGAACGACGCCGCCCACGGCAGGTGATACCAGAGCGAGTCGAACGTGCGGACGCCGATGTCATAGGACTGCGCCGTCGGGACGGCCCATTCGGCGGCGACCGCGCCCGCGATCACGATGGCGGCGAACGCGGGCCCGCCGGGCAGGTGAACGCGGGCGGCGCCGGCCGGGCGCGAGCGCAGGGCGCGAGCACCCCCGACGCCCACCAGCACCGCGGCGACCAGCACGGGACCGAGCCGGAACAAGCCGATCGCGCCGAGCACCTCGAGGATCGCCACCAGGATCGCCAGGCCAACCACCACCTCGGCCAGTCGCGCCGGCGCGCCTATCCACCCGCCCATGAAGCGACGGCGCAGCGCCACGGCCGCCGCGCCGAGGGAGCCGAAGACGATCGCCAGCGACGCGGCGCCGAGCGCGTAGCGGGCGACGCTCACGGGGAGGCGCGCCACCACACGAGGCGCGCGGGCTCGAGGACGAGCACCGGACCCGCCGGCGCCTGCGCGCGGTACGGGCGGTAGCGGTCGGCGAGCGCGGCGATCGCCTCCGGCGCGTCCGCGGCGTCGACCACGGAGACGAGGCCGATCGCCTGCACCCAAGCGAGCTGCGACCAGTCGTCGTCGTAGTGATCGACGGTGAGCGCCGCTTGTGGCCGCGCCCGCAGCCAGGCCACGCGCGCCAGCCGGTTGCCCGGGACGCGCTTTGGCTTCTGATCGACGGCGGTGACGATCGCCTCGCCGCTGATCGCGTACGTGACCGGGAGGACGCGGGGGACGCCGTCGCCGGCGAGCACGCCGAGCCGCGCCACGCGGGAGTCGTGGAGAAGCGCCAGGGCCCAGGGCGGGAGCTTGGCTACGCTTGGGCTGGATCCCATGACCGCCGGAAGACTAGGACTAGGACTGGCGCTCCTGGTGACCGCGGCGGCGCTCGCCGGGTGCGGCCAGAGCGCAAAGAGTCGTACACCCGACGTCTCCCAGTTGCCGCTCGTCCAGGGCGCGACCGTCGTCACGCAGGTTCGCGAATGCGACAAGGGCGCGAACGCGTTCTGCGCGATCGAGCTCGTCGTGGCCGATCGGCGCTACAAGACCTCCGACGATCTGTTGTTGAGCGAGCACCACCAGCTCCTCAGCCATGGATGGAGCGGCGCCGGAGGCGATACCGGGAACGAACGGGCGGCGGACTCTCCGGGACACAAACTGAGGCTGACGTACGCGACCGCCACGGGGGACCTTCAGGGAGTCGAGCTCGGGCAGATCAAACGACCCGGGAAGATCTGGATCGCCCTGTCGCACACACTGTTCGATCAGGTTCCGGCGCTCTCGATGATGCTCGAGGTCGGGAACTCCTAGCGCAGCTCGAGCCGCCCGTGGCCGCCGACGGCGATCGCCTTGCGGCCCTCCAGCAGGTCCCTCAGGTCGGCCCCCACGAGCTCGCGCCGCCACCCGTTCAGCGTTCTCACCCGCGGCTCGGGCTCGCCTCGGCGGGCGGAAGCGACGATTTGCTCGAGCTCTGCCCGGGAGGCGATCAGCTCGTAGGCGAGTCCTGCCTCCAGCGAGCGGGCCCGCAGGAGCGCCTCGGCCAGTGCAATGAGGGGCGCGTCCGCCAGTTCGGCACGTTGGCGTGCCGGCTCGCGGGGAATCGGCTCGTCCTTCAGTCCCGCGGCGATAGCGGCGAGGATCGCCTCGCCGCGGCGTCTGATCGTGGACGGATACATGCCGCGGATCTGCTCGAGGGAGCGGGGGTTCGACGGTTGGCGCTTCGCGAGCTCGACCAGGGGAGCGTCGGCGAGCACCGAGCCGACCGGCCGGTCCTCACCGGCGGCCGTGCGCTCTCGCCACGCCCCGAGAGCTCGCGCGACCGCACGGGCCCGCGAATCGAGCTGGTTGACGCGCGGCAGGCGCTCCCAGGCCGCGTTTGGATCACGCTCGTCGGTCGCGGACTCGAGGCGCCGACACTCCTCGCGCGCCCACCCGAGGCGATGGCTCTGGATCAGGCGGCGCTGGAGCTCGTCGGAGAGCGTGAGCAGATGAGCGACATCGTCGGCGGCGTAGCTGAGCTGTTCGGGCGTCAGCGGACGGGCATCCCAGCGCGTGAAGCTGGCGGTCTTCCCTACGCGCCGGCCGAGGATGGCCCCGAGCAGGTTGGCGTACCCCGCCTGGGCGCTCCCGCCCGCGAACCCGGCCGCGATCTGCGTGTCGAAGATGTTGTTCATCTCCGTTGCCCAGGCCCTCCGGAGGATCGCGACGTCCTGGCGGCCGGCGTGGAGCACGACCTCGATCGCGGGGTCGTTCAGCAGTTCCCGGACCGGCGTGACGTCGACCTCGTCGAGGGCGTCGATAAGGACGATCCGGACACCGTCGCGGGCAGCGGGATCGTCGACGGCCATCTGGGTCAGGCACAGCATCGCCCTGTAGCGACCCTCGGACATGAACTCCGTGTCGATGCCGAGCCGTCCTTTCTCCCGTGCCACGGCCGCCGCCCGCGCGATGTCATCAGGTGTGGCAAGGCCCAATTCGGCCATGGGCGGGACCCTACAGATAGGCGGTCCCTTAAAATAAATACCCTACCTCCGTGGTAGGATATAACCCCGAATGATCTTCTCCTCCAAGGCGGAGTATGGCGTGCGGCTGATGGTCGAGCTGGGACGCCAGTCGCCAGAGCACCCGACCAGCCTCAAGGCGATCGCCGACGCCGAAGGGCTGCCGCTCGCCTATCTCGAGCAGGTGGTCGCGCGGTTGCGCAAGGCCGGGCTGGT
>JAFASF010000358.1 GCA_019244745.1 Solirubrobacterales bacterium | reverse complement strand
AAACGCCGCTCAAGGCGCCTGCGACCGGTGCCTGGCCCGTTCCTGGCTGCTGGTCCGGACCGCGGGTCACCTCGATCAGGTCCGAAGGCGGATCGACCTCGTGCTCGCGCTTTCGGATGGTCAGCTGATTGACGCGATCGGGGGACGGCAGCGCGGTGTCCTCCGGCGAGAGCTCGACCAACTCGAACTCGACGAAATAAGGGCGCACGCCGGGGCCGCCGGCCTCGAAATGCTCTGCCGTTGCCATCCGAGCTACCCCACGCGACTGGCGGCGCTCGCCGGTCCCCCCGCGGTCCTCTATATCGCTGGCGGCGTCGAGCGCCTTCTCGCACTCCTCCGGGCGGACCCGGTGGCGATCGTCGGCACCCGCAGACCTTCTGGCTACGGCACCGAGATGGCGGCGGCGCTCGGACGAGGCCTCGCTCGGGCCGGAGTCACGGTGCTGAGCGGCATGGCGCTCGGCATCGACTCGGCCGCGCACGCCGGCGCACTGGCCACGGGCGCGCCGACGGTCGCGGTGCTACCGGGCTCTCCCGATCGGCCGTACCCCGCCGGCAAGCGGGCGCTGCACCGTCGGATCCTCGCGGCCGGCGCAGCCGTCTCCGAGCTCGGACCCGGTGTCGCCGTGCGCCGGTGGATGTTCCCGGCTCGTAACCGCATCATCGCGGGTCTCTCCGCGGCGACGATTGTCGTCGAGGCGGGGGAACGATCGGGAGCGCTCCTGACCGCGGGGTTCGCGCGCGACCTTGGCCGCCCGATCGGCGCCGTGCCCGGTCGCGTCACCACGGCGCAAGCCGCTGGCCCGAACCGGCTGCTGGCGGAGGGCGCGTACGCGGTGCGCGGGGCACAGGACGTGCTCGACCAGCTGTTCGGGGCCGGTGTGCGCGAGGCGGACGACGACGACCGTCCCGAGCTGGCGCCCGAGCTCCGGGTCTTGTTGGCCGCGATTGCCGAGGGACGCGACACGCCCGCAGCCCTCACGCGCGCCGGCATCGCAGCCGATCACGGCCTCGCGGCGCTGGCCGCGCTGGAGCTCGCCGGATACATCCGCCGGGGAGCAGGGGGAAGGTTCTCGGTCGTACCCTAACCTCGCCAGCCGTGGATGCCGGGACCCGAATACCGCGCGTACTCTCGATCGCCGGCTCTGACTCCGGCGGCGGCGCCGGCATCCAGGCTGACCTCAAGGCGTTCGCTGCCTCTGGCGTACACGGCATGACCGCGATCACCGCGATCACGGCGCAGAACACGGTCGGGGTCAGCGCCGTCCACGTGATTCCACCGGAGGTGATCATCGCGCAGGTACGCGCGGTCCGTACGGACATCGGCGTGGACGCGGTCAAGATCGGGATGCTCGGCAGGCTCGCGACGATCGAGGCCGTCGCGACCGCGCTCGATGAGCTTCCGAGCGGCACGCCCGTGGTGCTGGACCCCGTGATGGTGGCCGAGTCAGGAGCGGAGCTGCTCGATCCAACCGCGAAAGCGGGTCTGGTGGAGCTGCTCCTCCCGCGGGCCACGGTCGCCACGCCGAATCTGCCGGAGGCCAGGGCGCTCGTCACGGACTCCGCGACCTCCGAGGAAGACGCCGCCGCCCTGGCGCGCGCCGTGCGCGCGCTCGGCCCACAGGTGGTGGTCGTCACCGGCGGTCACCGCGAGCGGGCGGCAGACGTGTTCTTCGACGGGGAGCGGCTGCTCGAGCTTGCGGGCGAGCGCTACCCCGGCGGTGCCGCGCATGGCTCAGGATGCACGCATTCCTCGGTGCTCGCCGCCCGGCTGGCCTGGGGCGATGACCCGCTGCAGGCGGCGCGGACCGCGAAGAGGCTCGCCGCGGCGGCGGTCGAGAACGGCCTCGCCGAGATCGGAGCGGGCCCCGGGCCGGTCGATGTGCTCGGGATCCGCCCGCCCCGCGTTCGCCCCGAGAGCCCCGACGTGACGGACGCGCCAGCGCCGTTTTGACCGCGCACCCGCTTTGACATAATCGCCGGGTGCGCTTCTTGAGGATGAAGCCTGGGTACGGTGAGGTGCTGATAGCCGAAGGAGATGTCGAGCTCGCAGAAGACGAGCAGCGGCTGATCGAGGAGTTTCGCCGCCAGCTCGACAGCGGATCATGGGCCGCCGTGCCGCTCACGGGCCCGAAAGGCCGACGCGACTCGATCATGGTGCGCGAGTTCGAGGACATACCACGGGACGCCGACCGCGTGATCTTCTTCCCGCGGGCGGCGGGCGGCAGGTAGGCGGCGTTCTAGGTGGGCCCTTTCGCAAATACGTCGACATTCGAGGGCTCGAGGGCGGCCCGCTCGGCATCCAGCCTCGCTAAAACGACGGGCCGCCCTCGAGTCGTCCGGTCACCGGCGCTGGGCGGCGTCCTCGTCCGCTCGCGCAGCGCTGCTGCGCGTCGCCTCCTGCGTCCTTGCCCAGCACCCGCCGGAGACCCCTCTCGGTGTCGCCGCATTTCCGAAAAGGACCACTGACGTGCTACTGGCGCTCGCCGCGACCGCGCTGGTAGCTCTCGCACTGCTGTCTGACCTGATCATCCCCCGGATCGAGCACGTGTGGGAGCGGCATCGCGCTCGCCGGCGCAGAGCGCCGGTCATGGACTACGACCCCGGTCGCGAGCGGCGCGCCGAGCACCGCGCCCGCGCCCTGCTGCGC
>JAFASF010000356.1 GCA_019244745.1 Solirubrobacterales bacterium | reverse complement strand
ACTGTTCGGCGCACCGCGGTTGCCGGTGTGCGCGACCGTCTCGGATGTCAGGTCGGCGACGAGGATCCCGTCGCGGATTTGGTCCATGAGATTGCCGATTGCACTGGGAGCGTGGGGCAGCAGGATTGTGTTGGTCCTACCGGTCTCGCCGAGGGCCCGGATCATGTCCGTGTACTGCGTCAGCGCCACGAGCGCCATCGCCTCCCTTGGATCGAGCCCGTGCTGGGCGATGATCTCCAGCGACTCGTGGAGGCCCTCGGCGATCGCCTTGCGCTCTGCGGCCACGCCCTCGCCCTGTAGGCGCATCGTCTCGCGCTCGCCCTCGGCCTTCTTGACCGCGAGCGTCTTCTGCGCGTCCCCCTGGGCCGACGCGGCGACCTGATTGCGCTGGGCGGCGTTGATGTTGTTCATCGCGTCCTTGACTCTCTGGTCGGGCTCGATGTTCGTGATGAGCGCCTTGACGATCTCGTAGCCGTAGTCGGCCATCTGGCGGTGCAGCGTGTCCTGTATGTGCATGGCGATCGTGTCCGCGTCGGCGTAGGCCTCGTCGAGGCCCATGCTGGGAATGTGCGAACGGACGACGTCGAAGGCGTATGACTGAATCTGGACCTCGGGATTGTCGAGTTTGTAGTACGCATCCTGGACCTGCTGCGACTCCATGCCGACCTTGTACTGAACGGCCAGCTTGACGCGGACGAACACGTTGTCCTGAGTCTTGGTCTCGATCTCGGCGTTCAACTGCTCGACCTGCAGGCTCATCCTGCCGGCGACGCGCTCGACGAATGGCGACTTGCGCTGCAGGCCTGGGCCTGCGACTCGGACAAACTTCCCGAAGCGCTCGACGATCGCGCGTTCCTGCTGCTCGACGGTGAAGAAGAAGAGTGGCACTGGTGGCTCCCTTTTTCGGGGCTCGGGCGCGCTCGCTTTGGCGCGTCGTTGGTACCACAGAGTGTAGGACCGCCAATCTCGGCCCTCACCAGTACCTCCCGCGGAGTACCTTCACTCTATGGCGTCCGAACTCGACCCCGCCGAACTGGTCGGCAGCGTCGCCGACGAGCGGCTGCTGGACGCGGAGATCGCGAACCTACCGGGGAGCGTTGGACGCCCCGAGGGGATACCGCCGAGCAAGACGCGCGGCAGGCTGGTCGGCGTCGGCGCGACGCTCACCGGTGTCACCCTCATCGGCGGCCTCGCCCTGATGCTCGTCGGGGTCATCGTGGCGATCAGCGGGGGCATCGGCGTAGTCGCGATCGTGGCGATCGTGCTGGGGTTGGTCTTGGTCGCCACCCACTGGGGCTGGGTTCACGTCGCCGAGGCCACGGCGGATGCGATCGAGGCCCGCCGCGACAGCGAGATCACCGCCCGGCGCCGAAGCTGGCTGGACCTGATCGAGCCCTATACCCGCTACGAGGTCACGACGGACGTGGGCGAGGATGGCTCGATCACGATCAGTCGCGTCCGTTACCGCCCTGTGCGCACCGGCGAGCGGCGCTTCACGTTCAAGCGCGAGATCGAGCACACCGAAGTCCATTCGGGCGAGGAGTCCGGGGCCGCGATCACCGAGCGCGCCGAGCTGCTTCGACGCCAAGCCGCGGCCGACACCGAACGCGAGCGCCTGCACTTCGAGGCTGCCCACGGCGCCTACCAGGAGGCGCTCTTGGCCGAGGGCAGCGAACGCGAGCAACTCGAAGCCCGCCGCGCGGAATCCCGGGCGCTGTCGGAGCGGATCAACACCAACCTGCGCGATCCGCCGCTAACCGAGTAGCGACCCTCCGGCGGCTAAACCGGCTGGTCGGCCTCGCAGTCCGCCCGATCGGGACGGGTGCTAACGGCCTCTTCGGCCAGGATTCGCCAGCCCTCGATGAAGTTCGCTCGGGCGTCCGGCGACAGGCGTTCCAGCGTGCGCCGGAACAGGCCCACGCGCTCGTGCAGCCACGCTTCGGCGGCCTCGCGGTAGGCCCGGTTGAGGGCGACGATCGTTCGCCGGCGGTCATGCGGGTCCTCAGAGCGCTCCACCAGGCCCGCGCGGCTTAGCTCGCCGACGAGGAGGCTGGTCGTGGAAAGGCTGAGGTTGACCTGCTCTGCGACGTCGCTGACGCTCAGGTCGCCCTGAAGGGCTACGGCCATCAGGACCGGTGCGTGGCGAGGGCCCAGCGAGCCTCGCTCGAACGCCTCGTGAAAGACCGCCGGCGGAGGCGCCCCGCGTTTCAGGGCTCCGAGGACCGGACGTACGTGTGAGAGAAGCGTTCGGAGGTCGTTCTCGAGCGAAGCCTCGGGTGGGGAGGTCGAGATCGGGTTAACAGGCGAGATCGGGTTGACAGCCACGGCGTCCGTGCTACGGTTTGAAACTCAAATCGTTTGAACTAAAAACAGCTTGTACGAACAAGTATATCGCCGCAGGAGGAACGAACATGAGCAGATCCGATGCCGCCGCGCGACGCACGGGATTGGTCGCCCGCGTGGCCCATTGGACCATCGCCCATCGTCGCCTCGCCGTGGCCGCCTGGCTGGTGGTGCTGCTGGCGGTCCTCGGGATCTCGGGCACGGTCGGCTCCCACTACTCGAACAACAACTCGCTCAAGGGCACCGAATCTCAGCGCGCAGCCGACCTGCTGGCGCGCGACTTTCCGAGCCAGGCCGGCGATACGGATCAGATCGTCCTGCACGTGACCGCCGGCCGGGTCACCGACGCGGCCGTGAGGGCGCGCGTGGTGCCGATGCTCGAGCAGGTCGCCCGGTTGCCTCACGTCACCGGCGTCCTGAGTCCGTTTGACGCCACCGGAGCGCGGCAGGTCTCGCGCGATGGACAGATCGCCTTCGCGACGGTGATGTTCGACGAGCGCGCGAACGCGCTTCCCAAGCCCGCGATCAAGTCCGTGATCAGGACCGCCCAGGCGGCTCGCGCCCCGGGCCTCCAGATCGAGCTCGGCGGGCAGGCGATCGAGCAGGCCCAGGGCGTCTCGATCGGGCCGGCGACCGCCGTCGGGCTGCTCGCCGCGATCATCGTGCTGCTGATCATGTTCGGCTCGTTCGTGGCGACGGGGCTGCCGATCCTCACGGCGCTGCTCGGCCTCGGCACCGCATTCGGCCTGATCGCGCTCGGATCGCGGGTCATCACGATGCCCGACATCTCGACCCAACTCGCGGCGATGATCGGACTTGGCGTGGGGATCGACTACGCCCTGTTCATCATCACCCGCTTCCGCGAGAGCTACCGCGCCGGGGCCGATGTGCAGACGGCGGTGATTGAGGCCATGGACACCTCGGGCCGGGCCGTCTTGTTCGCGGGCGTCACCGTTATCGTGGCGCTGCTCGGGATGCTCGTCCTCGGCGTGGGGTTCCTCACCGGACTGGCCGTCTCCTCGGCGCTGGCGGTGCTGCTGACGATGCTCGCCACCTTGACGCTGCTGCCGGCGCTGTTGTCGCGCGTCGGTGCCCGGGTGGTCCGGCGCTCGCCGCGCCACGCACCGAAGGCATCCATGGCACCCGACGCACCCGAGGCACCCGAGGCACCGGACGCACTCGAAGCACCCAAGGAAGCAAACGCCGCCCCGGGTTTCTGGCTGCGCTGGGCCGAGCTGATCCGCCGGCGCCCCTGGCCGGCGGCCCTTGTCGGCCTCGCGCTGATGCTGCTGATCGCCTCACCCGCCCTGTCGTTGCGACTCGGGCTGAGTGACGCCGGCAACGATCCCTCCGGACAGACGACGCGCAAGGCGTACGACCTGCTCGCGGAGGGGTTCGGCAAGGGCTTCAACGGCCCGCTGATCGTCGCCGCACGACTGCCGCAAGCGGGCGACGCGGCGGCGCTCGAGCACATCGGCGCGGCGATCCGGACGACCCCGGACGTCGCGTCGGTCTCGACGGCCCGCCTGAGTGCCACGGGCCACACGGCCGTGTACGAGGCCTTCCCGGCGTCGGCCCCCCAGGCGGCCGCGACGACGAATCTCGTCAGGCGCCTGCGAAGCACCGTCCTGCCACCGGTGTCCCGCGCCACCGGGGCGACCGTGCTGGTGGGCGGCGCCACCGCGATCGGGATCGACTTCACGCACGTGTTGGCCACGAAGCTGCCGGTGTTCATCGCGGTCGTGGTCCTGCTCGCGGCCGTCCTGCTCCTGGTCGTGTTCCGCTCGGCGGTGATTCCGCTCCAGGCCGCGCTGATGAACCTGCTCTCGATCGGCGCGGCCCTCGGTGTAACTGTGGGGATCTTCCAGCACGGGTGGCTGGGCGGCTTGTTCGGGGTCCAGCCGGGACCGATAGAGCCGTGGCTGCCCGTGATCCTGTTCGCGATTGTGTTCGGGCTCTCGATGGATTACGAGGTGTTCCTCGTCTCTCGCATCCACGAGGAGTGGCTGCGCCGGCGCGACCCCTCGCAGGCGGTCGTGTCCGGCATCGCCTCGACCGGTCGGGTGATCACGGCGGCGGCGACGATCATGATCGCGGTGTTCCTGTCGTTCGTGTTCGGCGCCGACCGGGCGATCAAGCTCTTCGGGCTGAGCCTTGCCAGCGCCGTATTCCTGGATGCGTTCGTGATCCGGTGCCTGCTGCTGCCGGCCGTGCTCGAACTGCTCGGACGCCGCACCTGGCAGCTACCTCGATGGCTGTCACGTCGGCTCCCTCGGGTGGCGATCGAAGTTCCGGCAAGCACCGTGGGCGCGCCGGCGCTCGATGAGGCCTAGCCGGTGTGCCGAGCGCCCGCCGAGGCGCCCGGCGCGAGGTCCAGGAGCTCGCCGGGCGGCTCGCCCGAGAGCAGCCAGGCATCGTCCTCCCAGCGCACGAGTCCGCGTCGAGACAGATCCGACAGGGCGCTGGTGACAGTTGGTCGCCGCGCCGCGACGAGGTCGGCGAGCACCGAGTGAGTCAGGCGCACAGGTAACACGGTCCCGTCGCTCCGAACACGACCCCAGCGACCCGCCAGGTGCCAGAGCAGCATGTGGAGCCTCACGTCGACGCGCGCCTGGTGCACGATCGCCATGTTCACCGCCAGGGTCCGGGAGCGCTGGAGGGCCCGCGCGATCAGGCTCACCGCGAGCTCCGGATAGCGGCCGAGGTTCTGGACGAAATCCTCGTCGAGCACCGCGAATCGAGCCGGCTCGATCACGGACCAGCCCGTGGTCAGGTTCAGGGTCGACGATTCGCGCTCGTCGAGCCAAGGGCGCAAGACGTCTCCCTCTCCCAGCACCTCGGCGCCGGAGCGCTGATCGATTCCCACCCGACGGATCAGCAGGCCCTCGAGCACGAGCAGGCCAATCCCGCCGGCCGGCATGAGCGACCCCTGCGCCGCGAGGTTGCCGGGGGAAATCCACATTTCTCGCGCCGTGCACTCGTGGGTCGCCTGCTCGCGGCGGGCCGCGTCGATGGGCTCGGCGAGCTCCGGATCCTCGCGCAGCACGTGACATAGCCCGGAGGGGGCTGGACGGACACTCACGTCAACACTGTGTCAAACCGACGCTGCGACGCGTAGCAGTCAGCGCAAGGTGCGGACGAGGTCCCCGACAGGCGCTGTGATAAGGATTTGGCCGATGCGGATCGGTGTCCTAACCGGCGGTGGCGACTGCCCCGGACTCAATGCGGTCATCCGCGCGGTCGTCCGCAAAGCGATCGACGAGCACGGTGACCAGGTGATCGGGTTCCGGGATGGCTGGCGCGGCGTGCTCGAGGACGCGTTTGACGAGCTGACGATCGAGTCCACGCGGGGGATCCTGCCACGCGGCGGAACGATCCTTGGAAGCTCACGGACGAATCCCTACAAGCGCGACGACGGGGTCGAGCTCGTGCGCGCCACCTTCGCGCGCCGCGGGCTCGATGGGCTGATTGCGATCGGAGGCGAAGACACCCTCGGGGTGGCGAGCAGACTCGGCGACGACGGCGTCAAGGTGATCGGCGTGCCCAAGACGATCGACAACGACCTCGCCGCGACCGACGTGACGTTCGGATTCGACACCGCTCTGCACGTCGCGAGCGAGGCGATCGATCGCCTGCACACCACGGCCGAGAGCCACAACCGCATCCTGGTCGTGGAGGTCATGGGCCGCCATGCGGGATGGATCGCGCTTCACTCCGGGCTCGCCGGCGGCGCCGACGTGATCCTGATTCCCGAGATCCCGTTCGACATCGACGAGGTCTGTGGCCTGATTCGCCGCCGGCACGAGCGCGGACGGTACTTCTCGATCGTGGTCGCCGCCGAAGGCGCGACGCCCAAAGCCGGCACGATGACGATCTCCGCGGGCGAGGTCGACGAGTTCGGTCATCCCCGACTCGGCGGGATCGGCTACCGGCTCGAGCAGGAGATCGAGGAGCGCACGGGCTATGAGACCCGCGCCACCGTACTCGGACACGTGCAGCGCGGCGGAACTCCCACCCCGTTCGACCGAGTTCTGGCCACCAGGTTCGGGCTGGCCGCGATCGACGCTGCGCACCGGGGTGCGTGGGGAAAGATGACCGCGCTGCGCTCGACCGAGATCGAGCTCGTGCCGCTGTCACACGCGGTCGCCCAGCTGCGCACCGTCCCGGCCGAGGAGTACCGGCGGTACGGGGTGCTGTTCGGCTGAGGGTGGGCTGGGTACCGGCCTCGAGGTCGCCGTTACTGGGAGAACGCTCTCAACTAACTATGCTGACGCCGGTGGCCCCACTCGCTCGCACCGCATCAAGGGCTCACAGAACCCTCTCCCCGTGACCGCGACCGATACCGCCACTGCGTTGGACAGTCTTTGTGTGGACACGATTCGCACCCTGTCGATGGACGCGGTGCAGAAGGCCAACTCGGGTCACCCGGGGACGCCGATGGCGCTGGCGCCGCTCGCGTACGTGCTGTACGCGCGTGTGATGCACCACAACCCGCGCGATCCGCAGTGGCCGGATCGGGACCGGTTCGTCCTCTCATGCGGCCACGCCTCGATGCTGCTCTACTCGACGCTGTACCTGAGCGGCTACGACGTAAGCCTCGAGGAGGACATCGAGCGGTTTCGCCAGCTCGGCTCCCGGGCGGCGGGTCATCCGGAGTATGGGCATCTGCCCGGGATCGAGGTCACGACGGGTCCGCTCGGCCAGGGGATCGCGCACGCGGTGGGGATGGCGCTCGCCGAACGGATGCTGGCGGCGCGCTTCAACCGTCCAGACCACGAGATCGTCGATCACCGCACGTTCGTGATCGCGTCCGACGGCGATCTCGAGGAGGGCATCTCGGGCGAGGCGTCCTCGCTGGCCGGCCACCTCGCGCTGGGCCGGCTGATCTCGTTCTACGACCAGAACCACATCTCGATCGAGGGCGACACGAAGCTGGCGTTCACCGAGGACGTCGGCAAGCGATATGAGGCCTACGGGTGGCACGTCCAGGACCTGGAGGAGAACATCGAGCTCGGCAGTCTCGAGCAGGCGCTCGAGACCGCCATCGCGGTCGAGGACCGCCCGTCGCTGATCATCGTGCGCACCCACATCGCGCAGGGGAGCCCGCACAAGCAGGACACCGCGGGCGCCCACGGCTCGCCGCTGGGCGAGGAAGAGGTGAAGCTGACCAAGGAGGCGATGGGCTGGCCCACCGAGCCGCCATTCTACGTGCCCGAGGACGCGCTCGAGCACTTCCGGCGGTGCGTCGAGCGAGGCGCCGAGTGGCAGTCCGAGTGGGAGGCGCGCTTCGAGAGGTATGGCGAGGAACACCCGGGGCCAGCGGGGGAGCTGCGGCGGTTGTTTGACCGCCGGCTTCCCGCCGGCTGGGACGCCGAAGTCCCTCGATTCCACGCCTCCGGGACGTTGACCGCAACGCGAAAGTCCTCGCACGAGGTTCTTCAGTGGGCCGCGGCCCACGTCCCCGAGCTGGTGGGAGGGTCGGCCGACCTGGCGCCCTCCACCTTGACGCGAATCGACGATTCCGGCGAGGTCGAGGCCGGGGAGTATTCCGGGCGCAATCTCCACTTCGGGATCCGCGAGCACGCCATGGGCGCGATCGTCAACGGGTTGACGTTGCACTACTTCCGGGGCTATGGCTCGACGTTTCTGATCTTCAGCGACTACATGCGGGGATCGATCCGCCTCGCCGCTCTCATGCGAGTGCCGTCGATCTTCGTGTTCACGCACGACTCGATCGGGCTGGGGGAGGATGGGCCCACGCACCAACCGATCGAGCAGCTCGCGGGGCTGCGTGCCTTGCCGACGCTGGTCGTGGTCCGTCCGGCCGGGGCGAACGAGACCGCGCTCGCGTGGCAGTACGCGATCGCGTCGACCGAGCACCCGACGGCGCTGGTGTTCTCGCGCCAGGGCGTGCCCACCTGGAACCCGGCGTCGGTTCCCGACGATGCGATCGAGCGCGGGGCGTACGTGCTACGCGACTCCTTTCGCGAGCCCGACCCCCCCGACCTGATTCTGATCGCGACGGGAACCGAGGTTCACCTCTGCGCGCGCGCCGCCGATCTGCTCGAACCCGCTGGGATCGCCACGCGGGTGGTGAGCATGCCCTCGGTCGAGAACTTCGCCATCCAGGAACAGGGCTATCGCGATGCCGTCCTGCCGCCCGGCGTGCGGGCGCGCGTGGCCGTGGAGGCAGCGTCCACATTCGGCTGGCACCGGTGGGTCGGAGACCTGGGGGAGGTGATCGGGATGGAGACCTTCGGGGCGAGTGCGCCCTCGGGCGCGCTCTACAAGCATTTCGGCTTCACTCCCGAGCGGGTGGCTGACACCGGCAGGGGTGTGTTCGAGCGAGCGGGTAGATGAACGCCGCCGTCGCCGACCAGATCACCGCTGAGAACCCGCTCGTCGAGGGACTCGAGCGCCTCCCGGTGCATCCCACCACGCTGGTGATCTTCGGCGCCACTGGCGACCTCGCGCATCGGAAGCTCCTCCCCGCGCTCTACAACCTGGCCCACGAAGGCGCGTTGCCCGAGCGCTTCGAGCTGGTCGGCATCGCCCGCCGTGACCTATCGCAAGAGGAGTTTCGATCGATGGCGCGCGCGTCGATCGAACGGTTCTCTCGCCGTCGGCCCGATGCCGACGTACTCGAAGTCCTGCTGGGCGACATGCGCTACCTGTCCGGCTCGTTCGACGACGACGGCGTGTACACCGACGTCGAGCAAACGCTAAGGGAATTCGACGAGAAGGCGGGACGGCCGCTTGACCACATCTTCTACCTCTCGACGGCGCCGCAGTTCTTCCCCGTCATCGCCAGCAAGCTCGGCGCCGCGGGGCTGAACGAGGCAGGCGACGCCGAGACGAGGCTCGTAATCGAAAAGCCGTTCGGCTACGACCTGGTCTCCGCACGGCAGCTGAACGCGGAAGTGCTGTCCGTGTTCGACGAGTCCCAGTGTTTCCGGATCGACCACTATCTCGGCAAGGAGACCGTGCAGAACCTGATGGCGCTGCGATTCGCCAACGCGCTGTTCGAGCCGGTCTGGAACCGCAACTACGTCGATCACGTGGAGATCACGGCGGCGGAGGACATAGGGATCGAGGGTCGGGCCGGGTACTACGAGGGAGCGGGGGCGCTGCGCGATCTGGTCCAGAACCACATGCTGCAGCTGCTTTCGCTGCTGACGATGGAGCCGCCCAGCTCGTTCGAGGCCAACCGGCTGCGCGACGAGAAGCTGAAGGTATTGGAGGCGATCGTGCCGCCGGCGGTAGAGGACGTGGCCTCGATGGCGGTCCGGGCTCAGTACGGTCCGGGGGTCGTGGGGGGAGTGAGGGTGCCTGGCTACCGCGAGGAGGAGGGCGTCGCGCCGGACTCCCGCACCGAGACCTACGCCGCCCTGCGCCTGCACGTGTCTAACTGGCGATGGGCCGGGGTGCCGTTCTATCTACGCACGGGGAAACGGCTCGAGCGCAAGCTGACCGAGATCGTGGTAACGCTCAAGCCGGTCCCGCACCTGGCGCTGCAGAGCTCGGGCTCGGTGGGCCCGCAATCGAACCAGATCGTGCTGACCGTGCAACCCGATGAGGGCGTGTCGGTCTCGATCGGCGCGAAGATCCCGGGGGCACGAATGCGGATCCGACCGGTCAACATGGAGTTCCGCTACGGAACGTCGTTTGTGTCCGAGTCGCCCGAGGCCTACGAGCGGCTCATCCTCGATGCCATGCGCGGCGACGCCACCCTGTTCACGCGCAACGATGAGATCGAGGCACTGTGGGGCATCATCGACCCGATGCTGACCGCCTGGAGCGACGACACCACGTCACCGATCCCGCAGTATCCGGCTGGATCCGCCGGTCCCGAGGAGGCCAACGCCCTGTTGCTCGACTGTCGGCGGTGGCGGCGGCTGTGAGCGAAGATGTCTGGTCGGCCGAGGGCACCACGCCCGATGCGATCGGCACGGCACTACGCGAGATGCTGCGCAGTCGCCACGCGTCCAACCGGGCGCTCGCGCCAGCGCGGGTGCTCAACCTCGTGGTGGTCATCGATCGTGCATGGAAGGACGAGATCGCCAATCGCCTCGCGGGGGTGGGTCGCTACCACGCGTCGCGCACGATCCTGTGCGCGGTCGAGGAAGGACGCAGCGCACTCGACGCCCTGGCCGTGATGAGCTACGACGAGCCCAGGAACGGTCTCGGGGTGATGCACGAGAGCGTCGAGATCGACATCGGACCGGATCAGATTGCCAGGCTCGACACGATCGTCGACCCGGTGGTGGTGTCCGAGCTGCCGACGATGGTGTGGTGCCCGCACGGGCACACCGAAGCGCTGAGGGCGCTCGGCGGCATCGTCGACGTCATCCTCTTGGATTCGGATGACGAGACCGATTGCACCTGGGCGATGGCCTGGGCCGGCAAACTGCTCGAGTCGGCGTACGTCGTCGACCTGGCCTGGCTTCGCTCCACCCCGTGGCGGGAGCGGCTGGCAGCGAGCTTCGACATGCCCGGCCGGCTCGCGGCGCTCGGGGAGCTGGATGCGGTCACGGTGAGGCACAGGGTCGGGTCGCGTGCGAGCGCGATGCTGCTGGTCGGGTGGCTGGCCTCGCGCCTTCACTGGGACGTGACATCGCTGAGCTCGATGAATGGCGCCGGGCTTCGCGGCGCGGCAACCGCGGCCGGCGGCGAGGTCGAAGTCCGGCTCGAGTCCTCCGATCAGGATGTGCCGGGACTCGCCGGGGTCACGGTGTCCTGGGGAGGTGAGCACTCCCTCTCGTTGGACCGCGGCCGTGGCGGACTGCGCGCCCGCGAGCGCTCCGGGGCCGGCGAGCGCGCGTGGCAGATCCTCGGAGCATCTCGCGGCGAGGGCGGCATTCTCGGCGAAGGCGTAAGGCAGGCCCTGCTCCGCGATCCGACGTACGGACCGGCGCTTCAGCAAGCGCGGAACCTCTGCCCATGACGCTCAACATCGAGGTGGTCGAGAATCCTGCGCGCGCGTGCGGCGCGATGTTGGTGGGCGCGGCGGTATCCGCCGGGCATGTCGTACTGGCCGGAGGTTCGACACCCCGCGCCGCTTACCAGGAGCTAGCCGATGCGGTTCGGGCGGTTGGACTGGGGTTCGACGGCACCACGTTGTGGTTCGGCGACGAGCGGTGCGTACCGCCCGACGACGAGAGATCAAATTTCGCGATGGTCAAGCAAACGCTGCTCGACCCGATCGCGGACCTCACCCAGCCCACGGTCCGACGCATGAAGGGCGAGCTAGGACCGGTCAGCGGGGCCGATGACTACGAGCGCGAGCTGCGCGACGCCGGCGAGCCGGTATTCGAGCTGGTGCTTCTGGGGATCGGCCCTGACGGGCACACCGCATCGCTGTTTCCCGACCAGACCACGCTGCAGGAACGCTCCCGCATGGTGGTGGGGGTCGAGCACGCGGGGCTCGAGCCGTTCGTGCCTCGGGTGACCTTCACCCTCCCGCGGCTCGCACGCTCCAGGCACGTCGTCTTCCTCGTGTCCGGCGAGTCCAAGGCCGACGCGGTGGCCGCTGCGTTCGGACCGAACGCCAAACCCGACCCGCACGTGCCGTCGTCGCTCCTCGTGCCGCTGGCCAAAGAGGTCACGGTGCTACTCGACCCGCCGGCGGCCGCGAAGCTGTGAGCCCTTCCGTTATCGGCGTCGACCTCGGCGGCACCAAGGTCGCTACCGCGTCGCTTCAGGGGGGGCGGGGTCTCAGCCAGTCGAAGGTGCAGCCGACGAATCTGTCTGACAGCGGGGCGCTGCTCGATCAGGTGGTCGACCTGGTGCAGGAGGCTCGGGGCGACGGGCTCGACGCGGTGGGCGTCGGCGTCCCGTCGGTGGTCGACTTCGAGACCGGGCGCGTGGTGTCGTCGGTCAACGTGCCGCTCGCCGACATACCGCTGCGCGAGGTGCTTGGCGAGCGGCTCGGCGTACCCGTATTCGTCGACAACGACGCGACCGTGGCGGCGCTCGCCGAGGCGTATGACGAGAACCTCGAGTTGTTGGCGCGCAATCTCGTGATGATCACCGTGGGTACCGGGATCGGCGGGGGGCTGGTCCTGGGCGGACGCATCTACAGGGGGGCGAACGGCGGCGCCGGCGAGCTCGGCCACACGCTCGTGGGGCTCGATCTGGAGCACGGAGTGCCCGACCCCGTGCGATTCCCGCAGCCCGGCTCCCTGGAGTGGGTTGCCTCCGGTCACGCGATTGACCGCCTGGCAGCGGAGTGCGCTCGGTCGGCACCCGCCTCGGCGCTGGGGCGACAGCTCGCGGCCGGAGAGGAGGTACTCGGGCCGGCTGCGGTTCGCGCCGCCCGGGAGGGCGATGCGGACGCACGGAGAATCATCGAGACGTGGGCCGGTCGCCTGGGGATCGGGGTCGCCAATGCGATTAACACCTTCGATCCCGACGAGGTCGTGATCGGTGGCGGCGCGGCGCAGGCCGGTGAGCTGTTGCTCGAGCCGGCACGGCGCGTCGCGTTCGGATATGTGCTGCCGGGGCTCGGCCGCCGGACGAAGGTTCGACTCGCCAAGCACGGTGTGCGTGCCGGCGTACTCGGCGCGGCGCTCCTGGCCTTGCACGAGCTCGAGGAGGATGTTCGTGGCACGCGGCGAGCGCTGCGTCCGGCCGCCGGCTCGACGATGGAGGTGCGGTGATCCACTCACGACACTTACACCGCACACCGGCCCCGTGTGGAAGATGAGGTGAACGCTATGAGCAAGCGAGTAGTGGAGTGCAACATCTGCGGGGAGCCTCTCGCGGCGGCCACCGACGAGGAACTGTCGCGACGGGTGCACGGACATTTGGAGACTGAGCACGAAGAGGCCGACCGCGACGAGGAACACATCCGGAAGATGGTCGCCACCGAGGCCTACGATGCCGGCGATGCGTAACGGCTCGACGGGCCCGAATGCGGCGAGGCAGGCGCGATGATGGAGATCTTTCTCGTACGTCATGGCCAGACCGAGTGGAGCGCCAATGGACGCCACACGAGCCGAACGGATCTGCCGCTTACCGAGGAGGGGCGAACCCGGGCGCGAGCGCTGGGAGCCGAGCTCGATGGTCATAAGTTCGCCTTGGTGCTGTGTAGCCCGCTGCTCCGAGCCCGCGAGACGTGCGAGCTGGCAGGCTTCGGGGACGTTGCGGTCATCACCGGTGATCTGCGCGAGTGGGACTACGGGGAGTACGAGGGGCTCACCACCCCCCAGATCCGCGAGGAGAATCCTAAGTGGAACCTGTGGCGCGACGGATGTCCCGGGGGCGAGCGGCCCGAGGACGTGGCGGCCAGAGCGGACCGCGCGCTCGAGCAGTTGCGCAATGCCGATGGTGACACCGCGGCGTTTGCTCACGGTCACATCCTGCGGGTGAGCACCGCCCGGTGGCTGCGGATGAGCGCGGCCGAGGGCGCCCGGTTTGCGCTGGCGGCGGGAAGCGTGGGGGTGCTCGGATATGAGCGCGACACGGAAGTGATCGTGAGCTGGAACGCGGGGATGCACGTGTAGCGCATCCCGCCACGGTGCCCTCGGGCGCCATCGCGCTCCTGCGCGCCACCGCGCTCCCCCAGGCGCCATCGCGACCTATGACAGATGTCATGGTCGATTTCGGCCGCTCGCCACTTACGCGGGCGGCGGTGCCGACGTACGCTCGGCGCATGACATCGACACGTTTCCGAACCGAAGAACTCGCCATCGAGGTGCGCGACCTGCGCAAGTCCTATGGCGACGTGGAGGCGCTGCGCGGGGTCAGCTTCGAGGTCCCGCGAGGTGAAGTGTTCTGCCTGCTGGGGCCGAACGGGGCCGGAAAGACCACCGCGGTTGAGATCCTCGAGGGCTATCGGCTGCGGAGCGCCGGAGACGCGCGCGTGCTCGGGCTCGATCCGGCGACCGGTGACCGTGAGCTGCGTGAGCGCGTCGGGATCGTGCTTCAGCAATGCGGCGTTCAGAACGACCTGACCGTCGCCGAGCTCGTCGAGATGTACGGCCAGTACCACGTTCGCCGACGCACCGTCGATGAGGTGATCGAGCTGGTGGAGCTCACCGAAAAGCGAAACGTGCGCGCGAAGAAGCTCTCCGGCGGCCAGCGGCGCCGGCTCGACCTCGCACTGGCGCTCGTCGGCGACCCAGATCTGATCTTCCTCGACGAGCCGACGACTGGGTTCGACCCGGCCGCGCGGCGCCAGGCGTGGTCGACGATCCGGTCGCTGTGCGAGCTCGGCAAGACCGTGTTTCTGACCACTCATTTCATGGACGAGGCTCAGTACCTCGCCGACCGAGTGGCGGTCATGCGGGCCGGCGAGATCATCGCGATCGGAAGCCCCGACGAGATCGGAGGCCGGGACCTGCGCCCGTCGGAGATCCGCTTCGTGCTGCCCGCCGGTTGGTCGCTCGGTGACGTGCCCACGGTGCCCTCGCGAGGCCGCTCGCTCGAGGGTGACCGCGTGTTGATCACCACGACAGCGCCCGTTGCGGCCGCCCAACAGATCACCGGCTGGGCGGTCGACCACAACCTCGATCTCGAGCACTTCTCGGTGACCCAGCCGACGCTCGAGGACATCTACCTAGAGCTCACCGGCTCTAGCAACCACAATTCGGACCTGGAGGAGGCCGTCCGATGAGCTCCGTTCTGACACCTTCGCGCCGGCGCGACCTTGGCCTGGTCGTGTCGCAGATCCGCTACGAGCAGCGTGCCTACTGGCGAAACCGCAGCCGGGGGATCTTCACCTTCGTTTTCCCGCTGATGTTCCTGGTGATCTTTGCCAGCCTCAACAACGGCCACCACCTGAGCTCACTGGGAGGGATCCCCTACAACGACTTCTTCGTTCCCGGGATCCTCGCCTACGGCGTGATCGGCACCACCTTCGTGAACATGGCGATCTCCACCGCGATCCTCCGCGACGAGGGCATACTCAAGCGGATGCAGGGAACGCCGCTGCCGCGATGGGCGTATGTCGCCGCCCGCATCGGCTCCACGGTCCTGATCGTGCTGGCGATCACCGCCGTGACGCTCGGCCTGGGGGTCGCCGCGTACGGAGTGCACATCAGGCTCTCGACGCAGCCGGGTCTTATCGTGACCCTGGTGCTGGGCACAGCGGCGTTCACGACGCTGGGAATCGGGATTACCCGGTTCATCCCCAACGCGGAGGCCGCGCCTGTGATCGTCAACCTGCTGGTGCTTCCGCTGACGTTCATCTCGAGCGTCTGGTTCCCGCCCAACGGCATGCCGAGAGCGTTGAGCAGCGTCGCGAAGTTCTTCCCCATCCGCCCGCTCGCCGAGGGCCTTCAGACCGTCTTTGACCCGAGGACCGTGGGCGCAGGGTTCAACGGCCAGGACCTGAAGACGCTGCTGATCTGGACCGGCGTCGGTGTGATCCTGATGCTGCGCTTCTTGCGGCGACCCGTCGGCGAGCCTGCAATCGGCGAGGCTGCATGACGGAGCGCTCGGAGCACCTTTCGGCTCAGGGTGCCGTGGAGACGTTGAATGCGCCGGCGGGCGGCCCGCGTGGCCGCGCCGCCGGCGACGACTGTGGCGGGGGGTCGGATCACGAGCGCGAGGACCGCCGGCTGACGGGTCGCCAGGCCTGGTTCCGTCACACGTGGTTCAGTCACGCGCCCCACCAAAGCGTCCGGTACGGAAGCGCCTTCGTCTGGTTGCTGTTCATCCTCTTTCCGCTCGCCAACGCGATCGGGAGGCACGAACCCCTCATCCGCCACGTGCTTGTGGTGCTCGGCGCGCTGGTGTTCATCGCCGCCTACATCGCGCTGATACTCGTATGGCGCTCGGACCGAGGCGATAGGTTCACGGGCCTGCTGTTCGGCGTGATGCTGGCAGTGGCGACTGCCCTGACCCTGGGGGACGCGTCCGGATGGGCGTTCCTGTTCACCTACTGCGCTGCCTGCGCGGCGCTGATCCCGCCACCTCCGTTCGGGTTCTGGGCGGTGGTGACATGCTCGGCGCTCGCCGGCCTGACCTCCGCGCTCGCGGGAGCTCCGGGAGCCAGCGTGCTCGGGCGTGTCGCCACGAGTGCCGGAATCGGGTTGGTGATGCTGCTGTTCCGCGACCTGAGGGTCCGAAACGAGGAGCTGAGCGCGGCCCGGGCCGAGCTGGCGCGCTTAGCGGTGGCGCAGGAGCGCGAACGCTTCGCGCGCGACCTCCACGACCTTCTCGGCCACTCGCTCTCGGTGATCGCCCTGAAAGCCGAGCTCACTCGGCGACTGATTCCAGACCGGCCCTCGGACGCCGCGAAGGAAGTGGCCGAGGTCGAGCAGGTTGCCCGGACTGCGCTCTCCGAGGTGAGAGAGGCGGTCAGCGGATACCGTCAGCCGACCCTCGAGGGCGAGCTCGCCGGGGCTCGTATGGCGCTCTCCGCGGCGGGTATAAAGGCGAATGTTCCGCGCCCCACGATCAGCCTGGATCCCGAGACCGAAGCGATCCTCGCCTGGACGGTACGCGAGGGCGCGACGAACGTCATCCGCCACAGCATTGCTCAGCACTGCACGGTGCGCGTGACGAAGAGTCTCACCGACGCGGCTGTCGAGGTGCTCGACGACGGTGTGGGGGCGGTCGGCGGCAACCGTGGCGGGGTTGACCGTGGGGATGAGGGCACCGGGGTTCGTGGCGCCATCGAGTCGGCCGTTCCGGATGACCGCGGAGGATCCCGAGGCCCGGACGGCGTATCACGCTCCGGCGACGCCCGAGCTGGCGACTCGCGGTCCGGCGACTCGCGGTCCGGAGACTCGGGCTCCGGCGACTCGCGGTCCGGCGACTCGCGGTCCGGCGACCCCCCACCCAGAGACCCCCCACCCAGCGACCCCCGAGCCGACCGAGGGCATGGCTTGGAGGGATTAGCTGAGCGCGCGGCCAGCCTCCATGGCCGAGTCGAGGCAGGCACCCGACCCGACGGTGGCGGATTCCGACTGTGCGTGATAGTGCCGATCAACGCCCGGTGATCCGCGTCCTCCTCGCCGAGGATCAGGGAATGGTCCGCGGCGCCCTCGCCAGCCT
This sequence comes from Solirubrobacterales bacterium, assembly GCA_019244745.1. Lineage (GTDB taxonomy): Bacteria > Actinomycetota > Thermoleophilia > Solirubrobacterales > Solirubrobacteraceae > Palsa-465. Next base: position 920 of record JAFASF010000356.1, on the reverse strand, counting down.
CCTCGACCTCGAGCCCGACATTGAGGTCGTCGCACAGATCCCGCGTGGAGACGAGGTTGTCTCCACGGCTCTCGCTACGCACCCGGACGTGGCGCTGCTTGATATCGAGATGCCCGGCCTCTCGGGTCTGGAAGCCGCCGAACAGCTCAACCGTGCCCTTCCGGACTGCCATGTTGTGATCCTGACGACGTTCGGCCGGCCTGGGTATTTACGCCGCGCTATGGAGGGCGGTGCGGCCGGCTTTCTTCTCAAGGACGCGCCCGCACACGAGCTGGCCAGCGCCATTCGCCGCGCGGTGGCCGGCGAGCGGGTCGTCGAACCGGGCTTGGCGGCCGCCGCGCTGAGCCAGGGGGAGAGCCCACTGACCCCCCGGGAGCACGAGGTACTCGCCGCCTCGCGCCATCACGCTACGGTCGCCGACATTGCCGCCGCGCTCTACCTCTCGCCCGGAACGGTGCGAAACCACCTCTCGTCCGTGATGCAGAAACTGGACGCGCGAAACCGGGCCGAGGCGGTGCACGTGGCGGAGGAGAAGGGGTGGCTGTGACCCTCCGCGGTGTCACTGTTTGGGTCCAATGACTGATCGAGCAGCTCAACGTCCGCCTTGCGGGAAACGTAGATCGTCCTCTCGCCCGACCTCGTCCACCGAACGCCCACCCACTCGCACGTCTCACAGAAGATGCCCTCAGTGTCACTCGATACCTGCGAGAAGCCGTACCAGGTTGGCACCGTTGTCCGCGGACATCCCGAGCTAGCGAGCTATCTCGCTCCCATTTGCTCCCTCTTCCGCCAGCGCCAGCGCGCGCTGCACCGTAGTCTCGCGGTGCACGCATTCTAGGCCGATCCCGATGCGGCTGAGAGGACTCGAACCTCCACGCCCGTAAGGGCACGGGTTCCTGGGACCCGCGCGTCTACCTGAT
>JAFASF010000244.1 GCA_019244745.1 Solirubrobacterales bacterium | reverse complement strand
GTGGAGGTTGATCGTGATGCTGACCGCGGCGCCGGCATCCGGTGTGCCGCCGGCGACGAAGGTCCCCGAACCGTGACGGGATTCGAGCATTCCCATGATCACCAGGGCGCGCACGGCCTCACGCAGCGTCGGCCGCGAGACGCCCAGGCGGACCGACAGCTCCCGCTCGGGGGGAAGCTTGTCACCGGGCTGCAGGGTGCCATCGACGATCAGGCGCTGCAGGTGCTCGGCCGCATCGTGCGCCAGCGTACGTCGGTCAAGCTCCTGGAAGGCGTCGGTGGAAACGGCCACAGACTCAGGTGCGCGCGCCTGGTCCACTCGCGATCCTCAGGACAAGCAGCAAGTGCGCCGAGCCGTCGGTCTTAGATCGGCTGGGAAAGTGGCTTGACCACAACTCGCGACAATTCTAACCTACCGTCGTCTCGTCGGAGCGGACCGTTCGCGTCCCTGTGGCCTTCATTAGATGACCGTTAAGCGAGATTTCGACAGCATTCGGAGCTATTGCGCCGGGTCCGGGGGTCCGCTATGTTCGCGCCCCAGCCGGGTCCGAGAAGCATTCGGGCCCAGTTGGGTCCGAGAAGCAATCGGGGAGTCAGGGTGACGTTGGGCATCAGGCAATTGCCACGGACGGCGCTGATCGCGTTGGGCTTGCTGGTCGTCGTGTGGCTGGCGATCAAGGCGAGCCAAGGCGGCAACACGTTCCTCCAGGTCACGCTCAACGGGACCACGGACGCAGCGCTGTACTTCATCGTCGCGGCCGGCTTCACGCTGATCTTCGGGCTGATGCGCGTCGTGAACATGGCGCACGGCTCGCTCTATCTCTTCGGCGGCTACATCGCCTACGTCGCCCAGACGCACTGGTACGCAGGCGGGACGTCTCAGTTCCAGCTCGGCGCCACGAGCTCCACGAGCATCTGGGGCTTCTTGGTGCCGCTGGTGTTCGCGACCCTGGTGATCGGACTCGTCGGCCTGGGGATCCAACAGTTGCTGCTGCGCTGGAACCAGGGGCAGGACCTGCGTCAGGCGCTGATCACGATCGCGGTGTCGGTGATCATCGCTGACCAGCTGATCGCCCACTATGGCGGCATCGTCGAGTCCATCCAGCAGCCGACGAGCTGGCCGAACAGCATCGTCATCGGAACTTTTCGGTATGGGTTCTTCCGGCTCGTGGTGGTGCTGGGCGCCGCGCTCGCCGTCGGGGTGCTGCTGTACCTGCTGATCCAGCACACCCGGCTCGGGATGATCATCCGGGCGGGCGTGGATGACCGACCCATGCTGTCCGCGCTGGGCGTCAACGTGCAGCTGGTGTTCGCCGGCGCGTTCTTCCTCGGCGCGATGCTCGCTGGGTTCGGGGGCGTACTGGGAGGAACGATGATCTCGGTGGGTCCGGGTCTGGACAGCCAGTTCCTGCTCAACTCGCTGATCGTGGTGATCATCGGCGGCATGGGCAGCCTGCCCGGCGCGGCGATCGGAGCGCTGCTGCTCGGCCTCGTGCAGTCCTACTCGGCGATCTACCTGCATTTCGGCGCGACCGATCTGACCCCGTATGGGGTCCTCGCGCAGTTCATCCTCGTGATCGCGGTCCTGGCCTTCCGCCCGCTCGGACTGTTTGGGAGGCCGGCATGAGCCCGCGCCGCTTGTTCGGGAGGTCGGCATGAGCGCGACCGTCACCCGCGGCCGGGCAGGTCTCAGGACGGGGATGACCTGGCCCGTGCTCATTGGCTGGGGCGTGCTGGTTGCCGTCGCGGTGGTGCTGTTGCTAGCGCCTCAGATCTTCAGCGCTTACGACCTCAGCCAGATCCTTACTCAGGCCCTGTGGCTGGGAATCGCCGCGGTCAGCGTCACGTTCCTCTACCGCTACGGCGGGATGGTCTCGCTCGCACAGGTTGCGATCTACGGCATTGCCGGCTTTGCTATGGGCAACGTCGTACACACAATCAACAGCGAGGGTGGACTCAACCTCGGCTGGACTCCCTGGGCCGGGGTCGCCTTCGGTATCGCGGTGGCGGTGATCGTCGCCTTGCTGTTCGGGGCGATCGCCTCACGCAGCTACGGGATCTACTTCCTCATGATCACGCTCGCGCTGTCGCTGCTGGTCTTCTACTTCTTCGGCCAGGTGACGAAGCTGAGCGGCTTCGGCGGGATCCGCAGCATTTCGCGGCCGGGGTTCATCGGCGATCCGATCACGGATCCCAAGCCGTTGTACTACACGGCGCTGGGGGCGTCGGTCCTTGTCTATGTGCTGCTGCGCTACGTGGTGCGCACCCCCTTCGGGATCGCGCTCCAGGGCATCCGCGACGACCCTCCGCGAATGCGCTCGCTGGGCTACAACGTCCCGCTGCACCGGACGCTGGCGTTCGCGCTCGGTGCGTTCGTCGCGTCGATCGCCGGCATCCTGTCGGTGTGGTTCAACACTCAGATCTCTCCCGGCTCGATCAACCTCGCCCAGACGATCGCGGTGTTGATCATCGCGGTCATCGGAGGTCTCTCCCGTCTCGAGGGGGCGTGGCTCGGCGCGCTCGCATACGCCCTGATCGACTATTACGCCCGCCAGCACACGCCGACGCTGGGCCTGTGGCTGAACCCCGGGCGCTTTGCCACGATCATCGGGCTCGTCTTCCTGCTGATCGTGCTGCTCTCGCCGGACGGGCTGATCGGCATTGGGCATAGGCTGCGCGACCTTGCCGGCCGCCGGCTGGGGACGCCGCCCACCTCCGACACGGCTGCGGCGCGGGAGGAACAAGCTCTTCCAGAGACGGCAGGAGTGTCGACGGCCAGTGGACCGTCGAGCTCGGGGGGGCAGGAGCCCTGAGCAACGTTCATCGGACATGGAGGTCATCAAAATGACAAACGTCGCTGAGGAGGTGACGAGGTTGGAGAGAGGGATAAGGCGGTGGCCGCTCAGGCGGTTGGCCGCAGCAGCAGGCCTCGCGCTATGCGGGCTGTGGATCGCGGCTTGTGGAGGCAAGAGCAGCAGCAGCGCGAGTGGCGCCAGCAGTGCCAGTTCGTCGACGACGAGCAGCAGTGCTGCGGCCACACCGTCAAACGCGATCAGGATCGGCATCCTGTCAGACTGCGCGGGCGATTTCGGCGCCTGGTATAACGCCGACATCGGCGGGGCGCAGGCGTACTTCATCGCGCATAACGGCGCCAAACCAAATGGCCCCGTGCCCAGCAACGGCATCACGGGCGGGACGATCGCCGGTCATCCGATCAAGATCGTCGGCTATGGCTGCGCCGACGACACGGCAGCCAAGGCGCTCTCGGAGGTCCGGCGTCTGGTAGAGGCCGATAAGGCGCAGATCGTGATCGGGCCGCTGTCGGGTGACGAGGGGATCGCGGTCGCCAACTACTCGAAGACGCAGCCCGGATTGACGTTCATCAACGGGACGTCCGGCGCGCAGGACACTACTCTCAAGGTCCGCTCGCCGAACTTCTACCGGTTCAACGGCGACGGCGCGCAGTGGAGCGCGGGCGTGGGCGATGTCGCCTATCGCAAGCTCGGCTGGCGGCACGCGGTCGTGATCATGGACGACTACGCGTTCGGGTGGACCTCGGCGGCGGGCTTCATCGCCGACTTCTGCGCGGACGGCGGGACCGTCACCCGGATCTATCCGCCGCTCGGCACGACGGACTACTCGTCCTACATCTCGCAGATCCCGCAGAAGTTCGACGGGCTGTTCAGCGCCGTCGGCGGCACGGGAACGCTTGACTTCCTCAAGCAGTACACGCAGTCGCGCGGCGCGTTCAAGAAGAACACCCTCGCTGGGAACATCTTCCTCGGCGACCCGGCCGTGCTGGCTGCCGTGCACGCCGCCGACGTCGGGGCGCTGGTCGGTCAGCCGACCAACGAGGACACCAGCTCGGCAAACGCGGCGGCGTACATCTCGGCGCTCAAGCAGGCCTACCCGGCGCCGACCACGTCGCTACCGAAGCCGGGCACGCTGGCGGGGCTCGCCTCGAGCGTGTTCACGGTCAACTACTACATGGCGGCGTGGGCGCTCGACAAGGCGCTCACCGCTGTGCACGGCGATCTGTCAAACGGGCAGGCGGCACTGCACGCGGCGCTGGCCAAGACAACGCTCCCGGACGCTCCGTACGGGCCGGTCACGCTGGATCAGAATCGCCAGGCGATCGTGGACAACTACATCGCCGATGTCACGACGACCGGCGGGACTCCCGGGATCCACACGATCTACACGGTTCCCGGCGTGACCCAGGCGTTTGGCGGTACGTTCACACCGACGACGCCCTCGCCGGGTCGGGGCCAGCCGGTTTGCCAGAAGCGCGCGCTGCCATGGCAAGGAAAGGAGCAATCGATCAGCGTCCACTGACGGCTGAGAAGTAACTCAAGGACATGGCCGTACCAGCTCGAGTCACCGAAGCCGCCGAGCCGGTCCTCCGCCTGCGGGGGATCGGCCGGCGCTTCGGCGGGCTGCGCGCTGTCGACGGTGTCGACCTCGAGCTGTATCCGGGCGACCGCCGCACGATCCTCGGACCCAATGGGGCCGGCAAGACCACGCTGTTCAACGTGATCGCGGGAGAGTTTCCGCCCACCGAAGGCACGATCGAGCTGTTCGGGGCGGATGTGACTCAGGACCCCGCTCGCCACCGGGCGAAGCTCGGGCTGGCTCGGACCTATCAGCAGTCGCGAGTATTTGACGGCCTCACGGTTGAGGACAACATCTACCTGGCTGCGCTCGGCGTCCGTACCGGCCATACCTTTCCGTTCCGATCCTCCAAGCGCGATGCCCCTCTGCGGGCCAAGGCGCGAGCGGCCGCGGGCGACGTAGGCCTCATCGATCGCCTCCAGTCGATGGTGAGCGGGCTCTCCCACGGTGAGCGCCGACAGCTTGCCATCGGCATGGCGCGGGCAATGGAGCCCAAGCTGATGATGCTCGACGAGCCCGCCGCTGGGCTCTCCCGAGCCGAACGCGTAACGCTCATCGAGCTGCTGTCCGCACTGCCCTCCGACGTGACGCTGTTGCTGATCGAGCACGACATGGACGTCGCGCTGCGCGTGGCCCAGTCGGTGACGATGATGCACGAAGGACGGATCATCGTCGAGGGAACGCCGGCCGAGATCCGGGCCAACAAGGACGTCCACGAGCTCTACCTCGGGAGTCGCTATTACGATGAGTGACGGCGGGTTGCTCGAGGTCCAAGAACTCAACGCTTATTACGGCCCCGCGCACGTGCTCCAGGGCCTCGACTTCAGCGTGGACGAGGAGCCGGTGTCGATCATCGGTCGCAACGGCATGGGTAAGACAACGATGTGTCACGCGATCATGGGCATCCACCCGGGCTCCGCCACCGGCTCGATTCGCTTCGGAGGGCTCGAGCTGCTCGGAAAGGCCCCCTACAAGATCGCCAGGGCCGGAATCGCGCTCGTGCCGCAGGGCCGAAGACTGTTCGGCTCCCTCACGGTCCGCGAGCACCTGCGGGTGATCGCCAACCGCGGCGGAAACGGACAGTGGACGCCGGAGCGCATCTACACGATGTTCCCGCGCCTGGCCGAGCGTCAGCGCAACGACGCCACCCAGCTCTCCGGCGGCGAGCAGCAGATGCTGGCCATCGGTCGCGCTCTGCTGCTCAGTCCGAAGCTGCTGATCCTGGATGAGCCCTCGGAAGGCCTGGCCCCGCGGATCGTGGACGAGCTCGTGGGAAACATCCGTGGGCTGGCCCACAACGGCGTCCGCGTCCTGCTGGTCGAGCAGAACCTTGGGGTGGCGACGGCCGTGGCCGAGCGTCACCTCGTCATGGTCGCTGGCCGCCTCGCAACGGAGCTCACCTCCGACCAGTTGATGTCCGATCCCGAGCTCCAGCGGCGTTACCTCGGGGTCGAGCCTCTGTCGGATTGAGCACCGCCATCGGGCCGCATCCGCGCGGGCGTAACATCGTCGCTCACGGTGGACCGGACCGACCAGCTCGACCCCGCGGACATAGCGGCGCTCGCTGAAAGCGTTGGCCAGAACATCGCGCTGGCGGTCAAGGTCCCGGGCCACACGCTGCGCGACGTGCTCGTCGCGTTGCTGGCCGAGGGCCACGTACTGATCGAAGACCACCCTGGCGTCGGGAAGACCGCGCTCGTGCGTGCGCTGGCCCGGTCGATCGACGCCTCATACGCGCGAATCCAATGCACCTCCGACCTGCTCCCGGCCGACGTCGTTGGAACGAACGTGTTCAACCAGCGCGAGGGGCGCTTCGAGTTCCGCCCTGGACCAGTGTTCGCGAACCTCGTGCTGGTGGACGAGATCAACCGTGCCCCGCCGAAGACGCAATCGGGGCTGCTCGAATGCATGCAGGAGCGACACGTCACGGTCGACGCGGCGACGCACGAGCTGGCTCGCCCGTTCGCAGTGCTCGCAACGCAGAACCCGGTGGAGTATGCGGGCACATACCCGCTGCCCGAGAATCAGCTCGACCGCTTCATGGTGCGGGTGTCGCTCGGCTATCCATCGGCGTCACGAGAGGTCGAGATGCTCACCGACCACGCCGGGGGCGATCGGGTCCTCGCTCTCGAGCCGGTCGCAAGC
>JAFASF010000195.1 GCA_019244745.1 Solirubrobacterales bacterium | reverse complement strand
CGACCCGCGAGTTCTCAGGACGCCTGGGGCTGCTCAGCGGGCTCGAGGCGCTGCTGCCCAGCGCTGCCGATGATCCGCACAACGGCGAGCTCGCCGGTTTCGAGCAACTCAGAAAATACAGGGATCTGTATGGGGATGCCCCCGTTGTCCGGAACGCGTGCCGCGGCGATCATTACCGTCGTGAACCGCTCCGGCCTGCTGATCTGCGCAGTTACTCGCGCGGTGTTGGGGCTCGAGGCGAGTGGATTTGCGCCGGCCGGAGCAGGGGGCGCGGACGGGTGGCGCACGCGGCGGCGACCTCCAACCGGACCTGGCTCAACGCCACGGTCGTGAACGAGACCCCTGCGCATGGATCCCACCATGTTTCGCATCGGTCTGACCAACGCGGTCTGTGGCTGCCGCGTTCAAAGCGTGCCAGCCCATACCGAAAGTCATTGGAAGGTTGGCGTTGATGGCCTTGGGATCGAGGAGGTGATCGGGCAGCCGATTCGCCGGCGGGGGGCGAGGATCATTGAACCGACACCGAGTTTTGCCGTCGAGTGAGCCAGCGAAAGGAGCGAGAGTGGAGAACAAGCGGGTTGGCAAGTGGCAGGAACGCGCCGGCGCGGTTCTGGAGCCGGGGGAACAGGTGACGGCGGCAGCGACCGGAACGACGGGGGGCTGGGTCTTCTGGCTTCTCCCGGAGATCAGCTGGTTTCGCGACCACGCGCGCGCCTACCTGGTGACGGACCGGAACGTGTACGTCTGTCGTCTGAGCTCGACGCGCTACGGCGAGGTCCAAGACGTGCTCGAGAAGCGGCCGCTTGGCATCGCGCGCGTGCAATTCAGCCGCGGCCGCATCACCCTCGATGGCGGCAACCCGGTGTTCGTCGGCGTGCTGCCCATAGGCAGGCGCTGGGCCAGGGAGGCGGTTGGGGCCGCGGGCAGCTCTCGGTCGGCGGCGCCGCCCCCGGCCGAAGCCAGTCGCTGATGACGCAAGCCCCTCTGGACGCCGGCTCCAACGGGCCCATTGGTGCATCGCGCCCACGGCGAGTGCCTCCGTGGGTGGGGCGTACGGGTGGTTTGGCTAGCTCGGGGTGGGGCGCTGGCGGTCGCGGTGTCGCTTGCGCTGCTGGGTAGGCGGATTATGTTAAATGTAACCGTTGCTCTCCGAGTATGAAATGTGACGGTTAATTGCGGTGTCAGGCGGTCGGTCACCGAAGTGGATTTTGAACGCCGGCAGGGCGCTGGTCCAGTTCCGGCATCGGATCCATCGCGGCGTGGCGTTGCGGACGGCGATCCGGGGACCGGCTTGACCTTGTGAGCATTGACGAGGCTGCGCCAGTACCTCCCCCGCGCTGCGACCTCGCTGCCATCTCCCGGACGAAGCTCGATGCCATCGCGGCGGAGCTCAATGGTCGGTCACGCAAGACGCTTCGGTGGATGACGCCGGCAGAGCGATTCGCGGAACTGCTCTCAGAACCGCTCGAGCAGAGCGGGGGGCGAGCCGCCCGCGCGACCAGCCAGGTTGGGGGTTACCCCCGGGTCGAGCGGCGTGCTCCACGACGCCGTGGGGAGATCCGATCGCACCACTGAGCAGAAGACACCGACCGTCCCCAGCAGCAACCGGTAGCTCCGCCGGGTCTACGTGAGAACCTCCAGCCGCACGCGGTGCTGAATTGCCCCCTTGAGCCCGCGCTCGCAACTGCCTTGCCTCGCGGCACCATCGCCGTGATGCCCCGAAGCTCGGACTAGGAAGCTGACCTCCGACGCACCGCCTCGGTGCTTGCGCGGGCGAGGCCGGGCGCGCGGCGGACAAACAGCCGCGCGACCCGATCGCTGATCCGGGGGCGCACTGGCGCCAGTTGCGCGCTGTCGGGCCCGCGATCCGCAGCGGCCTCGACGGCGAACAGCCGCCACTCCCCGGGGACGCCCTTGAGCTCCCGCGCGCCCCTGTCGGCGAACTCGATCCCCGAGCCCATCACCAGGTCCCGGACGGTTCCCGAAACCAGCACCTCGTCCGGCTGCGCGATGGCGCCCACGCGGGCCGCGACGTGTACCGCCAAGCCGGCGAGGTCGTCGCCGAGCGGGACCAGTGCCGCCGCTTCGTCGAGCGTGCCCGGTCACGGGAGGCTTCGCGGAGGCTTCCGCCGAGGGCGAGTATCCGCATCGGGTGGTCACTCTCTTACATCGTGTTGGGGGGCGTTTGTTGGTCGCAACGGACCACCTGCGCAACGACGGCGGGGCGCGTCCGGTCCCAAGTCCAAGCGTCGCTGGAGGAGCTACGACCCGCGGTTCTCTCAGCCCCCGGGGGGCAGCAGATAGCGGGCAACATACATAGCATTGCCGGCGCTTCCGGCAAGGACAATGCGCTGCGGTCCCGACCGCAAAACGGCGTTGATGAACACTCCCCGCGGCCTGACGATGGTGAACACTCCTCGGCGCGCGAAGCGGGTATTGGGCCGCCCGTTAGACAGCAGCTGCGCCAGCGTGGACTGAACTCCGGCGGTAAGCGCACCCGCCGGCGTGGCCGCCGCGCCACATGTCGTAATCGCGTTGCCACCCGCGCCAGGCATGACGCTTCGACCGTTCCCGTTGCTGCCGTAGGAGCGGTCCAACGCTCCCCCACCCGTCAGTCGAGCGGTCAGGAGCGCGCTCGCGGCTCCGCCGCCAGTCACCGTGATCCGGCCGCGCCGATCTGTTGTCATTGCGCACGGGAACCACTGCAGCGGCATATGGGCACGGTTGAAGAACGTCACCTCCACGTGCCCACGGGTGCCGAACCGGCGAATTGGCAGTCCCCTCCGGTTCAGTCGGAAGATGCCGGCCGTCCCGTGGCCGGGATTTTGACCTCCGTGTCCGCCGATGTAATCGATATGTCCGGATGCGATAAGCCCTCCATCTGCTGTCGTCGCCAGCCCGGTGAGACCGCCGCCCGCGGCCGCCTTGCGGTTCCAGAAAATCAGCTGGGCAATTCCTCGGCGCCCGAACGTGCGATCCAAGATCCCGCCGCGCGTAAACCGCGCCACGACGAAGGGACGGCCCTCCGGGTTTGCGTTGTAGCCGCCCAACAGGATCCGACCATCGCGCTGGATCGCGAGCGAGTTGGCGATCCCCCCAACGCTAACCGTGGCAAAGCCACGATGCGCGGCGAACGTACGGTCCAGCTGCCCCCGCGCATTCAGCCGCATCACCAGCATCGAGCCCTGGCCGTAGCCACCGGCAATGATCAGCTTGCCGGTCCGCCTGTCCTGGGCAATGGCATCGGCAAGGAACGGGCCGCTGGCTGCCGGAAACGCCGACTGGAAGGTGCCGCCCCGCCCGAAGGTCCTATCCAGCCGCCCGTCCGACCGGTACCGCGCGACAACAACCTGGCCATTTCCCGACTGCGGGAACGCTTGTCCGGCAACGACGATCGCGCCGCCCCTTAGCACAATCGCGGCGTAGGCGAGCGAGGACCCGGTGATCGGCGTTGTCACGAACCCTCGTCCGCCGCCGAAAGTCGGGTCGGTGCGGACGCCGGGGGTCGGCGACCGCGCCGGTGCGGCAGCGACTGTCACCAAGGCACACGCCGCCACAACTGCCGGCCACGCGAGCCGGCGAACACCGGGCCTCAGACATACCAGAAGGCCAACCCTACCTGCAACCAGCGAGGCGAGGCAAGGTGCCAGCGCTTGCGGTGCGGATCAGCGGATCGAACGATCGCTAGCGCGCATGCGCGTGACGGACGTCGGTCACGGCCGAGATCGCAGAGCCCCCGTTCGCCTGGCGGAGCGAGCGTCGTCGCCGCCGAAGCGCATGGTGCTGTGTCTGCTCAGGAGCGCGAGCTGACACGCAGTCTTCCGTGATCACCTGGCGAAGGAGAACTCCGGTGCTGGCTGTCGAGCCCCCGGCCGTCGCCCGGGGCGCGAAGCCGACCTTGCCGCGGTCACGGCTGTTGCTCCTCGACCTGGCGGCTCAATGGCCGCTGAAGGCGCTGACACCGCTGCGTGCGAGTACCACCGGGACGCCGCCTGCTGCGAACCGTTCAGCGGAATCGGGCGTATTGGTCTGGAGATGCATGGGATGGATCTGTGCCGAGATCTCGGACACACGATCTGACACCGAACCCGATTTGAAAGGACTGTCATGCTGCAAAGAGGCAACTTCAATCGCGTCGAGCCACAGGCCGGCGGGGCACAGCGGACGGGAAGGCGACTCGCGCGCGCCGCGGTTAGGCTGACGGGGATCGCCGCGCTCGCGCTTGCCGCCGCGCCGACTGCTCTGGCCTCGACCGGCGGCGCTTCGCACCACAACTCCCGCCG
>JAFASF010000175.1 GCA_019244745.1 Solirubrobacterales bacterium | reverse complement strand
GGACGCAGCCCCAGGTGGCGACCGGAGGCCGCGTCAGCTTCGGGTTCCTAACGGTGATACAGGTACGAAGTGACCTCGGAGCAGAGGTCCACGATCTCAAACTCGGGCTTCACCCACTTCATAAGGAACTTCCTCCCTACTAGAGTGAACGTGGCCGGTATTGCCATCTTAGCGGAACCATCGCGGTCGAGGGATTCCGCATCCAGAGGCGGCCGTCCGTTTGCTGACCACAGGTCGGAGCGCCGCGGCGACAGCGCGAGAGCGCCCACGCGTTACGCTGGCGCGATGAACGCCCGAGGTAGCGATCCGCAAGTTGTGGCCCCGGCCACGCCTGGACGCGTCGTCGACGCCTCGAAGCTCGATCTGCCCGCCGCCGAGCGCGCCGCGCTCGATCTGCTGCGCGCGATCGGCGCCGACATCGACTCCCCCGGACTTGTGGGAACCCCCCGGCGCGTCGCCGCGTCCTTCGCGGAGCTGGTCACGCCCGCCGAGTTCGCCGCCACCTCGTTCGCCAACGAGAACGGCTACGACGAGCTCGTCATCGCGCGCGACATTCCCTTCCACACGCTGTGCATGCACCACCTGCTGCCGTTCTTCGGTCAGGCGCACGTCGCGTACGTGCCGGGAGAGAAGATCGTTGGCATCTCGAAGCTCGGACGGGTGGTCGAGGCGTTCGCCCGGGACCTGCAGCTGCAAGAGCGCATGACCGTGCAGATCGCCGACTGGTTGGAGGAGACTCTCAAGCCGCGGGGCGTCGGGGTCGTGCTCAGCGCCGAGCACACGTGCATGACGATCCGCGGCGTCCGCAAGCCGGGGACGCGGACCGTTACCTCGGCGGTGCGCGGCTCGTTGCGCGACGATCCGCGTGCGCGCCAGGAGCTCTTCAGCCTTGTCGAGTGATGGCCTGGACCAGGCGCCCCTGATCGAGACGGTGGTGACCACGACCGGAAGTGACGGTGTGGTCAACTGCGCCGCGATGGGAGTGCGCTGGGGTGAAGAGGAGCTCGTCTTCTGGCCGTTTCACGCGACTCGCACGCTGAAGAACCTGCGCTTCCGGGGTGAGGCGGTCGTGCATCTGACCGACGACGTGCTGCTCTTCGTCCAGTCCGCCCTTGGCCGCCCCCGCCCGGCCATGCGCGCTGCCAGCGTGATCGCCGGTTCGGTGATCGAGGATGTGAGTTCCTGGCGGGAGGTCGTGGTGAACGAGATCTCGCCCAGCGAGGACGGGGCGGCGCGTTCTCGCGTGCGTGCCAGGGTGGTGGCCGCTGGGACCGGCACGCGTCAGTCGCTGGGCCTGTGCCGCGCCCGACATGCCGCGGTCGAGGCCTCGATCTTCGCCTCACGCCTCAGGTGGCTGGGCAGCGCGCGCGTGTGGGCCGAGCTCGCCCGCCTTCAGGAGCTGGTGGACAAAACGGCCGGGCCCAGCGAGCGCGCCGCGATGGACTACGATCGACGCTACGTCGCTGAGCGGACGTGACCGAGATCGTGATCACGGCGCCAGCGCGCCTGCACTTCGGAATGCTCGATCCGGCGGGACTCGGCAGGCGCCGCTTTGGGGGCGTCGGAGTGGGTGTCGAATCTCCGCGGGTGGTCGTCGGGCTCAGGCGCCGTTCTGGTGACGAGGTCGTCGCGTCCGGAACACAGACCGAGCGCGCCGCGGAGTTCGCTCGACGCGCGCGGGAGACGTTCGGACTCACCGGGGGCATCGAAGTGAACGTCCACGAGGCGATCCCGCCACACGTTGGGCTCGGGTCGGGCACCAAGCTCGGCCTCGCGATCGCACGCGCCGTGGCTGCGCTGACGGGTATCTCGCCAGCGCCGGAGCGGCTGGCCGAGGCGGCCGGGCGGGGGGCGCGTTCCAGCGTGGGCTGCTGGACGTTCGAGGCCCCGGGGCTGGTCGTAGAGGCCGGCGTGCGCGGGGGCGGTTGGGTCAGCCCGCTGGTGGCTCGGTACCCGATGCCGGAGCGTTGGCGGTGCGTGCTCGCGATGCCCCGGGGCGAGAAGGGCCTGTCCGGCGACGCCGAGGAGCGTTTTTTCGCGCGGCTCCGCGCCGCGCGTGGCGCGGAGCCGCGCGTTTCGCGTCTGGTGCTGACCGCGCTGCTGCCCGGTCTGCTCAGCGGCGATATCGAAGAGTTCGGCGGCGCGCTGACCGAGATTCAGCACGAGGTGGGATCGATGTTCGCCGCCGAGCAGGGCGGGGTGTTTCACCCGCGCGCGGCGCCGCTGGTGGAGGCGCTGGTGGCACTCGGCGTCGGAGCGGTCGGGCAGAGCTCCTGGGGCCCCACGGTCTACGGGATCGTCGATGGTCCGGAGCCCGCCGCCGAAGTGGCGGCGCGACTGCGAGACGTGGCGGGCGCCGGCACGGAGGTCAGAGTGGTCGACTTCGATCGTCGGGGGGTCCGGATTGCCCGCGGCGGCTCTGGGAAGGCGGCCGCGTGAAATTACTGGTCAGCGTTGTCTCCGCTGAGGAGGCTCGGCGCGCCCTGGCCGGCGGAGCGGACATCATCGACGTCAAGGATCCTCGCGAGGGCCCGCTGGGCGCCCCGGCGCCGCGGGTGCTGTCGGAGGTGGTGGAGGTGGTCGGGGCGGCAGCGCCGGTGAGCGTGGCGCTGGGCGACCTGCGTACGGTCCCGCGCCCGACGGCGCTCGTGGCGCGCGGGGCCGCCTACGTCAAGGTGGGGCTTCGTGCGGTACGCGAGGTCGATGACGCTGTGGCAGTCATGCGCGGTGTGGCGGACGCGGTGGGACCAGGGATCTCGGTGATCGCTGTGGCCTACGCGGATGCCGGCGCGCTCCATCCCCCGGCGCTGGCTCCGATGTCCTTGCCCGAGGTGGTCAGCCGGACGGGCATCGCCGGTGCGCTCGTCGACACGTTCGTCAAGGACGGCCGCGGCCTCTACGCCTGGTTGACGGAGTCCGAGCTGACTCGGCTCATCGCCCGCACGCACAGCGCGGGCGGGACCTTCGGCGTCGCGGGTCAGCTCCGTCTGGGCGAGCTGCGCCGCGTGCCGGCCGACGTGGTCGGCGTGCGCTCGGCAGGCTGTCGCGGTGGTGACCGGACCAACGAGCTCGATCCCGAGCTGGTCGCGGCCGCGGCAGGCGAGCTCCACGGAAAGCCTCAACCTCGCGTGATTCGCGTGCCCAGCCCGCCCGGCGCTCGCACCGTGACGGCCACGCCCGTCCGGCGCACGGCCTCGGGCAGGTAGGCGTCCACCGCCCGCCCGCCGCCACGCGCCTGCAGCTCCGCGAGCTCCGCGGCGCTCAGCGCGTCAAGCGGTGCCCCGTTTGAGGGCCACCGGTCGAAGACTCCGGCGACCGGCTTGAGCAGGATCGCCTCCTCGGCCCCGATAGCGGCCGCGGCCAGCACCGCCAGCGAATCACTGGTGACCGTCCAGGACTCCGGCACCTCGGGTCTGCCCTCGAACGCCGGCGCCGCCAGCAACAGGCCCAATGCTCGGGGTCGTGCCAGCGCGCGGAGGAGCTCGGCGGACGGCAGCAAAGGGCGCAGCAGCACGCCGAGCTGATCCATGGCCCGCAGCGCCAGCGCGTGCGCCGTGTGATCGGCGAGGCCCAGCCGGGCATCGACGGCGCGCACGGCATCGGCGAACGGACCACCGCCGGGGACGACCAGCACCCGGCGTCGGGCCGCCATCTCGCTCGCCTCCGCGCACGCCCGGCGCAGCCCCTCGATCCCCTCCGCCCGCAGCAACCCGCCGCCGATCTTGACGACCAGCGGCGCAGAATCACTCATGGCCCAGCACCGACAGTGCGGTGGCGGCGGCACCCAGGCCGCCGCCACCGCCAAAAACCGACATGGGGTGCGACGAAGCCGCTTCCGGGTACACGGGCAAACTGCAGCGGTCCGCCGCCGCACGGGCCAGAAACGCGCCGACTCCGACCGCGACCACCGGAGCGCCGGTTGTGACTCGTCGCGCGACGCGTCCCAGCGCCGCTGCGATCGATGCCACCTGCGCCTCCTCCACGGCCGCTGCGATCGCCTCGAGGTCGGCATCCGCCAGCTGCTCGGGGTCCGCGCACACCACGCGCGCCAGGCGGGAGCGCACCTCGGGCAGCGAGGTGCCGCGACCGTCGGGAAACGAGCACGTGCATTGCTCGGCGGTCAGGCTGCCGCGGAGCAGGTGGGCGTCCGCGCTGATCGCGAACAGCTCGGACGACACGGGGCACGGCCGTCCGCCGATCGGGACGTGAGAGAGCATCGTCGCGATGTTGGTCCGCAAGGCGCCGGTGTAGACGAGCTCGCCGTGTAGCAGCCGATCGACGTCGGTGTGCCCGAGCGCAATGACCTCGCCCGCCTGGATCGGAACGACGTCGGTGGTTGTGCTCCCGCAGTCGAGCAGGACGGCGTCCGGCAGCGAGCGCGCGATCAGCAATGCCGATGCCATCCAGTTGGCGGCCGCGCATCGCAGCGGCGCGGCGCGCGCCTCCTCGACGCTGATCAGCGCGCCCTCGATGGTCATGACGCGCAGCCGGCGTTCGGGCAGTGCTTCCGAGGTGGCGTCGAGCACGTGCAGCACCCCCTCTCGCTTGCTCGCGAACACGTCGACGAGCTCTGCCGTAGTGGTCAGCGCGACCGGGGCACGATCGAGCTCCAGTCGCCCCACCACGGTGGCGATCGCATCGGCCATGGCCTCAGGACGGCGCCACACCTCAAACGGCTCGGAGACGATCCGGACCCGTCCGTCGCCGTCCACGACCGCCGCCTTGGTGTTGGCGCCGCCGATGTCGAGCCCGATCACGGGGTCGTGGTGCTCCCGAATGCGGGCATGATAGGCCGACGATGCAGATCGTCCCGGTGCTCGATCTGAAGGGCGGGATCGTCGTGCACGCCCGCCGCGGACAGCGCGCCGACTATGCGCCGTTACATAGTTCGCTGGTGGGTGGGTGCGAGCCCGTGCCAGTTGCGCGAGCGCTCTGCGGCCTCTGTCGGACCAGCAGCCTCTACGTCGCCGATCTCGACGCCCTGGCCGGCGCCGTGGTCGACGAGAGGACGCTGGCGGCGCTGGCGGCGGTGGGGGAGGTATGGGTCGACGCCGGCGCCACCACTTCCGGGCGGGCGGAGGCGCTCGCCCGCGCCGGCGCGGCCCGCAACGTCGTCGGCACCGAGTCGCTGTCCGCTGACCCGGGGGACGCGCGCTCTGGCGTTCCCGCGGCGCCGCCCCCGGTACTCAGCGTTGACCTGCGCGAGGGACGGCTGATCTCCCCTCACCCCGCGCTCGCCGGCCGTGAGCCCGCGGCCGCCGCCCCGCTGGCGATCAGCCTCGGGGTGCGCGAAGTGCTGGTCATCGACCTGGCTCGGGTGGGCACGGGCCGCGGACCGCCGTTGCGCGCCGCGTCCGAGCTCGCGGCGGCCCTCCCGGCCGTCGCGATCTACGCCGGCGGCGGCGTGCGCGGCGAGGATGACCTGCGCGCGCTCGAGTCGGCCGGGGCCACGGGCGCCCTGGTCTCCACCGCCCTCCACGAGGGCCGCCTCATACCGCGACCAGCGCCTCGCATGCGCTGACCACCCGTTGCGTCAGGTCCTCCTCGCACACCGACTGCAGCGCCTGCCACCCCGGTATGCCGTTGACCTCGAGCACGACCGCCTCCCCGTCGGGCGCGACGAGCAGGTCGACGCCGGCGACGTCGACCTCGAGCGCCGCGGTCGCCGCAAGCGCCAAGCTCCCCTCGGCTTCGGTCAGCGCGACCGCGCGCGGCCGGGCTCCGCGCGCGATATTGGCGCGCCACGTGTCGGTGGCGCGCTCCATGGCGCCGGCAATCTCGTTGCCGACGACGAGCACCCGCAGGTCGCGGCGGCCGACAGGTGCGATCGTGCGTTGCACGTAGTACACGGTCCGCTCGAGCTCCAGAGCTCGGAACACGCGGTGAGCCACGTCCCGATCCTCGACGCGCACGGTGCCGCTGCCCATCGCCCCGAACAGCGGCTTGATCACGACGTCTTCGCCTAGCAGCTCGAACGCCTGCATCGCACCGTCGTACCGTTCGCAGACGATCGTGGGTGGGGTGGGCACCCCTGCGCTGGCGAGCACCGCGCTGGCCCACGACTTGTCGACGGTGCGTTCGATCGCGCGAGGGCTGTTGACGCAGCGGACGCCGCGCTCGGCGAGGACGTGTAGCGCGTCCATGCGGAAGATCACCTGCTCGAGCGAGCCGCGAGGGAGTCCGCGCACGACCAACAGGTCGAGCGCATCGAGCACGACGCCCTCGGGTCCGATCACGTGCACGGCGCCGTGCTCGTCGATCTCCGACTGCAGCCGCGTGGCGGGAATCGCCACGACGTCGTGCCCGCGTGCGGCGAGGGCGCCGATCAGCCGGCGGGTGTGCCAAGACCCGGACGCGCCAAGGACGCCGGCGCGCAGGGACCTGGTCACCGGCGGTCTCCGGAGGACCGCGGCGCACGATCGGCGGGTTGTGGGCGCTCGCGCGGAGGCGGCACGACACGTTTATAACGCGCATGAGCGAGCGGGCGTGACCGCCCGCTCGCTCCGTGCTCCTATTGGCTGATCACGACGCGGTCCGAGCAGCCCGGAAGTCGATGAGCTGCTCGGGCGGCGGGAAGCCCTGTTCGAGGTCGATTCCGTGTATCTCGCGCGTCATTGCCCGGAACCAGCTGTCAAACGGCTCCTGCGAGGAGCCGAGGCCCGTGAACGTCGCTTGTAGGTCCTCGCCCTCGATGTACACCACCGCGACGTCGCCAGCTGGAGTGGGCTGGATCCAGACGGCTTCTCTTGTGATGCCGTGGCGGGCCCGCGACGACTCGAAAGCGACCTTCCGCTCGCCGTGCGAACACGATCGCATTGCCTCGCGGTCGTCATCGGTCCGTCCTGGGAGGATCGGTGCGGCGAAAGCTACGCTCTGCATCTGGTCTCCTTGGTTGCGGTCGGGCTGCGCAGCTACGGCATGAGCTTGTAGATGTCGACGGCGGTCTCCTGGGGAGGCGTCGCAAAGCCGCCGTCGATGCCCGCCTGCATACGGGGCATGAGAGTGCTGTCGCGAAACCGCTCCCAGCTCTCCTTTGAGTCGTGGACGGCCATGACGGTCCATCCGCCGTCCGATGGACCGGCGGCGTGGAAGATCTGACCATCCGGCAAGCTGCTTTCACTCGGGTGAACCGCCGCGACCGCGGCCTCGTACTGCTCCCGAGTTCCGCCAGGGAAATAGTGAACGATTCCGTAGGCCATATGGGTCCTTTCTGCTCGGCTGTTGGCTGTGAACGGGACGTTCTGGCTCGATGTCGTCCACGGCCAGTTATCCGCCCCTCGCGCTCGCCCCTTATCGCGTACGCCCATCGTCTCAGCGCACGACCGGCATTTCTCCTAGAACGCTCCTAGCGAGGCCCTAGCACTTTCTTATCAGGCCGCAGATAGCGAACGCGCCGAACAGGTCGGTCCACACCAACGCCAGTCACGCCGCAATTCGAATAGCTGATATCGGTCGCGGGCACCCGGCGGTCGTGTGTACCGGCGGTAGCATCGGCTCGTGGGCGCAGGGATCGAGGTCGAAGACGTGGTGCGCAAGGGGGTTGCGGTAGTCATCGCCACGCGCGACGCGGAGCTCCGTCCCGAGCTCAGCCGCGCGTGGGGACCGTCGCTGAGCCAGGACGGCGCGCGCTTGACGGTTTGTGTCGAGGCCGCGCCCGGGTCCGCGATGGCGCGCAACCTCGCGGCCGGGAGTCCGGTGGCGGCCACCCTTGCGCGGCTGGTGTCGCACACCACGGTCCAGTTGAAGGGCGCTCCGGTCGAGGTCGCCGCGCCAACCCCCGAGCGGCTCGCGGCGGCCGCCGAGCACGTGGAGCGCTTCATCGCCGAGGGCGAACGGGTAGGGATGCCCGAAGCGTTCGCCCGGGGACTGGTCGGCCGCGACCTGCTCACGGTGACAATCGAGATTGCCGAGCGAACCGATGAGACTCCCGGGCTTGATACGGGTCGGGAGCTATGAACGACGTTGTCGACCTGGAGTCGATCCGCGACTGCCTCCGGGCAGGCCACCCCGCGCCGCTCGCGACCTGCGCGCCCGACGGGACACCCCACATCAGCTACATCTCTCAGGTTCACTATCTCGACAGCGAGCGTGTTGCGACCTCTCGCCAGTCGTTCAACCGGGCGCTTTCCACACTTGCTCTCGTTCCCTTCTCTCAAGCGCTAATCGTCTGTCCGGGGGCCGGCGAGCAGTTTCGCCTGGACTTGCGCTATCTGCATACGGTCACCGATGGGGATGCGTTCGAGGCAATGCGAACGAACCTCGACGGGATCGCGTCGCAGATGGGGATCGGTTCGGTGTTCCGGCTGCGCGGCCTCGATGTCCACCGCGTCCTGCGCTGCACGCGCGTCCGGCGCGAGGGGCCTGACCCGGCGGTGACCCCCGATCCATTGGCCCCGATCGAGCAATTCGCTCACCGACTCGAAAGGTGTACGGGCTACGAGGAGACGGCACAAGAGGTGCTCGATGCGCTCGAGGACATCTTCGGCTTCCCATACGCCCTTCTGTTTGCGCCCGATGCGCGGAGCGGCCGGCTCGTCGCCACCGCAGGCGCCGGCGAGGCACGATCGGACGTAGGAGCAGAGGTTGAGATCGGGGACGGGCTGGTCGGAATGGCCGCTAGACGTCGGCGTTTGATCGTCACGGCGAACCTCGCGCGCTCTCGGGCGATGGCGGAAACGGTCAGCTCGAGCGCCGACGCCGGCGGCCGAATCGACATCCCTCCTGCAGCGCTCGCGGGCGCCCGGAACGCGGCGGCCATCCCGCTGATCGTCGGAGAGGAACTGGTCGGCGTCGTCTACCTGGAAAGCTCAGAACCCGGCGCTGTCAGCGGCCCGGCGGAAAGCCTGCTGCACATCATCGGCGCGCACACGGCCACCGCCATGAGGGCGCGAGTCCTACCCGCCGGCCAGGCGGCTCGCAACGCGCCCGCCGCCCCCGTGGCCCCGCACGGTTGTCCACCGCCGCTCGAGTTCGTCTACTACCAGGCCGATGACACGGTCCTGTGCGACTCGGAGTACATCGTCAAGGGCGCCCCGGGGCGCATCCTGTGGGCCATGCTCAACTCCCACGCAGGCTCCGGGCGGACCGAGTTCTCCAACCGCGAGCTTCGCTTGGATGAGTCGCTCGGGCTGCCAGCGGGAAACGACAACCTCGAGGCGCGCCTGCTCGTGCTGCGCAGGCGACTCGCGAGCATCGACTGCGGAGTCACGCTCGAACGGGTCGGTCGAGGACGCCTCGAGCTGAGGCTCGAGCGTGCGGCGAAGCTGACGGTCGTGCGCACCACCGGGCCCATGCGCAGCGCTCACGCAAGCGACTCGTAACCTCAGCGGAACACGACGACCGCCTGCACGGTAGGCGAGGCCGGCGGGCTAAAGGCGTCGTGCCCGTAGCCTCGCCGGCTCGTCGAGGCTCAGCTCTTGGCCGTGAGCCGCGTTGGCTCTGGCTTTTCGGGAGTGACCTCGGGCTCCTCCTCCGACACGTCCCGGTCGCTCAGCGGGCGGGTTCGCTCGAACTCCTCCCAGAGCCGACGGCTCGCTTCACGCTCCTCGGCGCGGCGCTGATACCACCACTCGTCGCACACGGCGACACCTCCTGTGATCGACACCGCCGATGATGACCCTCGGAGCGGCTGGGCGCAAGAGAGTGGGCGGAACGCGAGGTCTCTAGATTGATAAGCCGTCCGTTGGCCGCCCCCTACCGACTACTAATCGCGCAGCGGCGATCATCCACGCTCACGCGAGAACCCCGACATTGAATGGAGCCAGCATGCCTGAATCGATCATCCGCTCTGGCGCTCACGTCGTGACGTTGATTAATGTGTTCACAGTCGATCCCGAGAACCAGCAGCGCCTGGTCGAGCTCTGGCAGCGCGCCACCGAGGAGGTGATGCGCCACCTACCGGGCTTCGTCTCAGCCAATGTTCATCGCAGCTTCGACGGCACGAAGGTCGTCAACTATGCCCAATGGGAAAGCCAGGAGGCGTTCGCCGCGATGCTTCAGAGCCCCGAGGCCAGGCCCTATCTCACTGAGCTGTCCGAGCTCGGGACGCCAGCCCCAGTCCTGTGCGAAGTCGTATCGGTTCACCACGTTTGAGGCCCGGCTCGGTGGGGGGAACGTTTATCGCGCGCTCCCATCCGCGCTCCGATCGGACACGCGCGATCGGCTTAGGCCCGGGAGCGGTCCCGCTCAGCCCCGGGAGCGGTTCCGCTCACGCCCGGGAGCGGTCCCCTCTGACGATCCGAATGTTGCTCGTCCTGGCTTGCAAGCGATCAAACGCCCCCTCCAGATCCGTCGGAGCACGCTGTGTCGACCAGCGTTTGCCGACCTGCCGGACCTCACCCGAGGCCTCCAGCTGTCGCAGCCTCCGAAGCGTCTTAGTCTGGTTGAGCCCGGCAGCCTTGGCGATCCGCCCCGTGGAGTGCTCACCCCGCGGCAGTTCACGGAGCACCTTCTTCAGCCGATCTTCGTGCTGCCTAGGCGGATGACCGCTTGGGGCTGCCTTCGCCGTAGCCGTCGCCGTTGACGACGGGGGCGCAGACGGGGCTTCCCGGCTCGATCGGGCGGGCGGGGCATCTTCATAGCGCGTCTGGCAGGCGGCACACATCACCACCGTCTCCCCTCCTTCTGGATGGACGACGCTGAACCGTCGCCAGTGGCGCCCAGAGCGGCAAACGCTGCACCGGCGGCCGGCGCGCTCGATCTCCATCAGGTCCTCGACGTTCATTCGTGTCTAGGTCTCAGCATAGAACGCCTCCTGCGAATTGCCCTACATAGACTCGCAAAGCGTGGTCTGAGCCGCTCGAACGTTCCTACCACGGTGTGGTGCGAGGTCCGCCCGGGGGTGGATGTCGTGACCGTCGGGCGGCAGTAACTTGGGCGTGTGAGCAACGAGCCGTCCTCCTCGCGCTCCGGGGCCGATGAGGTTCGCCGGCTGGTTCCGGTGTTCTCGCTTGCGGTTGCGGTCGTGGCCGCGCTTACGTCTCCATCGTCTGTGTCGGACGTGGTGCTGCTCGCGATCCCGGTCGCCGCTTTCGCGCTGTGGTCGTTTTTGCCGCGTGTGCCCGTTGTAGCGGTCACCTTGGCCGTCCTGGTGCCGGTCGTGGTCGTGCAGCGCTCAGGGAGCCATGAGCCGGCGATGTTCGAAGCCTCGGTGCTTGCGTTTGTCATTGCACGCTGGTCGGCGTCGCTCGCGATCGCGGCGCCGTTGGGGCTGCTCGCGGTGGCGTCTCCGGCGGTGGTGGGTGTGATCGAGAGGCCGGGCAACATCTCGGTCGGGATCTGGATTCTCGGGATCGCGTTCCCGTGGGCGATCGGGCGCGCGATCCTGCGCCAGGGGAGGCTTCAGGCCGAACTCGAGGCCACCCGGCGCGAGCTGGCCGAGCGGGCGCTGCTCGAGGAGCGCCGGCGAATCGCGCGGGACGTGCATGATTTCGTCGGGCACGGTTTGGCCGCGGTCATGCTTCAGGTGACGAGCGCGCGGCACGTTCTGCGCCGCGATCCGGCGGCGGCCGAGGAGGCGCTGCTCTCGGCGGAGGATGTGGGCCGACGCTCGATGCGGGAGCTGCGCCGAACGGTCGCGCTGCTGCGCAGCGATGATGACGCCGGTGTGCTACCGCCCGTTCCCGCCGCGAACGAGCTTCCCACGCTGGTCGATGACGCGCGCGCCGGAGGGCTTCCGGTGGAGCTTCGCATCCGGGGTGATCTATCCGAGATCGGTGCGGGCGTCGGCCTGGCGCTCTATCGGATCGCGCAGGAGGCGCTCGCGAACGCGGCTCGCCACGCCCCGCGGGCGCGGACCGTGCTCGGGCTGGAGGTCTCCGACGCGCAGGTCTCTCTCCTGGTCGAGACCACGGGACCTGTCCCCGCCGCACCTGAGGACGAGCCGGACCGAAGCGGCTACGGGCTGATCGGGATGCGCGAGCGGGCGGTGGCGTTGGGGGGAGAGCTCACCGCGGGACCGACCCCGCAGGGGTGGACGGTGAGCTGCCGGCTGCCGCTGGACACCGCGCGAGGCGACCCGGGGACGGGCGCGGACGGGCAAGGTGAAGCCACATGATCCGAGTCGCGCTCGTTGACGATCAGGCGATCGTTCGTACCGGGCTGGCGCGGATCCTTTCGCCGGCGGACGGGTTTGAGGTCATCGCCGAGTGCGCGGACGGCCGCCAGGCGCTCGACGAGCTCCCCCGGCTGGAGCCTGACGTCGTCCTGATGGATATCCGGATGCCGGTGCTCGACGGGATCGCGGCGACCGCCGGTCTCCGCGAGGTGTCCGAGGCGATCGCGGTGCTGGTGCTGACCACGTTCGGCGAGGACGACGTGTTGTGGGGCGCA
Organism: Solirubrobacterales bacterium; assembly: GCA_019244745.1. Lineage (GTDB taxonomy): Bacteria > Actinomycetota > Thermoleophilia > Solirubrobacterales > Solirubrobacteraceae > Palsa-465. The sequence goes on along the minus strand of JAFASF010000175.1, from coordinate 584 downwards.
CTCGAGGCCGGCGCCGCCGGATTTGTCCTGAAGGACAGCTCGGCGGAGGATCTGATTGCGGCGGTACGCGCCGTCGCGGGTGGCGCGGCCTGGTTCGATCCCGCGGTGGCGCCGCGGATCCTCGAGCACTACCGCCGGCGCGTGGCGCCCGCCGGCCGCCAAGCGGCGCGGCTCGACCTGCTATCGGAGCGCGAGCGTGAGGTGCTCGCGCTGATCGCTCGCGGTGCGACCAACGGCGAGATCGCCGCCACGCTGTATCTGGCTGAGGCGACCGTGAAGACCCACATCGGGAGCATCTTCGGCAAGCTCGGCGTGCGCGACCGCGCCGCGGCGATCGTGTTCGCCTACGACCACGGTTTCGTCGTCCCCGGCGCCGCCGAGAAGTAGCGCGTGCAGGCATTGAACGGCGGCCCGTTCGCGGACGCGGTCCGCCCGCGGTCGGTCTCGTTTCCCACCGTGGTCGGAGGCCAGGTCGGGCCCGCAGCCCGATGTGCGATCGTCGGCCGGCGCCTAGCGTTGCCGGCATGATGAACACAGCCATCGAGGTCCACGACCTCCACAAGAACTACGGGCCTCAGCCCGTG
>JAFASF010000463.1 GCA_019244745.1 Solirubrobacterales bacterium | reverse complement strand
GAGAGCCCTACTGACCACCATCGCGGCCGCTGCGGCGGTGGCAGGCTGCGGCGGCAGCGCCGCAAAGCACACGAGCTCGACGCATACGGCGACTACTCCCAAGAAGACCGCGACGACGAAGAAGCCGGCTCCGGCTCACAAGCACCGCGCGGCGAGCCACCACAACACGACGACCAGCTCGGCCCCCGCACCGGCCGCGGCTCCGGCTCCGACGCCAACTCCGGCGCCGGCGCCCGCGGCCGCGGCCGCGGCCCGCGAGAGCCTCGAAGCGCGCGTTCGCGCGCTGGAGGCCGAGGTCGCCGCGCTGCGGGAGGAGCTGGCCCTCCTACGGGGTGCCGACGCCGATCGCGCTCAGGTCGGAAGCGCCAACCCGATCGCGTAGGTCGCGCCGCCGACGATCACGCCGGCGAGCGTCATCTCGAGGCCGGCCGCCCACCAGGTGCGCAGGGTGACGAGTGACTTCGCCGCGCCGACCAGGAAATGCGCCACGAGGGAGATCGCCGCGGCCGCGACGATGGCCGCGGTGCCGGTCGTGATCATGAACGGGATCACGGGCACGATCGCCCCGAGGCCGGTCGAAATCCCCGCCGCGGCGGCGGCCTGGACCGGGTCCCCACCGCCGGCGGCGGTGCCGCCGAACTCCTCCACCGAGAGGGTTTGCAGCATCGCGTCCGGGTGCTCGGCCATCCGCTCAGCGAGCTGGTCGGCCGTCTTCTCGTCGATTCCCTTGAGCTGGTAGAAGAGCGATAGCTCTTCCTTCTCCTCCTCGGGGTGCTCGGCAATCTCCTGGCGCTCCCGCTCGATGTTCGCGGCCATCACTTCGGACTCGGAGCGCTCGGCGAGAAACGCGCCGGTGGCCATCGACAGGGCGGAGGCGATCGCGCCCGCCAGACCCGCGGTGAGCACCGAGGAAGATCCGCCGGTGGCGCCGGAGACGCCGGCGACGATCCCGAAGACCGCAGCGAGCCCGTCGTTGGCGCCGTAGATCGCCCCCGAGATCCAACCGCCGCCGGTACGGTGCCACCGCTCGCGTCCCAGGATCCGGTCGAGTCGGGCCCGGGCGCCCGGGACGGCCAGCGGCGCCTCGGATCGATCGCCTCCAGGGGGAGCCAACCCGTCGCCGCCGCCACCCGAGCCGGAGCGGATGTCCTGCACCGCGAGCGAATGCGAGCGTTCGTCCTTGCGGATGTCGCGCAACAGCTGGTCGGTCACCGTGTCTCCGGTGGAACGCTTGTAGAGGTTGCCGACTTCGTCGTCCTCGGCCGCTTCGCGCGCCGCGAGCAGGCGGTCGACGGGCGCGATCCGGGTCTGCAGGCGCAGCCACAGCGGCAGGCGGACGGTGGAGGGATCGGGGACGCTGATGTCGAGCTCGTGCATCCGCTTCTCGAGGCGGCGGCGATGTCCGCCTTCGGCCTCCGCCATCCGGCGCAGGATGTCGGCCTCGCGCTCGGGCATCCGGCGCGCGATCAGGTCGTAGACCGCGCCGGCGACGATCTCGCCTTTCCACGCCTCGGTGAGGCGTTCGCGGACTTCATCGGCGGCGTTGGCCATGTTCCGCCAGAGCGTACGCGGGGCCGGCGTGTTTCGTCGTCCTGCAGCCGTGGAAGACCCGGATCAGGTTCATGAACGACGGAGGTTTGGGCATGCGTGGTTTGTTGCGTGGCGTGGTCGCGGTCATGACGATGGTCATCTCGGTGGCCGTGGGGTGCGGGACCGCCGGGGCGGCCGGCTCATACTTGCTCACGGCGACGAGCACCGGGGGTACGTACGCGCCGACGTTCACTGGCAACGGCGAACTCGGCGTTCGCGTCCCGCCGGTCGGCCAGGGGTACGCCGCCGGCACCGTTCCCTCGCAATCCGAGCTCGCGGGCTTCTACGCCCAGCCGCCTGGCGGCGTCCAGCAACGCGCGAACATCCCCACCTGGTCGACGCTCTCGTTCTCCGACGGCGGCCAGCAGTTCTCCCTGTCGAGCGGGCAGACGACCGGCTGGCGCCAGTCGATTGACCTGCACACCGGAATCGTGACCACCACGGCGCGCTGGACCGCGCCCGACGGCCATGTGACGAACCTTGTCTTTCAGGTGCTCACCGATCGCGCGCGCCAGTACGTGGGGCTGGTTCGCCTCCAGCTGACGCCGCAGTGGTCGGGCACGGCGACCGTCACCGACCTGATCGATGGCACCCCGGCGACGCTGACCACGCAGGCGGACAAGGGGTGGGTTACGGCCGCGCACCGCGATTGGGTGGCGGTCCGGACCGAGGGCACGAACATCGAGGCGGCGATCGCGAGCCAGCTTGGACTGAGCGCCAACATCAGCGCCACCACCACTCAGGTCGATCAGGCGACGCCGCAGAGCGTGGGGCAGGAGCTCACCTTTTCCGTCACCGCCGGCCAGACGTACACGATCACCAAGTACGTCGGCGTCGAGAGCTCGCAGACCGCCGCGGACCCGGTGAGCGCGGCGCAGGCGCAGGCGAGCAGCGCCGCCGCGGCCGGGTTCGGAAGCCTCGTCGGCGCCAACGACGCCGCCTGGGCGGCGCTGTGGGCCGGTCGCATCGATGTGCTGGGCAACCCCACCGTCGCCACCGACGTGAACGCCAGCGAGTTCTACCTGTGGTCGAGCACGCGGGCCGGCGTTGATTGGAGCGTTTCGCCGGCGGGCCTCTCGTCGAACGGCTACGACGGCCACATCTTCTGGGACGCCGAGACGTGGATGTATCCGTCGCTGCTCGCCCAGCATCCCGATCTGGCCGCCGGCATGAACGCGTACCGCTTCGACCGGCTGCGCGCCGCCGAGCAGCACGCGGCCGCGACCGGGTATCGAGGGGCGCGCTACCCGTGGGAGAGCGCGCTCGACGGCACGGAGCAGATCCCGCCGCCGGTCTCGGTCAACAGCGAGGGCCTCTACGAGCAGCACATCACCGCGGACATCGCGCTGGCCCAGTGGCAGTACTACCTCGCGACCGGCGACCGGGCTTGGCTGTTGCAGCGGGGCTGGCCGGTGCTCTCCCAGGCGGCCGCGTTCTGGGCCTCGCGGGTCACCCGCGCCAGCGACGGTCGGTACGACATCGACCACATCACGGGGCCCGACGAGGAGAACCCCGACGTCAACGATGAGGTGTACACGAACGTTGCGGCCATGACGACCCTGCGCGATGCCGTAAAGGCCGCTCGCGTGCTCGGGATCACCGCACCCGCCTCCTGGTCGCGGATCGCGTCCGGCATCCGGGTTCTCACGAACCGTCAGCTCGGGATCCACCCGGAGTTCGCGGGCTATCAGGGGCAGCTCGTAAAGCAGGCGGACGTGACCATGCTCCAGTATCCGTGGAGCTATCCGATGCCGGCCGCCATGGCGCTGCGCGACCTCAACTATTACGTGCCCCGCACCGACCCGGACGGCCCGTCGATGAGCGATTCGGTCAACTCCATCGATACTTCGGCCTTGGGCGTACCGGGCTGCTCGAGCTTCGTGTACACCCAGCGGAGCTACGAGCCGTTCATCCGCGACGTCTTCGACCAGTTTTCGGAGACCAGGACCGGCGGGGCCTTTACGTTCATGACTGGGATCGGCGGCTTCCTGCAGGAGTTCCTCTACGGCTACTCGGGACTGCGCTGGGCGCCGAACGCGATCGAGCTCGCCCCGAGCCTGACGAGCCAGCTCGCGGGCGTGGTACTGCACGACGTCTCTTGGCACGGACGGTCGCTGACGATCTCCATCGGGCTTAACACGACCGCGGTGACGCTCAACCGCGGTGCGGCCGTGACGATCTCGACGCCGTTGGGCGAGCGCACCCTGCGCGCCGGAGGCACGCTGACGGTTCCGACGCGCCGGCCGGACCTGATCCCGACGCGCGACTGGGTACGGTGCGCGAACGCCAGCGCATCGAGCGCTCAGCCCGGCGCACCGGCTCTGGCCGCCGTCGACGGCAGCCCGGCGACGGACTGGCAGCCGGCCTCGCTTCCCGCGACGTTCACCGTTCCCCTGCGCGGCGGTTCCCGCGTGCTGCGGTCGGCGACGCTGGTCTGGGGCCGCCATTGGCCGCCGGCGCCGGGGCCGAACATCCCCCCGCCGCCGGGTCCGGTGACCGTGCTCCGGCCGGGGAGTTACGCGCTGCAGGTCTCGAGCGACGGGAGTACGTGGCGGACGGTCGCGGCGGTCAGCGGCCGCGCGGGGGCGACCGACGTCCTGCGATTCCGCGCCGTGCGCGCGCGCTTCGTGCGGATTCAGATCACGAGTCCGGTCACGAGCGGATCGACGCTCCCCGAACTCGAGGAGCTGACGATAGGCTGAGGCTCCCGTCCCCGAGCGCGGCGGCCAGCTGTCGGCGTGAGCCGATCTCGAGCTTGCGATACGCATTGCCGAGGTGCATCTCGACGGTCTTCGGAGTGATGTACAGCGCCTGAGCGATTTGGCGGTTGGTGTGGCCGTCGGCGGCCAGTGCGGCGACACGGCGCTCGCTCGAGGTAAGCGCCTGGATGCCGTTGACCATGGTCGAGCGAGGCCGCCCGCCGGCCGCATGCAGCTGCGAGCGTGCCTGATCCACAAGGCCGCGCGCTCCGCACCGCTCGGCGAGGTCGATCGCCTCACGCAGCGGCGCGCGGGCCTCGCGCTCCCGGCCGGCACATCGCAGGCGCTGGCCGAGCGCGGCCAGCGCCTTGGCGTGCTCCAGTCGCGCAGGTGACCCCGCGGCGGTGGCAACCGCCTCTCTGAGGTGGTCAATCCCCTCCTCGTGCTCGCACGTCCCAAGGACCCGCAACCCTCGCGCCACCCCGCCCGGAGCGCCCCACTGGCGCGCCAGGTCGAGATCCTCCCCGGCCACCGCGATCGCGTCCTCGCGGCGCCCGAGGGCGTGCAGCGCGAGCGCTTTGTGGGAGCACCACGGGGTGTCGACGGGGTTGTGCAAGTGCCTGAAGCGGCGCGCGAAGTCATCCGCGACTGCCAGCGCGCGCTCGAAGGCCCCCTCTGCGATCAACAGCTCGAGCAGAGAGTTCAACCAATAGCGCGAGCCCTCGGAGCTGTCGCCGGGGTCGGTGCAGCGCTCGAGCTGAGCCCGCGCCTCCACGAGCTCGCCCTGTTCTAACAGCACCAGCGCCAACAAGGAGACGCAGTGGGTCATGGGGGGGTCGGGTCCCAAGTTCCACAGCGCGTACTCATCGTCGGCCGTCCGCAGCCAGTGCTCGGCGTCGGCGAGCTCCCCTCGGCGATAGAGCGTGAAGCCAATTCCCAAGCTGATTCCGGCCTTGGCCTGGAGTGAGCCGCGCCGGTGCGCCTCAGTCAGCGAGGGCTGCCACGCCTCCAGCGCCTCATCGCGATCGGCGCGCGCGAGCGTGGTGAGCGCGACGATGGCGCTGGAGCCGTTTTCGGCCGCGATCAACTCGCCGCCGGTTAGCGCCTCGCTCGCCAGTTGCGCGCAGGCGTCGCTCGTGGCACCGGCGAAGGTACCTTCGCGCGCGAGCATCGTGGTGAGCATCTTCGAGGCGAGACCATCGCCTAAACGCTCTGTGCGGAGCGCCGAGAGTGAGCCGAGCTTCTCTCCGCCGCGTCCCCGCACAAACACCGCCATGGCCTCCACGCACTTGAGCTCGGTTCGCAGCTCGGTGAGGTGGGGCGGAAGGTCAGCGGCCGCGCCCGCGGCAATCGAGGCCGCCGCTGGTGCTTGTCGTGTCAGCAGCAACGCCCGCGCCAACGTCAGCGCCACCGATCCCCGCTCGACCGGATCCTCCAGTAGCTCATAGGCCTCGAGCAGATGCTTGGCGGCGTCCGGGCCACGGGTCAGGAACTCCGCGTGACCCAGCTTGAGCAGCACCTGCGCGCGCTCCTCGGCGGGTGGCGGCTCGGCCGCGGCCCGCCTGAGGTATGCCACGGCGCTCTCGGCTGCGCCGGCGCGGAATGCGTCTTCTCCTGCGCGCACCAGTTCCTTCACCACCCACCCGTTGGCGCCGGGGGGCACCGCGAGCAGATGCGCGGCCACCTGCTCGATCGGCGCCCCGGCCTGGATCAGCAGTCTCGCCGCTCGCTGGTGCTCACGACCACGCTGCACCGGCGCCATGTCCCGGTAGACGACAGCGGCGACGAGCGGATGCTCAAACCCAAGCTTGGGTTCTACTCGCAGGATGTCGGCCCGCAACAGCGCTTCCAAACCGGAACCGCTGCGTGCGTCGTCGAGACCTGCCATCGCGGCGACTAACGACAGCTCGGGGCCATCGCCGAGGACCGACATCGCACGCGCCACCGCGAGCGCCTCATCCCCCAACCTCGCGATCCGCACCAGCACCGCGCGGGACACGGCCGTTGGCCCGACGTCGGCGACCATCCGTACGTGCTCGGCGTCGGGCAAAACGCGTTCGGCTTCGAGCGCCTGGAGCAACTGCACCAGCAAGAGCGGGTTGCCGGCCGTCGCGGTGTGGCAGCCCGCCGCGAACTGCTCGTCGGCTTCCGCGCCGAGCCGTTCGCTTACGAGCGCCGCGACGCCGTCCCGGCCCAGCGGACGCGGGTGAAGCACCACGCTGGCCGGATCGGTCACGACCTCGGCAAGCAGCGGATCCTCGACCGTACCCTTGGTGGAGCGCACGCTGCACGCGACCATGACGGGTAAGCCCTCGAGCCGATGCACCAGGTAGGCCATGAACCGCAACGACGGCATGTCCGACCATTGCAAATCATCCACCGCGATCATCAGCGGCCGCTCGGCGCACATGTTCACCACCAGCCAATAGACCCCGTGCAACGAGGCAAAAGAAGGATCGCTCCCGCCCAGCCTCCACTGGTTGTCCTCCCGCTCCGCGACTGTGAAGATGCGCCGGGCGGCGGCGGCTGGCCCGGCTAACGCCCGCTCGGGCTCGGGCGCCTCCAGCAAATATCCCTCAAACAGCTGGCGCACGACACCAAAGGCGAACTCACGTTCGAGCTCGCCACCCCGGGCCGTGAACGCCATAACATCGGCCGGGGCGGCGCGCGCGCGCGCCTCCGCCAGCAGCCGCGTCTTGCCGATTCCCGATGCGCCCTCGATGACCACGAGGGACGACCCGCCGGACGCCGTCTCTTCTATCGCCCCGTCCAGCAACGCAAGCTCGCGCTCACGCTCGAGCAACTGACCTCCGAAGGCCCGTCCGAGCATCGCCTCCGCTGTGCCCACTCCTCCGATCTCTGTCCCGCGGCGATCCTAGCCGATGAGCCGGTCTTCCTCCAGCGTCACTGCGCCGGCGCGGTGCCCTCCCCCCAATCAATCAAGCAAATATGCCTAAGTTTGCATAGCTATTGGAGGTGACGCCCCTACTGGTATCACTTTTCAAAGGATGTGGACCGGAGTGCCCAGCGCGACGTGGTTCGCGAGCCAGTCGTCGTCGCCGACGCGGAGGCGAATGCATCCGTGCGAGATGCGTCCGGGGATGAGTTGCGGCTCGTAGTAGGGGCCGTGGATACCGACGACTCCACCCCCTGGCCATTCGGTCAGGGTCGAGTAGTCCGAAGTGCCGAACGCGTAGGGGTAGTAGCCCGAACTGCGGTCATCGATCTTGAAACGCTCGGTGATCCAGAACCTTCCGGGAGGCGTGGGGGTGCTGGGCTTGCCCACCGCAGCCGGGGCGTGCCACACCAGCCGGCCGCGGGAATACAGGGATACGCGTAACCGTTGGCGGTCGACAACCAACAGCAGGTGGGTGAGGTGAAACCCGCCGAGCGCGTCGCGCTGCACCCATCCGGTGCGGCCGTTAGGCCGCATCGGTATGCGCAGCTTGACCCATTCGCGTCCCTGCGAGTCCCAGTATGCCCGCAACAGCAGATAGATCTGCGGGAACCCATCTTCGGTGCTCCAGCGCAGGCGCGCGACGCGCGTGGAGGATTGAGTCGGCCGCTGGTATATCCCCTCGATCTGGTTCACGTACGCCCACCGGGTGAACGTCGTCTCATTCGACAGCACCTGCGACTCGCGTGGGTGCCCGCTCTCGGGGGCAGCACTGGCCGCGTGGGCCGCCGGCGCGCCGACGGCCAGCGAGAGCAGGACGGCCGCTGCCGCGGACGCACGTCGCAGCCGGCACGTGGTGGCGGTACTCGTCTCGAGCAAGACCTACCTCAAGCTCGCGGGCATTCTCTGGCGCCGACGATCATCAGACATTGCGGTTCCCGGCGCAACCATAACGACCCCATACTTGAATTCGCCGCAACCGGGCCCCTCAAGCCGATAACTGTAGGGGCCTGTATGGGGTGGTCCCTGTTGTGTTGGCCGCGAGCGTCGGAGATCATCCGCCCGTGCGGAACGTGTTCCAGTACCGTCGGCGGCCGGCGGCTTGCGGCTCTCGTATCGCGCGCTGGTTGGCGAGGCGCGCGTCGGCGGTCGGCGCCGGCGCGGTGAGCGTCGTGGTGGCAGGCCCTGGCGTTGGCGTCGCCCTCGCCGCCGCGACCGCGACGGCCACGTTCAGCGGAGCGGGGAACCGCTCGTTCACGGTGCCGGTGGGGGTGACGAGCATCACGGTCACCGCGGTGGGGGCCAAGGGCGGCAATTGCCCCCTGTATAACAAGGTTGGCACCGGCGGTGCGGGCGCTGCCGTCAAGGCGACGGTGCCGGTGTCGCCGGGTATGCAGCTGGTAGTGGGAGTCGGCGGACCCGGCGATCCGTGCGGCCCGTCCACGGCCGGCGGCCCTCCGGCCGGTGGCGGCCGGGGTGGAGTCGGGGGCGGCGGAGGAGGGGGGCCCGGCGTCGGTGGCACCCTGTCGCCCGGCGGCGCGGGGGGCGGCGGCGCCTCGCTCGTGGGCCTGGCCTCTCCTTCGCCCGGCTTCCCGGGTCTCCTGGTGGTTGCGGGCGCCGGGGGCGGTGCCGCTGGAGGCATCGATGGCGGCGCCTCCGGCTCGGCGGGCCACACCCTCAACGTGGGGCCTGGTTCCGCTGCCCCCGGAGGGGCCGGAACACCGATCTCCGGCGGTGCGGGCGGGCACAACGACAGCGGTTTTCCCGACCACCCAGGCGTCTCGGGCTCGTTTGGATTCGGCGGCGGCGGTGGCGGCCCGTGCAGCAACGCCAACATCGTGGGTGGAACCGGCGGCGGCGGCGGGGGTGGCGGCTATTACGGCGGCGGTGGCGGGGGATGTGGCGCTGCCGGGGGCAGTGGCGGAGGCGGCTCGAGCTTCACTGTCCCAGGCGCCGCCAACGTATCCATCGCTCTGTCAAACGCCGCGGCCGGCGTGACGATCACGTACCCGGCGCCGACCGCCGAGGTGAGCCCCCCGACGCTCCATTTCGCCCCGCAGACGCCCGGCACCGCGGGTCCGCCGCAGAGGCTGAACGTGGCCAACAAGGGTTCGGCGCCGCTGGTCGTCTCGGGCGTGCTGCTCAGCGGCGTTGATCCGGGCGACTTCCTAATCGCCGATCGTTGCCGGCAGGCGGTGCCCGTCGGCTCGAGCTGCGAGATCGGGGTCCGCTTTCAGCCGCAAGCGTCGGGTGCGCGCTCGGCACGGTTGATCCTGTTGACCAATGCTTCGACCGCGCCCGCAGAGGTGGCTCTGTCCGGCGGACCGCCAGGGGTTGAGCTTGCTTGCAAGCCGATCAGCGTCGGCTTCACCGGGAGCGCGCGAAGCGACCCTGCCCCAAGCGAGGAGACGTGCATCGGCGAGCCCATCCGCGGCACGGGGAAGTCACCCGCGACCGGAGCCTCGACGCGGGCCACGCTCGAACGCGGAGCAACCGTATACGCCGTCGGCGCGCGCGTGCCCGCTGCGCATGGCGGCTTCGATTTGGTCCTCACCGACCTACGGCCGCTCAAACCCGGGCTGTACACGCTCACTACCCGCCGCCGGAGAGGTCGGCGGTGGATTGCGCAACGGTTACAGATCGTCTTGCGCTGAGCGGAAACGTCCGACGTTCGGCGGCTCTCGCCTCAAAGTATGGGGGTCTGTATAGGGGTGTCCCGGTTGCGAGGGCGGGGAAGCGCGGCGATCATCAGCGGGAAGCCTGCGGGTCGGCGTTGGGCGTCCCGTGAGGGGCCAGGACCGGCGCGAGGAGAAGGTTGATGAGCGATGAGCGCATCCATTTAGATCGGGACACCGAGCGGTGGTTGGCCGAGCTGTGGTCGACGCCGGTGGGGCGGCGGTGGTTGTTGAAGGCGGGGTTGGGTTCGGCGGCCGCGGCGGTGGCCGCGCGCGCGTGGTCGGCGCCGGTCGCGGAGGCGGCCAGCCGGGTCCGTGCCGGCGCGTCTGGGGTGCGGTTGCAGTTCGCGCTGGGGGCGGCTTCGGGGGTCTCCGACCTGGTGTTGGTGGCGAACGGAGAGCAGCACCCGCTCGTGGCGCACACGGGGGCGTCGCGGAGGGCGCTGCGGGCGCAGGCGGGGTTGTGGGCGAAGATGGACCTGGGCGCACTGACCCATTTCGTGGAGGGGGTGTCGCTGCCAACTGGTCGGGCTATCGCGGTGCGCGTGCAGGGGCGCAGAGGCCGGCGAGAGGTCCTGGTGGCGCTGCTGTGGCATTGTCCAGAACAGGCCGTCCGTGCGCTGGCCAGGGTGTCTCACCGGTTGAAGGGCTCCGTCCGCGGAGTGGTGGGGTCGAATGAGCGACTCGCTGCCTTGGGGATCAGGGCAAGCCAGATCACCTCGCCGCGGGAGGTGGCGCAGCTGGACATCATCATCAGCACCTACACGACGTCGGTGGCGTTGACGATGTGCCACCCGAACGTGGGAACGGTGGAATCCACCGCGTCTGGGGCGACCAACGCGCTGCTGCTGAAGACCCCGGAGGTGTCGACGCTCGGGTCCTATATCGCCAAGATGCAGCGGGGAGGACGGGACTTCGCCACGTTGGTGCAGGCCACCGATCCGGACGGGTCTCCCAGCCAGATCCAGCTGGGGGACAAGACCACGCCTTTCAGCATAGCCGAGCTCAACCGGGACGATCACACGTTCGTGGATGCCCACCGCGCGGCACTCAGGTCGGGGATCCGGACGGTACGGGACGATGCCACCCTTGGCGCGGTGATCGACAAGCCGCTGGCCGAGCAGGATGACACCGTCAAGCGGCAGACGTGGATCCAGCCCCAGGGAGTGGTCCCGCGGCCCACCGCCTACTCGCGAGCGCTGGCCGGCGGTGCCGGGCTCGACGTCAAGGTGAAGAACCCTGGGGACGTGTTCGGCATCACTACCGTGGTCAATGGAACGTACGAGAACGGCAAAGTGCCATTGAAGGTGGCAAACGACTACGTGCGCTGGGTCTACGCGTACGTCCAGTACCTGGGCAAGGGCGGCCAGGCAGTACCGGCCACGACCGGCGGCAAGTATCCCGACACCGATGCCCAAGGTCCGGATACCCAGTACTCGAAGTTCCTCGGGGTGCTACCGCAGGTACCCACGATTCTCGGGATACCGCTGGGGCCCACCACGAACACGATCGACGTCACGCTCAGCCTCCCGGAGGGCGCGCATACCGCGCGGCTGCTGTTCTGCGGCTTGGGCTCGGACATCAACGGTGGTTGGCGCGACTACTTTCCCGCCGACGCCTACCCCAACAGAATCGCCCCCACCAACGAGGTGCTGGCGCCGGCACTTGTGACCGGCATTCTCACCATCGGTCTCACCACGTTCGCCCTGGCGGTCGACATCAACGTGGCCGCGACGTTCGCATCGATAAGAAAGGTCATCACTGCTGGGCTGACTGACAAGGCGACGTGGAACGAGCTGTTCACCGTGGCGGCTCGCGCGGTAACCCTGACCAACGCGGAGCTCTTGGGCACCACGACTGCCAGCGGTCTTGCGGTCTACGACCAGGTCAGCGTCAACGGAGGCAAGGCCAACCTGTGGACGATCCTGCTCGCCCTGGGGACTGCGATCGTCAAGCTGCTCTTCGTCCCCAGAGCAACGGTGAAGCTACTTGGAAAGGTGGGACAAGCCCTTCTCGTGAACATAGCGGGGGAGGAGGTGCTCAACGCGTTGCCATTGGTTGGGGCTGTGGTTGCGGCACTCGAGGCTGCGGGGGATTTGGCGACGTTGGCTGAGGTGTGCGCGGAGTCGGTCATTTGTCCGTGGGTGATCGAGAACGAGGTGACGTTGACCTACAAGGCAACGGTGACAATTTCCCGTGATCCATGTGCGGCGACGTTTCCAACAACGGCGCGATCGTGGCGGTTGGAGCCGACGGTGGACGGGGCGCTCGTGCTCGATCCGATCACCGGGAAAATCAACCAGGGAGGCAAGGTTCAGTCCGATGACATCGTGGTGCAAGTGGTGGCACCGTTTGGGGGCAAGCAGATTAAGTGGACCGTGGTGCTGTTGGACGGCTCCGGGACCCAGGTGGCGACCGGAGTTTCGGCCCAGTTCGTGAACGATGATCCCGCCAACGTTCCCTCCAAGGTGAACTTCGCGATCAGGCAGTTGCCGGCCACGATCGCCGCGGCCACGGTGTTCAAGCGGGCCGCCACGACCACCTACAGTACCGCTGACCACGGCTACACGTGGTCCGATCAGGTGGCGGTCACGGGGACCGGAGGCGGGGAGATCCAGGAGGTCACGGGGGCGGCGGTAGCGACGACCCTGGGGGTGGCCGGGATGGTGTGGAAGCAGGGGGATCGCTATTTCTTACGTGGGGTGCCGGTTGCGCAGAACGGCAACACGATCGAACTGGCCGCAGCCCGCACCGAGGGGTACGCACGGCGCCCGTTTCTGCTGCTGGACAGCTTCGTGGATGTCACGAAGTGCGACGTTAACGCCACCGCCGGCGGCAATCACGTGCTGCTGGAGCCCGACGAGACCAGCGACAGCTACGAGGTTCGCAAGCTCACCCTGGACTCGCACAACGGGAAGCTGGACTGGGATCCGGGAACCTCGCTGGGACGATTCCTGCTGCCGGTGTCCGCCGCCGCGCTGCACTCCTCGGGGAGAGTCGTGGCAGTACACACCGACAGCGGTCGCGTGGGACGGATAGAGCCGCTGTCGGCGCCGCTTGCGGTGGGGGGGACCGGGATCGAGAACACCCGACTGGCCTCCTACACGGCGGGGCCTGGCACCCAGGTGGGACTGCTCAGCTCCCCCATCGCCGTCGCGATCACCCACCCGGGCACGGTCGTGATCCTCGAGGCCGCTGGTCCGCAGCTGTCGGCGTTTGACCTCAACGGCAACCCGGTGCCCTATTTCGCCCCATCGGCGCTGCGCTCCAGCCGTCGCCGGAGGTCACGCCGGCGCCGGGTGGGCGCGCCTTCGCTGGAGTTCACCCTGCCCTTGGACCCGACCAAGACCTATCTCGATGTGGCGGTGGACGGCGCCAGCCAGATCTACCTGCTCTATCACACCGGCGACGGCTCGAGCGTGCAGGACTACCACCTCGACGTCTACAAGCCCGACGGCACCCCGCTGGACACGAGCAGCGCCGGGGTCAACGTCCCCCGGATCGCGGTTGACTACTGGCGCAGCATCTACGCCCCCAACTACACCCCGCTCACCGACCTCGGGACCAGCACCCCCCACATCGACCCCGCCCTGCGCGTCGCCGAACCATCCCTCAGCCGCTTTGACCCCACCACCCCGGCGACCGCGAGACGCAGACCCCCAGCCCCCAAGAAGGGCCTCGGGTGAGCGGCCGCCCGCCAAAAGCAGACCCCCCCCTCTCCAGTAGGGGCCTCGGGTGAGCGGCCGCCCGCCAAAAGCAGACCCCCCCTCCCGAGGAGGGGCCTCGGGTGAGCGGCCGCCCGCAAAAAGCAGACCCCCCCACCCCAGGAGCGGCCTCGGACAGGACGCTGGTGACGATTGACGATGGAGAGATGTTGATGAGTGAGGAGCGAACCCACGTGGACGATGAGACTGATTCATTCTTGGCCGAGTTGTGGTCGACGCCCGTGGGGCGGCGGTGGCTGCTAAAGGCAGGGCTCGGTTCGGCCGCGGCCGCGGCGGTGGGGACTTGGTCCGCGCCGGTGGCCGAGGCGGCCCGGCGGGTTCGCGGCGGGACGGCTGGGGTGCGGCTCCAGTTCGCACTTTCTCATGCGATCGGCGTGTCTGGTCTGGTGCTGGTCGCGAACGGGGTGCGCTACCCGCTGGTCCGCCACACCGCCAGCTCGAGGAGGGCGCTGAAAGCAACCGGCGGGCTGTGGGGCAAGATCGATCCCTCGATCCTCAGTCATCACATCTCCGCGGTTCAGCTGGCGACGCATCAGGCGACGGTGCTCTCCGTGTATGGACGCCGAGGAGGCCGAGAGGTGGTGGTGGCGCAGCTGTGGCACGTCCCATCCGCGACCGTGCTGGCGCTGGCTAGGGCGGCGGAGCGCCACAGCGGCTCCCTGCGAGCGGTGCGAGGCGCACCGGCGCGCCTCGAGGCGCTCGGGCTGAGGGACTCCGAGATCACCTCGCCTCAAGAGGTGGCGCAACTGGCCACGGTCGTAGATCCGCACACCACCGCAGTCGTGATGGTGATGTGCCACCCGAGCGTGGGCACGAAGGACTCCACCAACGCGGGTACCACGACCTCGCTGCTGGGCCAGACCCCTGAGGTGGGGACGCTGGGAACGACCATCGGGAACCTACAGAAACGCGGCCGCGACTGGGCCACCGTGGTACCTGCCACCGATCCGGACGGGTCTCCCAGCCAAATCCGCGTCAAAAATGAGACCCGGACGTTCGGGACATTCCAGCTCAACCGCGACGACGCGACCCTCACACGATCCCTCAGGTCGGCGCTCAAGGCGGGCGTGACTGGAGTCCGCGACAGCTCGAAGCTGGGCGCGGTGGTCGACGCGCCCCTCCAGCAGCAACCCGCGGATGTTATGAAACAGACGTGGGTGCAGCCAGAAGGGGTCACCGCCCAGCCCAGGTCTGCCTCGACCTCGGTGGGCAAAGGCGGTCCTGTGGACATCACCGTCAAGAATCCTGGGTTGATGTACTTCGGGACCACGACGAAGATCACCGGCAGTTACGCCAACGGCAAGGTGCCCGTCCGGATCTACAACGACTTCGTGCGCTGGGTCTGGGTATACGTGCAATACCTTGGCAAGGACAATACGAACCTTTCAATAAACCCACAGTTCAGCGCGCCCGATACCAAGTACTCGAAGTCACTTGGGCTCCTGCCGCAGGTATTCACCATCCTCGGCGTTCCGGTCTTTCAGACCAACTCGATTGACGTTACGCTCGATTTCCCGCGCGGTGCGCACACCGCCAGGCTCCTCTACTGCGGGCTCGGGGCCGACCTCTTCGGCCAGGGTTGGCGAGAATACTTCCCGTCCGGCGCCTACAGTGATCTGATCGCCCCGAGCGACGAGGTGCTCGTCCCGGCGCTCCTTACCGGGATCCTCAGCATCGCGCTCACCGCCTTCGCTCTGGCGACCTCCCTGTCGATCTCGGCCGCGTGGGCGGGGATCCGCAAGGTTCTGGGCGGTGTACCCGCAAACCGTTTTCTCATCGACTTGGAAAAGGTGGTCTCAGGCCTGTTCCCAATAATCCGAACGGAGGCGTTGGCGCTCGACGTCGCGTCGGGCGTGGCGACGTACACCGACATCGAGGCCAACCATCAGAAGCTCAGCAACATCTGGAGCCTTCTTCTCGGCCTCGCCAGCATCATCCCGAGGGTGCTCTTCAGCCCCTCGACGATCGACTTCTTCTCGAACGTCGCCGAGATCATCGCGGCCGATGCCACCGCCGATGCCATCATCGAGGCGATCCCGACGATCGGGCAGGTGATCACGGCGCTGGAAGTGATCGGCGACGCGGCCACGTTGGCAGAGGCGCTGGCGGAGACGGTGGCGTGTCCGTGGGTGATTGAGAATGAGGTGACGTTGACGTATAAGGCGTCGGTGACGGTGTCGCATGATCCGTGTGCGACGTCGTTTCCGCCGGCGGCGAAGTCGTGGCGGCTGGAGGCGAAGGTGGATGGGGCGTTGGTGTTGGATCCGGTGACGGGGTCGATCAATTCGGGGGGGACGGGGCAGTCGACGCCGGTGCAGACGGATGTGGTGGCGCCGTTTGGGGGCAGCAAGATCCAGTGGAGCATGGTGTTGTTGGACGCGGGGGGCAGCCAGGTGGCGGCGGGCGTGTCGGCGGGTTATGTGAATGACGATCCGAATAATGTGGCATCGAAGGTGGAGTTCTCGATTAAGCAGAATCCGGCGGTGATTACGGCGGGGACGGTGTTTGTGCGGGGGGCGACGACGACGTTTAGCAGGGCGGCGGGGGGTTATTCGTGGTCGGATCGGGTGGTGGTTTCGGGGACGGCGGCGAGCGCGGGGGTTCAGGA
Organism: Solirubrobacterales bacterium; assembly: GCA_019244745.1. Lineage (GTDB taxonomy): Bacteria > Actinomycetota > Thermoleophilia > Solirubrobacterales > Solirubrobacteraceae > Palsa-465. The sequence goes on along the minus strand of JAFASF010000463.1, from coordinate 342 downwards.
GGTGACGGGGGCGGCGGTGGCGACCACGTTGGGGGTGGCGGGGATGGTGTTCAAGCAGGGGGATCGGTTTTATTTGCGGGGGGTGCCGGTGGTTCAGAACGGCAAGACGATCGAGTTGGGGAGTGTGCGCAGGGAGGGGTATGCGCGGCGGCCGTTTTTGTTGTTGGACAGTTTTGTTGATGTGACGAGGTGTGATGAGAAGGCGCCCGCCGGCGGCGAAGTCGTGGCGGCTGGAGGCGAAGGTGGATGGGGCGTTGGTGTTGGATCCGGTGACGGGGTCGATCAATTCGGGGGGGACGGGGCAGTCGACGCCGGTGCAGACGGATGTGGTGGCGCCGTTTG
>JAFASF010000460.1 GCA_019244745.1 Solirubrobacterales bacterium | reverse complement strand
GCGCCGGCTCGGGGCGAGTCCGCCGCTGAACCTGTGGATCCGGACGGCGCCGCAGGGGGCGGAGCACTTCTGCTGGCGGATCGACATCCTGCCGCGGCTGACGCACTTCGCGGGACTTGAGCTCGGGGCCGGCGTTCACCTGAACGTGGTCGCGCCCGAGCAGGTCGCGGCGGAGCTCCGTCAAGTCTGAGGTTGAGAGTTGCGAGCGCTCGTTCAGCGCGTGACCCGCGCCTCGGTATCGGCAAATGGCCGGGTCGTGTCCTCGATAGGACCGGGACTGCTCGTGCTGCTGGGAGTGAGCCGTGATGACCGCGCGAGCGACGCGGACTGGCTGGCGGACAAGGTCAGGGCGCTGCGGGTGTTTCCCGATCCTGATGGCCGCATGAACGAGCCGTTGGGAGATCGCGAAGTGCTGTGCGTGAGCCAGTTCACGCTCTACGGCGACGCTCGCCGCGGCAACCGCCCGAGCTACGTTGACGCCGCCCCTCCGGAGATTGCCGAGCCGCTCTACGACCGGTTTTGTGGGCGGTTGGACGCGCGGCGCGGGGTGTTCGGGGCGATGATGGCGGTCGAGTTGGTCAACGATGGGCCCGTGACGCTCCTGGTGGAAACTCCTCGCCGTTGAGGCGCCGGCGGGTGGGCGTTCGGCCCCGTTCGGCCGGGCCGGTTCGGGTGCGAGCGGGGACCCGCGGGCCTGAGGGCTTGCGCCGGCCGCCCGGATCGCGCGCGGCCTGCGCGTAGACCTCCCACGTGGCGTCGGCGGCGTTCTCCCAGGTCCATGGCGGCGGAGGCGGTGCCGGGCGGCGGGCGGACTCTGCGGCCGCGACCAAATGATCGAGATCATCGACGGGACAGAGCACGGCGTGACCGTCGAGAACTTCTCGCAACGCCGGAACGTCGCAGGCCACCACTGGAGTGCCGCAGGCGAGCGCCTCAACCGGGGGAAGCCCGAAGCCCTCGTCGTTGCTCGGGAATACGAGAGCGTGGGCTCCGGTGTAGATCGCGGCCAGCTCGTCATCGCTGACGATTCCGGTGAGGGTCACATCCGGCAGCTCGTGTGCCCAGGGGCCAGTCGGTCCGACCAGGACGAGCGGGAGGTTGCGCCGCGTCCGCACGAGGGCGGCCACGCGCTTGCGCGGGTCGGCCGTCTGCAGACTCCCCACCCACAGCAGGTAGCGCTCGGGAAGGCCATGGCGTTCGCGGACCGCCTGGACGTCCGCTTCGGGACGCGGGCGCAGCGCGGGCGCCGCTGCCTCTCCCACGACCGCGATCCGCTTCTCAGGAATCTCGAGCACGTCGACCACGTCGGCCGCGACCGCCTGGGTGGGAACGATCACCCGATCCGCCCGCTGCACGGCGAGGTAGCGGAGCCGGTCGCGAAGGCCGGCGCGCAGGTACTCGCCCAGCCGCTTGAGCGAGGCCAGGTCATGCACGGTCACCACCATCGGGACGGGGCACCGGAGCATCGCACCCCGGATCCACGGAGCGTGGAAGACCTCGCACCGGCGCGGCTGGTGGGTCTCGACGATCTCGCCCCGACCGCTGTGCTGCAGCGCGCCCAGCAGACAGCGGGCGTACCGGCCAACGCCGCGCGGATCCTTCATGGGGCGACTGTCGTATGCGACCTTCATATCGATGTCCGAACCGCGGCCGCCAGCCTGGATCGCGTGCGCCTGGCGGATCGGAGGGCCTCATGCCCAGGTGGCACTCTATAGGTGAACGCTCACAAGTGTCGGCACGTCCGTTCTCTGTGGGGACCGGCGCGCCGGCGTCGGCGCCGGCCCGCGTGGCCGGCGCCGTTCTCTTGCCCTGTACGGTCGCGGCGGTGAAGGACTACTACGAGGAGCTCTGGCGCCGCCTGCCCCCAGCTGTGGCGCTGCCCGACTTCGAGCTTCGCCTGCGGTTCCTGATGTCCGAGGTTCGTGTCGAGGATCGGGCGCTCGATGTGGGCTGCGGGTCTGGCGAGTTCACCGCTCGTCTGGCGCGCGTCGTTGCGAGCGTGGTCGGGGTGGATGTGGCCGAGGAGGCGCTCTCGCGGGCGAGAGCCCGGTGTCCCGGCCTCGACTTTCGCCTCGTCCCGGTCGATGGACCGCTGCCGCTGGAGGACAACTCGTTCGACCTGGCCTGGGCGAGCGAGGTGATCGAGCACGTCGCCGACACCGCGAGGTGGCTGTCGGAGGTCAGGCGGGTGCTGGCCCCGGGTGGCCGGTTGCTCGTGACCACGCCGTCGCACGGCCGCTTGCGGTTGGCCCTCGGGGGCATCGCGCGGTATTCGGATCCGCTCGGCGACCACCTGCACCTGTACACGCGGGCGTCCCTTGGCTCGTTGCTCCGGGAGTTCGGTTTCGGGGAGGTCTCGGTTCGCGCCGTCGGAGGCCCGCCGCTGCTGCGACGGCTGGTGCTGGCGCGGGCGATGCGGTGACGGCCGTCCAGGAACCGTCCGGCGGATGAGGCGTTCAGGTTTGGCCTAAGGTCTCGCTGTGGACTTGGTTTCCGTGCGGAGGCGGCTCAAAGCCGCGATTCAGACCGGCTTGGCTGCTCGCGGGATCGAGATGCACCGGACGACCGCTGGGCTCCGCCGCACGTTGCCGGCCGTGCTGGCGCACTATCGCCGCCATGGCCTGGCGCCTTCGACCGTTATCGATGTCGGCGTCGGGCCTGGCACTCCCGAGCTCTACCAGGCGTTTCCGGACGCCAAGCTCGTGTTGGTCGAGCCGCTGGAGGAATGGAGAGGCGCGCTTGAGCACTTGCAGCGATCACGGGCGGCCGAGGTGGTGGTGGCGGCTGCGGGAGCAGAGAATGGCGAGGTCGAGGTTGCGGTTCACCGGGTTCCCACCCTGTCCTCGATGCTCGGCGCTCGCCCCGGCGATGCCGCAAACCCAGGCCGGAGAACCGTCCCGATGTTGCGGCTGGATGACCTGAGGCAAGAAAGAGATCTGGTCGGCCCGTTCGTGGTGAAGGTCGATGTTGAGGGGGCGGAGCTCGAGGTGTTGGCGGGAGCGGTCGGCCTGTTGCGCGAGAGCGAACTCGTGCTGCTTGAGGTAATCGGAAGAGCACACG
>JAFASF010000391.1 GCA_019244745.1 Solirubrobacterales bacterium | reverse complement strand
GCCGCCCGGTCGCGATCACGCTTGGCTAGCGCTCCCGGCGAACTCGAAGGGCAGCGACTCGGCCAGCTCCGAGAGGAGCGGCGCCGATGAGTCGCGCGGAGACGCTATGAGCTCGAGGTCGGCCGGCCACTCGATCCCGACCTCCGGGTCGTCGTAGCGAAAGCCGCCCTCCGCGTTGGGGTCGTAGTAGGTCGTGCAACCGTAGACCACGTCCGCGACCTCGCTCAGCACGCAGAAGCCGTGGGCGAAGCCCTCGGGGCAGTAGAGCTCGTGATGGTTCCCGTCGCTCAGCTCGAACGCCTCCCACTGACCAAAGGTCGGCGAGCCGCGGCGGATGTCGACCAGGACGTCGAGGATCAGGCCCCGCGCGCACCGGATCAGCTTGGCCATTCCGGTCTGGAAGTGCATGCCACGGACCACGCCGCGGCGGGAGCGGGAGTGGTTGTCCTGTACGAACTCTTGGTCGATACCGAACTCCGCCAGGGTGCTTCGACGGTAGGTCTCGACGAAGAACCCGCGTTCGTCTCCGTGGACGGTCAGTCGGATGAGTACGGGACCACTCAGCCGTGTTGGTATCGCGTGCAAGTGCTCCAAGGGTACGGTTCAGTTCGTGCCGGACACGCTACTTGCGAGACGCGAGGAAGGCGCTGGTTTCTTCGAGCGCTTCCGGCGTACCGATCTCATAGAAGCGGTTTGTCGCCTCGAACCCGAACAATGCGTTGCGGCCGGCGAGCTCGTGGTATAGGTCCGCCAGATCGCTGACCTCCTCGCCCACCAACTCGAGCGTCTGGCGCTGAAGACCTCCCAGCCCGTAGTCGATCCAGCGCATCGCGGGGGTCGGCGCCCGCTTGTTGTAGGCGGTCACGCGTCGGCCGTCGAAGCACGCGTTCGAGACGTCCCAGCGGCGATCGTTGCGAAGCACGGTCATCATGGCCGGCAGGCCGCTTCGTTCCCACTCGGTAAAAGCGGCCGCGTAGTCGAGCCTCAAGTACGTATCGCCATAGAGCACCAGAAAGCGCGAACCCAGCTTGGGGGCCGCCACCCGGACCGCCCCGAGAGTGCCGAGTGGCCGTGGCCCGTCGTGGCTATAGGCGATCCGGATTCCGAAGCGTTCGTCGCCTATCCGCTGGACGATCTTCTCACCGAGGTATCCGACGCACACGACCACCTCCCCTGCCCCGTGGTCGGCGAGCAGCCGCAGTTGGTGCAGCAGGAACGGCTCACCCGCCACCTCCAACAGTGGCTTCGGCGTATAGCGCACGGCCGCGCCCAGCCGTTCACCCAGCCCACCGGCGAGGATGCAGATCGGCGGCAGCGAAACGCTCATACATTGCCCGCTAGGGCGCGAGCGACTCACGCATCGTGGCGTACTGAGGAGCAGCGGCGTAGGCGTCCTCGACTCGCGCCCATGCATAACGAGCGTCCTCGAGAGTGCCGAGTACCGGCCGTCTCGAGGCGATCGCCGAGGCGAAGTGCTCCCACTCGAGCGACCAGGAGAGGTCGTCCTCACCGAAAGAGAATTCCTCGAGCTCCGGCGGCCCGAGCTCGGACTTCATCCGGTAGATCCGCAGCCTTTGCGTCCCGTACGAACGTACGAGTCCGTCCACCTGGAGCTTGGCGGCCCGGCAGTAGACCTCAATCGAGAATAGGTTCTTCCACTCGGTCCACGAGACGTGGAGCATCGCCCACGGGCTACAGCGATCGTCCCGCTCCCCCAGGATGAGGACCGCGTTGTCCTCCACCGGGGTGTTCCAGAAGTGCGTACGCAAGAGCGCCGAGTGCAGTGGCAGCGGCCCCGCGAGCCAGTGCGTCAGGTCAAGCAGATGCATGCCCTGGTCGATCAGCTCACCCCCGCCCGAGCGGTGTGGCTGGGCGCGCCACTCCTGGTCGTAGCCGAGCCTTCCTCCGTGGCCGTAGCGTGCCCGCACGTGCATCAGCTCGCCGTGCGCGCCCGAATGCACTTCGGCGGCGAGTTGAGACAGCGCCGGATGAAAGCGGTGATTGAACCCCACCTTGACCATTCGATTGGCTGCCCCGGCTGCGTACATGAGGCGGTCGATTTGTTCGGTGCCCAGCCCGGCGGGTTTCTCCACGAGAACGTGGGCCCCGGCGGCCAGCGCCCTCTCTGAGAGGGGGGCCAGTTGGTCGTGGGTGACCGAGACCACAACGACATCGGGCGCCAGGGCGAGCAGCTCGTCGGCGTCCGCACACAGTTCGCCGCCGTGCTTGGCGACGAGTTCGGACGCGACCTCGGTGGCGGCATCGGCCGCTCCGACCAGCTCATCCTCGGTCCCGAGCGCCGCGGCGCGCTTGCGCCCGATGAGGCCGCAGCCGACGATCCCGACCCGCAATCGCGCGCGAGCGCTCACGCGTACTCGCTCGAGTAGGCCCCCATGAATTCGAAGTCGAATGGAAGTTCGGTCACGCCAGCGGCTGCCATCGCTTGCCGCGTATCGGCCGGATTCCTGGCGTAGACCAGGAGGAAGCCGCCGCCGCCGGCGCCGACCAGCTTTCCGCCGACGACACCACTGCGACGCGCCAGCGTGTAGAGATCGTCGATTCGGTCGTTTGCCATGCCCGGCGAGCGCCGACGCTTGTTCAGCCAGTGTTCATGCATCAGTTCGGCGTAGGAGAACAGATCTCCCGACACCAAGAGATCACGGCTCTGTAAGCCGATCGCCTTGGTCTTCTCGAGGTTCTCGATCATCTCAGCATCGCCGGTCTTCGTCCGCTGGTCCTGATCGGACAACACCGCGGATGCGTTACGCGCTTCGCCGGTATAGAACAGGAGCAACTGCTCTCGAAGCGCGCGGAGGGTCTCGGCCGAAAGCTCCAATGGCTCGACGGTCACCGTTCCGTCCTTTTCGAACGTGTAGGCGCAAATCCCTCCGTGAGCGGCCACGTAGGGGTCCTGCTTGCCGCACGGTTCCTTGAGCACGTCTATCTCGATCTCGCACGAAGCCTCGGCGAGCGCCCCCTGGGTTATCGACGTCCGGCGTGCGTGCGCCAGACCTTTCAGAAGCGCCACCGTGAAGGCACCCGAGGACCCCATACCCGTTCCGGCCGGAACGTCCGCGATCGACGCGATCTCGAGCGGATTGCCACGCCAGTGCCGGAGGAGCGTTTCCCGGAGGATCGGATGCTTGATCGAGGCGACCTCGTCGACCTCCTCGGTCTCCGAGTATTTCATCTTGTAGCGCCGCTGGAAGACCGTGTGCACCAGCATGTAGACGTATTTGTCGATCGCGCCAGCGACCAGGAAGCCGCCGTGCTCGCGATAGTACGAAGGCAGGTCGGTCCCGCCTCCACCCAACGAGATGCGAAGCGGAGCCCGGCTGAAGATGACGCTCACGCGACCCGCGCTTCCGAGGCCGCCGATGCGTTCCAGATCCCCGGGTTGGCGTCGAACCATCGAAGCGTCCGCAGGATTGCTTCCCGGATGCTCACCGTGGGAGCCCAGCCAATCGAACGTATCCGCTCGCAGTCGAGAAGGATCAAGGGACTGTCACCTGGCCAACCGCGTGTTCCGCCAGTGTGTTCCAGCACGGGCTCAACGCCCATCTGCTCGCAGATGATCGCGATCGAGTCGTCGACCACAACAGTCTCATCCGTGCCGAGGTTGTAAACGCCGAGCTCTCCGGCTCGGTCCTCGTGGGCGTGCGCCGCGGTCATCATCGCCTCGACGCAGTCCTTGACGTACAGGTAGGACTTCTCCTGGCGGCCGTTGCCGAGAACCCGGAGCCGCGTCGGGTCGCGCTTCAGCGCGCAGTAAAAGTCAAAGACGTGCCCGTGCGTGTAGCGCTCGCCGAGGATCGACACGAACCGGAACACCAGGCCGGTGAACCCGAACCCGTGCGTGTAGGCGCCGATCATCCCTTCACCTGCGAGCTTTGATGCGGCGTAGAGCGAGGTCTGGATCGGAAACGGCGCATCCTCGGGGGTGGGGAAGATGTCGGGCTCGCCGTACACCGAGCCGGTCGAGGAGAACGCGATCTTCGACACGCCAACGGCGCGCATCGCTTCAAGCACAGTCGCGGTCGCGATTGTGTTCTGTTCCAGGTCCACGCGCGGATGCTCGAGGCCGTGGCGGACGTCTGCGTTGGCTTGCAAGTGGAAGACCCAATCGCACCCCTCAAAGGCTCGCTCGAGCACCCGCTGGTCCAACACATCGCCCTGATGAAGCGTCGCGCCCGGATCCGTCAGCAGCTCGCGCACGAAGTCAAGTCGACCGGTGCTGAGATCGTCCACGATCACCACCTCGACGCCGTCCGATCGCAGACGGTCGGCGAGGTTCGAGCCGATGAAACCGGCTCCGCCGGTGATGCAAGCGCGCTGCATCCAGCGCTATAAGCTAAAGCCCGCGGCGACCGCGTCTCGGTGGAACATCTGCACCGTCTCGAGCGAGAACTGCAGCAGATCCTTGCCGAGCTGGTCGAGCTTCTTGATGAGGTCGTGAGTGACCGTGATGATGTGGCACCCGACCTGATCTGCCTGCACGACGTTCAGGACCTCCCGCGGAGAGGCCCAGATTAACTCGGAGCGTGGAGCCTGCACCATGATGTCGACGGCACGAGCCATTATCGGAACCGGGTCGATCCCGGCGTCGGCAATCCGCCCGGCGAACACCGAGATGTAGGACGGGGCGCCATCTTTGACCGCTTCGGTGATGAGCTCCACCTGGGCGGTGGTGAACAGGGCTGTCACGTTGACCTTGACCCCATCTTCGGACAGTTCGCGAACGAGCGGCGCCATCGACTCGCCGGACGTAGTCGAAACCGGGATCTTGACGTAGACGTTTTTGCCCCAGCCCGAGATCATCTGCGCCTGCCGGCGCATCTCACAAGCATCGTCGGCGAATACCTCGAACGAGATCGGGTGCTCCGTGATGCGCTCGAGTAGCCGCTTTGCGAACTCCTCGTAGTCCGTCAGCCCGGCCTTCCACATCAGCGTCGGATTCGTGGTGAAACCCGAGATCCGCTTGTCGGCCGCCAGCGCCAAGATTCCGTCGAGGTCGGCGCCGTCGGCGAAGATCTTGACGCTGAGGTCGTCGATCATCGCCGGTCAATCTACTAGCTCGGCACTCAGAAGCAAGGTGACTGCGGCGCCGAGATCAGGCGCGACCGCGTCGGGCCGAGCGCTACCTGCCCGCTTATGAGCGCTTGGCTGATGCGCGATCAGCACCGTCCGGCACCCAGCCGCTTTCCCGGCGAGGACGTCGCTGTCCGTGTCTCCGATCATCCATGAGCGCTTGAGGTCGATGCCCAGGTCCTTGGCTGCGTCAAGCAACATTCCGGGAGCTGGCTTGCGGCACTCGCACTCCCGAGTCAGCTCAGGGACGACTCCCTCTGGATGATGAAGGCAAACGCGAGAATCGTCCAATCGAGCACCCTCAGCCGCGAGCAGCTCGAGGACGCGCGCCCGGACCTCAGCGAGCCTGTGCGGCGATACGGTCCCTTTCGCCGCGGCCGGTTGATTGGAGACTCCGACGACGAGCCACCCGGCCTCCGCGAGCTTGCGAAGTGCGCCGGCCGCTCCCGGAATTAGGACGACGTCGCCAGGACGCAGAGGAGATTCCGGGCGCCCCGTCTCGGGATCCGGGACCAGCGCATTAACCGTTCCATCGCGATCGACGAAAACCGCACGCGCGCCGCTCACGGCGACTGGCCTGCCGCAAGCGACTCCCAATGACCTTTTCGAGCTGCGAGCTCTGGATGTGAGACGAGCGCGTGCCAGACGACGGCCTGATAGGACTCGACGAGCGGCGTCTTCAGGTCCTCCGGCGCGGTGACCACGATTGCCACGTCCGCGAGCTTCGCGAGGGTCCCGGCCGGCGAGCCGACGATGCCGTACACCGCCACGCCCAACTCGTGCGCACGTTCGATCGCATTTACGAGGTTGATTGAGACGTTGTGCTCGCGCGACCCGCCCCCGACGCTGAACACGAGCAACGCGTCACTGGGTCCGAGCCTCGAGACCGAAAGCCACTCAGTGAATGACGTGTCCCAGCCGTCGTCGTTCGTCCGTGCGGTCAGCTCCGAGACGTTGTCGGTCGGCGCGTAGCTCTCGATCAGGCACAGCTTGCGGAAGTCGTTGACGGCATGAGAGGCGTGGCCAGCCCCGCCGCCGACACCGAGGATGAACAGTCGCCCGCCGCGCTCGCGGACAGACGCGAGCCCACGCGCGATGGCATCGACTCGCTCGCCATCGATGGTCCGAGCGAGCCGCGCCACGGCGTCGAAGTAACGCTCCGAGTGATCCGTTGGCACGGCGCAAGCGTAGCTTCAACCGCGGCACCGTCACTGTATACGCGTAAAGAGCTGGTCGTCGATCCGCCGCAAAGTGCCCAGGGATTTATTGGCGCGCAAGCGGGCTCGGAACTCATCCTCGCGCCATGGGTCCCACTGAGCGCTGAGCAGCCGGCCGCTGATGCCGCGAGCATCGTCGGACAGAAGAAAGCAGACGAGCGCCGCCGCCTCCGTCGCCGGAAGGCCGCCCTCTGCGAGCTGCCTGCGCGTCCGCTCGTAGTACTCGGCACCGGCCACATCGGGGCCGGCTCGAAGCGTTTCCTGGTGCATCCGTGTAGCGACGAAGCCTGGCGCCACGCAGTTGACCTCGACTCCGGCCGTGGCGGCGACATTCTCCGTCAAGCGAACAACTGCGGCCTTGGAGGCAGCGTAGGCGTCGTAGCGGGGCAATGGCGACGTGCCGCCCCCACCGGAGAACGTGACCGCCCGCCCACGCGTGGCCTTGAGGCGCGGCAGCGCGTGGTGCAGCGCGAGCATCGTCCCGATCAGGTTGACCTCGACCGTCGCGATGAAGGCATTCGGGTCGCTCTCCTCCAGCGAGCCGATCGGACCGAGCTCGCCGGCAGCCGCCACGAGTCCATGCAGCGGGCCCGAGGAGTCAATCGCATTGATCGCTTCTCTCCACCCTGCGCGATCGGACACATCGAGCCGGAGGCCCTCATGCCCTTCGCCATCGAGCTGGCTCAGCGCATCCTGGATCGCCGCGTGACCCCTGGCGGCGACGATGACCCGGGCGCCGCGCCGTGCAAGCTCACGGCTCACCTCAAGACCGATGCCCATCGAGCCGCCGGTCACCAGGACTCGGCCACCGTCGAGCATCATTCGGCCTCGTCGAAGCCGTATCGGGATTCGATGATGAACTTCGGCCGTTGCCGAGCTTCGTCGTAGATGCGTCCCACGTACTCGCCCATCACGCCGAGCGAGAGGAGCTGGATGCCGCTGAAGAACGCCACCACGATTACGATCGTCGGGTTGCCGGTAGGAAACGCGACGCCGGCCAGCTTGAGGGCGAGATAAACGACCGCGAGCAGGAAGGAGAGCCCCGAGAACACGATCCCGAGCACCGAAATGAGGTGCAGTGGGTAGCGGGAGAATCCCACCACCCCGTTCAAGCCGATCACGAGCGAACCGAGGAGCCGGTTGTACTTGCTCGACCCTGCGACCCGCGGGTCACGGTCATACAGGACGCTCGTCTGCCGAAACCCGACCAGGCCAACGAGCCCGCGGAGGAAGCCGTGGCTCTCCTTGAGGGCCACGACATTGTCGACGACCCGGCGGCTCATCAGGCGGAAATCGCCGGTGTTCGGAGGGATTTCGACCTCCGCGATTCGTTTGATCACCTTGTAACCGGCCCAGGCGACAATTCGCTTTGGGATGGTCTCGCCGGCGCGTGAGCGGCGCTGGGCATAGACGACGTCGAACCCCTCGCGCCAGCGTGCCACGAGCTCGGCAATCAGCTCCGGCGGATCCTGGAGGTCGCAGTCGATCACGACCATCGCATCGCCGCTTGCCACTTCGAGCCCGGCAAGCGTTGCCATCGGCTGGCCGAAGCGGCGTGAGAATCGCAGCATCTTCACCCGGGGATCGCGATCGCGGAGCAAGAGAATCAGTTCTTCGGTCCGATCGGGACCCGGATCGACGCTGAAGATCAGCTCCCAATCGAGGTCGAGGTCGTCGAGAACCGGCCGCAGACGTTGATAGAGGGGCTCGACATTTGCCTCCTCCTTGTAGGCGGGGACGATGATGCTCAGTCTGTCGGTCACGCCGCGACGCCCCGTCGCGCCACGACGAGCGATCGGATCCCGAACGGTAACCGGATCCCTGCTCGGACCAGCAGGACCTCCAGCCACCAAGCCACGCGTCCGCCTCGCGAGTCATGCGTTCGGGCGATATCGGCTGCGACCCGTGCTTCGAGCCACTCGCCCTGCAGGTCACCGAAGCGAAGCCGATTGCGCTGCTTGACGAGCCAGAACGCCGGATACAGAAGAGCGCCTATGTGCAGGTCGTCCAGCGGGTCGAGTCCCGCCTGGAGACACTTCGATGCCAACTCGCCCCTCGCATAGCGTCGCTGGTGCCCAAGGAATCGGTCGTAGTAGTCGTATGTTCGCGGTCCTGCGGGAACGACGATTGCGGCCTGCCCGCCAGGCCGCAGCACGCGAGCGATCTCTCGCAGGACTTCGAGATCGTCGGCGACGTGCTCCAGCAAGTTCGCGCTAACGACCGCGTCCACAGAGGCATCGCGGAGCGGTAGGGCGCACGCGTCGGCGTGCAGAAGCCGAGCATCGGGAACTGCTTCGTGCGCCTTGGCGAGTCCCGCTGCGACCAGGTCGATCCCAACTAATTCCGCGCGCGGAAACGCCCCGTGGAGGTCCTCGAGCAGGTACCCGGTGGAGCAGCCCACGTCCACGATCGTTGCGGTCGGGTTGACGCCGCGAATCCGCCCGAGAATCGCCTGCCGTGTCCAGCGATCAATGAAGTGTGTCCGCGACGCTTCCTCGTGCAGCGCCTCCAACTCATCGGACCAGTTGACCGACGGCTCTCGGTCGACATAAGAGACGAACGGTTCCCGGCGGCCATCTCCAGTCACCCAGCCACGGTCGTAGCCGGGTAGGACTCGGACGCCGGGAGGAGGAAGGATCGGGGCGGACCCTCGGTGCTCTGGCGGTGATGGGGCGCTCGCCTCGCGCTGGGTCGTCACCGCCGGAAGGGTAGATGCTCCGCTGGGACCGCTGCGGGTAGCATCGGGCGCTTGACAGAGCTCCAATCCCCGCCCGATAGCGCTGCGTGCCTTGTCTGCGGTGCCAGCACGAGATACCTCGGGCGCGTGCACGGTACCTACAGCGACCGCGATTTCGAGCTGCGCCGCTGCGACGTTTGTCGCTTCGCATTCATCGCCAATCCGTGGACCGATTTTGGACAAATCTACGATGAGCGCTACTACGCCGGCCACGGCGCCGATCCATTGGTGGACTACGACTTTGAGCTTGCAAGTCCCGAACGCACGATCCGCCAGTACGAGTGGCGTGGCATCACACGGGTTGTGGAACGTCTGCTGGGAGGCCTCGCAGGCGTCAGCTGGCTTGACTTCGGTTGTGGCAACGGCGGTCTTGTCCGGTTCGTTCGTACCCACACGCCAGCGTCGGCGTGCGGATTCGAGGAAGGTTCGATCGCAGCAAGCGCTCAGGATCTTGGGATCCCAATCCTGTCGGGCGAAGAGTTGGCGCAGCGGCGATCACACTTCGACGTCGTAACTGCAATCGAGGTTCTAGAGCACACCACCGATCCGGTGACGGAACTCCACCGGATGCGACGGCTGCTGCGACCGGGGGGTTTACTCTTCCTCACGACTGGCAACGCTGCTCCATTTTCCGGCAAGATGCTTCGCTGGTCGTACGTGGTCCCGGAAATCCACGTGTCGTTTTTCGAGCCTTCGACCCTCGAGTACGCGATGCGCAGGGCCGCGTTTCGACCCGAGCGGGTTGCCCTCGACGGCGGGTTTGACGAGATTCTCAAGTTCAAGGTGCTGAAGAACCTGAGAATTCGGCGCCGCAACCTGGTGACCGACCTCATCCCCGCGAGCCCGCTCGCCGCAGCCGCCGATCAAAGAGTCCGGTTGAGCGAGCATCCGGTGGGTTGGGCTTCATGAGATGCCGTAGCTACATACATACAAACGATGACGTTGCCCTCGGCTCTGGTCTTCCGGCGGCCGGCGCGTGGATCCACACCTTGATGTTCGCGGTCCCGAAAACCCGGGATGGCGATCCTTGCTGATCTCGGCGGCGCACGTCCACGGGACGCGGAACCGTAGGCCAACGTCGGGGCCATAGCCGTCGCCGATGCACATTTGGAGTGCGCTCGCCGTTCGAGAAGCGTCGCTGCTTGCGATTCTGCTGCTGCTAGGAGCTGGCCCGGCGTCGTTCCTACCTCCCCGCGTGGATGCTGTCGGGCGAATCGCGCTTGCGCCAGTACTCGGATTCTGTCTCGGGACATGTGTTACGACCACCGTCCTCGAGTTCGAGCCTGTCGGCAGCACGTATTGGCTTCTCATACCGCTCGCGCTGGTCTCATCCTCGGTCGCCGCGCTGCGCGCCCGGAGCCACATGCTCCGCAGCGGTCGATCCCGTACCCCGCTGCGGCCGAGCGACGTCGCCGCCCTGCTCATCGTGTGCATCGCCGTCACACTGCCGACGAGCTATGTGCTCCATGAGCAGCACACAGTCGGACCGGCGGCGTACAACACCACAGACGTCGACAACTATGTCGGCGTTCAGGATGCGGCACAGACGACATCGCTGAGGGCCGCCCGCCACGCCTACGAGCAGTACGTGCGATCCGGCGTCCGCTTCGCCGACCTCTCGCAGTTGGCCTGGGGGGCGATCGTGTACGAGGACTCAAACCTCGACGCTACACCGCTGGACGCCAACGTTAACGCGCTTCTAGGCCTTGGCGCGACTGATACCTGGGCACCGTTCTTGATCGTGTTGCAGCTCGCCGGAGGCCTTGGCGTGTTCGCCGCGGTTCGCTATTTCACGGAATCGCGGACCTGGACCGCGGCGCTCGCGGGCAGCATGTTCGGTGGTCCTTTCTTTATCGAGCTCTGGTTCGACGGCTTTCAGGCGGCGTTGATCGCGCTTGGCTTGCTGATGCCGCTCGCGATCCTGGGGCTCGAGGCCCTCCGCGCCACTCGTAAGGCGGATCTCGTTCTCATCGCACTGGTGCTCGCAACCATGCTCACGGTCTATCCGCTCTACGTTCCGCTCCTGTTGCTCACGGCTGCCGTGGTGCTCGGGTGGCGCGCACTCGCCGTTCGGCGCGCGGGGCGCTCGGTAGCCCTGAGCGCAAAGCGAGCCCTCGTCCCGATAGCGGGAATCGTGGCAATGACGATCCTCTTCGATGCCGTCGGCTTCACCCGCGACGTTAGCTACTACCGCACCCTCCTGGAAAACAAGCTGCCGTTACCACGGCTCAACTTCGCGCTGCCGCCTGACGTGCTTCCCGGCTGGGTCGCACAGACACGGGAGTTCTGGTACATGCCGGGCCTCCTGCACAGCGACTTCGAGCAAATCGTGATTGGTTTTGTGCTCCCCCTCATATTCTTCGGTTTCATCGTTGTCGGCTTGCGACGTCACCGAGCGGCTCTGGCACTCGTCGCGCTCGCTGCTGTCTGTGGGCTCGTCGCAATCTACTCCTACTACAGCCGCGAGGCCTGCACTTACTGCGCCGAGCGTAACCTTCTCCCGCTTGCTCCAATCACTGCGGTATTGGTTGCCCTCGGCCTTTCGGTTCTATGGACAAGGACGGGGCGTGTGGCGAGGATCGCTGGTGCAATCGGAGTGTTGCTCGTTGCCGTCGCCGTCGGGGAGCGGACACGGACAGAATTGCGACGTTTCTCCCGCGGTTCTTACTTTCTTGACTCCGCAAACCGATTCGTCCTATCGCGCCTGCCCCGCGGGACGAGTCCGATCCATGTGGAAGGGTTCGCGGCGAGCGAGTACGCGGCTGCTGAGCAACCGCTCGTGTACCACTTGGTGAACGAACGCGCCCACGGTCGGGTTTCGATAAGCCTGGCCAGTGATCTCGGGAACGCCATCCAGTACCTCGATGGCGGGGCGCCGCTCCGGCCGGGACCGGAGTTCAAGCCGTTCTATCAATACGTCCTGACCCGGCTGGGTGGGGTTAGCACAGACCGCCAATTGATCGCCCGCAGCGGCGGTATCGCTCTCGAGCGGCGTACCCGACCGCTCGATGTAACGCCTTACGCTGGACTCGCTGTGAGTCTCGAGCGTTACGATTCCTCGGGACTGGGGTGGGTCCAGCCCGAGTTTCCTCCGCTGAGCTTTTACGTGACCGGGGCAGACGGCGGACGGGTCGCCTGGGCACGCCTCACTTTCCAGACGCGCGAGCCGGTGGTCGTGCCGCCGCAGCCTGGGGTCCGGGCCCGGCTCACGGGTACGACACTATCAGTGTGCGTACGCGCAACCGGTCGGGAGCCGATACGGTATGCGGCGGTCCGCATATCGGCTCCTCCCTACTTTGTCAAACCACCGCTGGGGTTCGCTCGGGAAATGCCCGAAGAGGGAATTGCGCTAACCGCGATGCACGTGGTCACCGGTCTCTGCAGTGCCTGATCCGAGGGAAACGGCCGGCCGCGCCCCAGAGAAATCGGAGCAAACACCGTCGGGTGCGAGAGTCATACGATCCGGACGGATCGGTAATCAGCTGTGAAAAAGACCGTGCAGAAGGCACTTCGTACGATGAGAGCACAGGCTCGCGGTCGAGATTCGCATTTACGACGGGTAGTCGGCGAGGACCATCGTTCTGATGAGGGCAGTAGTGGCTTTTCGCTGACCCTCGACTACCGTCCGTCAGCCGCCCTCAACCCGCGGTGGGGGCACGGCAAGCCGTCTCATGCGGTGCTGAGCGAGCTGATCGCGCGGCACGACGACGCGTACCGTGTCCAGCTGGAGCGGACCTCCGCGTTCGCGCGGGAGCTGCGCGCCATCGAGCGCTCCGCGTCAGACCCGCGCGAGCCTTCCTGGATCAATGGCTTCCTGCCAGGGCTGGATGGGGCATCGCTGTACACGCTCACGCGCGAGCGGGCGCCGGGTCGTTATCTCGAGGTCGGATCCGGGAACTCGACCAAGTTCGTCGCGCGTGCCAAGCGCGACGGTGCTTTAGACACCGCCATCGTCTCGATCGACCCGCACCCCCGGGCCGAGATCGATGGATTATGCGACGCCATTATCCGCCAGCCGCTCGAGACGGCTGGAGCAGACGCGTTCCGCGACCTCGCAGCCGGCGACATCGTTTTCTTTGACGGCTCTCATCGCACGTTCACCGCTTCGGATGCGACCGTCTTCTTCGTAGAACTGCTCCCGGAACTACCGCCGGGCACAATCATCGGGATTCACGACATCTTCCTCCCCGACGACTATCCGCCCGAGTGGACCGACCGCTACTACTCAGAACAGTATCTCCTCGCTGCCTACCTCCTGGCCGGATGCAGCTGGCTTGAGCCATTGCTCGCGGCCTGGTACGTCAGCTCCCATCCGCAGTTGCAGCGGCACCTCGCAAGACTGTGGGACGACCCCCGGTTCGTCGGCGTCGAGCGACACGGATGTGCGTTTTGGGTCGAGGTTAAGAAGAAGCGTGGTTAGTTGGTGAGCCAGCCGAGCAAGGCACGGGAGCTGGTTGAGGCTGGCATCGCCCCGCCCCCGACAGAGCGCAGGAGCGCCCCCAGGCGCGCATTGTGGCGCCTCACCATACGCTTGGGCCGAGCCCACGCGATCCACCAGCAGCAGATAAACCGCGAGCTCCTCGCGTTACTCGAACAAGTTCGCACACAGATTGACGAACTGCGACTCAACGTTCAGGACCTCGGGGTCAGCCTCCAGGAGCTGCGCCGCGGCGTTGCAGCAAGCGAGCGAGGGGTGCAAGAGCTGCAGCAGTGGAACCATGGCTTGGAGGAACAGGTGGGTGGTCTTTTGAAGCGGAGCGATGAATTCGAAGACCGACTGGGGCCGATTGACGCGTTCGTGTCCGGAAGCCGCGCCGTGCCAGACGCACGCTCACTCGGCTTCGAGCGGTTCGACAAGCAATCCGCGGGAACCGTGTTGGGCTATCGAAACGGCGCGGTCGGCGTTGACCCACGGGACGACTATCTGGCGTTCGAGGATGCCTTCCGCCTCTCGGAGGAGATCGTCCGCGAGCGGCAGCGACCGTACCTCGCGCTGCTTCAAGGCCGCCAGCCTGTGCTCGACGTGGGATGCGGACGCGGCGAGTTCCTCGAACTGCTTCGCGACGCCGAGGTTCCCGCGAGTGGCGTCGATCTCGATGCAGGGATGGTCGCGCGCTCCCGAACGAAGGGACTCGACGTACAACAGGCGGACGCCGTCGCGTACCTTGAGCGAGTCCCGGACGAATCGCTTGGAGTGGTGTTCGCCGCACAGGTCGTCGAGCACCTTGCGTACGATCATCTCTTAGCGTTTCTGCGGCTTTCTTCTCAAAAGCTGACTCCCGGGGGGTTGCTGATCGCCGAGACTGTGAATCCCCATTCACCCGGCGCACTGAAGAATTTCTGGTTCGACATGACACATCAACACCCAGTGTTTCCTGAGGTCCTGCTCACACTGTGCCGCTCGATAGGGTTTGCCCCCGCGTACGTGTTTCACCCAGGGGGCAGTGGGGACGTCGACCGCGACCGAGAGCGGATGGGTGATTACGCGTTGATCGCTGAGCGGCCTCCCACGGCCTCGGACTGATTCGTCTCTCCCTCGCGCTGCCCGATCGCCGACAGCAGGGGCGCGGTGACGACCTGCCAGTCGAATCGCTCCTCGATCTTCCGCCGTGTGGCGCGAGCTCGTTCATCAGCAAGCTCGCCCGGCTCGTCGAGCGTCGCTCGCAACGCTTCGCCGAAGCGGTCCGGCGTCGCAATCCGCAGGTCCGTCCCTAGCGCCAAGCCCAAGCCGCGCGCGCCCACTGCAGTTGAGATCACCGGGATCCCGGCGGCCATGTAGTCAAGCATCTTCATGTTCGTACCGGAACCGTGAAGCATCGGGTTGAGCGCCACCGCAGCCACGCTCAGAAGGGCTTCCTTCAGTTCGTCGCTGACGACGCCGAATAGCTCGATGTTTGCCGGCCGCTCGGTCTGCGCGAGCGGGATTCCCACACTGCCGGCGATCGCAAACCGAACGTCGGGAACCTGTCGAGCGAGATCTACGATCTGGCGTGCGGCAAGTAGGTTCGGCTCGTGCCAGCTGCCGATGAACAGGGCGAGAGGCTGTGTCATTCGCAAGCGCGCTGTAAGCGCGCGGCGCTCGGTCGGCGGCTTGAAGCGGATCGAGGAAACCTCTACGCCATTCGGAATTACCATAAGTCGACCGGCCGGCAGCCGGTAGAGCGCCTGCAGGCGCTCGGCATCCTCGGCGCACGACGCGAGCACCATTCGAGCGTGCCCACAGCACTCGCGCTCCACCGCACGGATCTTCGCAAGGAGGCGTTTCGCGATTCGGCCGTTCGGCAGCATCGCGCCCTTGAGATCCACCTCGACGTTGTGGGCGTCATACCACCAATCGGCGCCATCGTCGACCACTCGCATCGCCGGAAACGCATACGGATGCGACGCCACAAGCACGCAGTCCGCTTCGAGACACGCCGCGACGGCTTCCGAAAACGCCGGCGTCAAATGATGCAACTGGGAGAAGGCAACGTCGGTCACCGGAACACGTGTCAGGCCGCGGAACTCAGCCTCGGCGTAGGTGTGAGCCTCAGACTTGGGAATCCGAATCTCGGTCAACCCCGGAGCGAGCTGACGCCGCGAGGGTTGTTGATCGCTCTCAACCAGAGAGACAACATCGACACGGCGTTTACGCGCGAGCTGCCGGTAGAGATGAAAAATTCGCAGCTGGCCGCCACCGCGTGGCGGATAAATCCCGAACGTGCTTCCGACCACGAGCTTCGAGACCGGCGTCATCTCGGGACGGCCACGAAGTTCCAGATCGGTTCGGAAAACACCTCGACGAACTGCCCGCGCGTGTAGGGACCTGCGCCATCGAGATCGAATATCCGCATCCCCAGTTCTCCAACCAGCAGGCCGTGGACATCCTCCGGCGTGCTCCCATAGCGCTCCGATGCGCCGATCCCGTGCTCGAACAAAACGACGGGCCGGTGCCGTCGCAGCGTGTCGATCGCCCCACGCATGACCTGCAATTCTGCGCCTTCCACGTCGATCTTGATCAGCGCCGGGCGAAAGTCCGCCGGCAACGCTTCATCCAGGCGCTCGACCCGAACCTCAAGCTCGCGACGGGGCGAGTTCTCGAAGCCCGGGTAGGTTCGCTCCCTGAATCCGCTGAACTCAGGCGCGTCCTGGACGTGAACGAACCGGGAGGTGCCGCTCCGATCGGACAGCGCAGCCTCCCGAACTTCGACCTGAGGGAAGCTGTGTCGGAGGAAATCGGCAAACGTCGGCAGTGGCTCGTAAGCGATGTGCCGCCCTTGCGGCGCAACACGAGCAATGTCGAGCAGGATGGCGCCAGAATGGGCTCCGACGTCTATCGCGCTGTCCTCGACGCCGAGCGTCGCGGCGATCAACACGCGCACTGCGTGCCGGTCCCGTGCTTCCCGGCGCGAGCCGACCGCCATGAGCTGTCGCATTTCGGCGGTGAGCTCCGGACTCGCGAATCGGAGCCCGGCTTGCAACGCGATCCGCCCCACTCGACGCTCGACGCCGACGACACGGTCGGAAACGGCGCGGGCGAGCCTCACTTCTCGCGCTCTCGTCGCAGCCTTCCCTCGAGGCGGCTCAGCCGCACCCGATCCTGAATGCGGAGAGCCTGCTCGCGAGCAAGCTCTGAGTGAAGTCCTCGCATGGCCTCCGCCATTGCCCGGTCGAGGTTGCGCTCATGATGCGTGAACGGGAGCATCATCCGGAGGACTAGGCGCCGAGCCACCCCTTTCAAGCCATGTGGGATCGGCGGTCTCCCCAGTCGCAGATCCATAGTCAGCTCGCGGTCGACGACGGCCATCGCCGGAGCGGACAAATTCGGTGAAGCGGCGCCCGAAGGGCTCGGCACGGCGGTCGCGCGTCGGTCCAGGAGATTCTGGAGGCGAGCGCGCGCCAGGCGTCCGGTGGCCTGCGGCGCATAGCGGCTCTGGATGTCGCGCCGGGCGCGCTCCGCCTTTGCCCTGGCCTCGTCGGGCTTTCGCCAGACGTGACGCATCAGCTCGGCGGCGTGATCGAGGTCTGGGTCCGCCCACCGGCCCTCTGCTGGATAGACATCGCACCCCGGTCCCACTTGAGCAGCGGTCCAGTCGACTAGGTAACTGTTCTGAGGCGTGGTGAAGTCGGTGTTCCCAGAGTAGTCAGTCGCGATCACTGGAGTGCCAAGCGCCATCGATTCGGCGAGGGTGAGGCCGAATCCCTCACTTCGATGTAGCGACACGTAACAGTCCGCCCGGGCAAGCAGCGCCGCGATTTGGCGCGGTTCCAAATAGACGTCCATCAGTTCAATGTCTGGACGGTCGGCCATCCGCAGCCGCAGCTCGGCTTGGGCCTCCGGGCGGAAACGACCGTTGATCGTCTTCATTAGCAGTCGAGGTCCCTCACCCGGGGCAAACGCGCGCGTGAAGGCCTCGACCACGCCTACGGCATTCTTGCGTCGCAGCGTGCTGAAGAAGTCGAGCATGAACATGAACGTGAAGCGTGGGTCCTGCGCAATCTCGAGGCTAATCCCCGATGGATCGGGAACCACCACAGCTGGAGGGATCACCACGACCGGTACCGGGGAAAGACGAGCAAGGTTCTCGGCGACAAAGCGTGAGCCCACCCAGACCTCCTCGAGGTGCTGGAACGCGGGAAGCCAGCTAGGCGGCAGGACATCCGTCTCCCAATACCACTGCCCAATCGTCGGGCGCCCCCCGAGCACTTCCTCGCCGGCTTCGCGGACAAGCGCATCGAGATGGTCGCCGTTGACGCAGGCTAGGTTGAAAGCAGGTTCGAACGGTATCCGGAGCTCCTGGTGGGGGTGTGTTCCGTAGCGCCTGGTGGTCTTTCCCCCCGATCGCCTCGTTGGAAGCTCAGGAGCGATCGCACTCGTGGCAACGGGCACACCAGCCGCTTGGAGCGCGGTGACGTACAGGCGGGCGGCCTCGGCTAGACCTAGGGTTTCGCGCAGAAAGCCGATCACGTTGACCGCCAGGTGGGCATTCTCGACAAGCTCCAGCCCGCCTGGAGGCGGGGGAAGCAACTCGGTGGCGAGACGCAGCTCGTGCCGACCGTGTTGCCAAGCCCACGCAATTAGCGCCTCGACGTCCGCACCATCAAGGTCAGGAAACGCCTTCTGAAGGTCGGGCCGAACTCGGTATGCCCCAAGCAGATACCGATTAAGGCGTCCGGCGCCACGCTCAGCTGGCTCCTGGAGCCACGAGGCGAAGGCTTCGGCGGCTGGCACGGTGCTGAGGTCACCGAAGTCGTTTCCGGACTTGGCGGCTTCTGTCCGCAGAACACGCATCACCTCATCGAAGTACAGGCCATTGCCGAGCTTCTCGGTCTCCCCGTTGTCGGACCGGGATGTCGCCCACCCCGCCTGGCGCACACGCTCGGCGTACTCGCCGCACAGCTCCGCAAGCACCGGGTCGTCGATCACCCGGACCCGGGTGCCGGCATCGTTCAGCCAGTATGGACGATCAGGACGCACGCCGGTGAAGTCGACGAAGCGCAGCGGCCGCTCAGCCGCGAGGAGCTTCTCTCCACGCCGTGTCAACGGCCGCTCATGAAGGTTCCAGTAGCTGACGTTGCATCCGGGGTCGTCGAGCACGGCAACCGACGGGAACAGATCAGGCGCCAGCTCCAGCCAGCGCGCCGAACCCCCATCCTGCTCTTCAAGCCGACGCGACCACCAGGCCAGGAACCGCTCTCCAACCTCCCCTCGCGCCACCGCTACGAACCCCGGGCTTATCTGGCCGGCCGCGAGCAGGTCTGCATATCCTGGCCGCTTATCATCGTCTGGCAGGCAGCTGACGCGCCGCGCCACAACGACTCCTCGCTGGGATGCTAGCTCGAGCACATCGTGAAATGAGTCGTATACGCATAGTGCCGGGCCCATATACACGGCCACTTCGGCACCCTGCCCGATCGCGTGATTGAGAAGGAGCGGGCACAACCTCGCCGCGGTCGTCTCAAATCCTGGTTGCAAAGCGAGCTCGGCCGTGTAGGGGCCTGCCACCTCGTCCACGGTCAACGTCTCAAACGGCTCGCTGAGGCCAGCGGAGGTTGGATCAAGTGCAACCACGACCACATGGGCAGTCGGAAAGTGACGTTGCAGCGCGCCCGCTAATACGCGCGCGTGGGGCAACATCTCGCGGTCCGCGATCGAGCAGAAGGTCACCATCGGCAGGCCGGATAGTGGCAAGTTGGCCGGAACTTTGTCCCGAGCGCCGCGGCGATCAGGGCTCGAGACCCTCGAGTAGCGTCGAACAGACCCGGTCCCAGGAAACCTGCTGGGTGAGCTCGCGACCACGAAGTCCCATCCGCCGAGCCAGGCCGCGGCGTCTAACGAGCTTCTCCACGGCCGCCGCGATGGATTCCGGCCGTGGGTCGACTACGTAGCCCGTGCGCCCATGCTGGACCAGCTCTTGCGCCCCCCCGGCATCGCGGGTGGTGATGACGGGTTTCCCCGCACTCATCGCTTCGAGGGCAACGAGTCCAAAGTCCTCGTGAAGGGGCGCAAACAACACCGCGAGAGCGCCGGCATAGAGATCTAGGAGCGCGGTGTCGTTTACGAAGCCGAGGAACCGTATCCGGGCGTCCGCCGACGCCAACTCGCGTAGTCGTGCGTCGTCGGGACCCGTTCCGGCGATCCATAGTTCCACGTTGGCGGGAACACTCTGCATCGCTGAGATGAGCAGGTCAACGCGCTTAGGCGGATCAAGCCGGCCGACGGTGAACAGATACCGGCCCCGACGGGGGGGACGAAATCCGGTCAGACCAGACGGTGGGTGCACCGCAGCGACGTCGGTGCCCGCGGGAAAGTACCCATCGCGCCCCGCAACGGTGGCGGAGATCGCGCCGAATCGGCGGATGGCGCCCGGACGGAACGCCACGCGGTCGCAGAACTGCACGATCTCGCGAATCAATGGGCCGGGAAACGCGAATGCTTCCTTGGGCACCGGATGCCTGAGCCTCCGCGGGCGCCGCGGTGCAGCGAGGCGCTCGACCCGTGCGAAGCACTCGAACAGAGCCTCGCGCGAGTGATCGCCGCCGCGTAGGAGCCCAACCAGCCGGCGTACGTCGGGGTGTCGCACCTC
The DNA here is from genome assembly GCA_019244745.1 of Solirubrobacterales bacterium. Classification (GTDB taxonomy): domain Bacteria; phylum Actinomycetota; class Thermoleophilia; order Solirubrobacterales; family Solirubrobacteraceae; genus Palsa-465. The sequence continues at coordinate 9,579 of JAFASF010000391.1, read as the reverse complement.
GCAGCGCGGAGGCCAGTGCCGCGGGTAGGCGTCATACAAGCCGCGGAGCGGGTGCAGCATGTAGCACACCTGATTCGGATGGTCGGCCATCCAAGCTGGGTATTTGCCTGAGACAACGAGGTCGTAATAGCGGAGGTTTAGGTCGGAGAACCGTCGGTAGCTGTCGACCACCTCCCAGAAGTCGCGTTCGGGCCCGGGCAGCTTGATCATGTCTGCGTGGTGGTGGGTCTCGGCGTTGAGGTAGTTCAGCAGACCCCACCAGAGCTTCTCGGCACCGCCGATCGTCAGCGGTACGGGGCAGGGGGCGAGGATCACGATATTCACGTCGGTGGCCTGGTTACGACACGCAACCGACTCGCTTGCGGGATTCCACAGACGGCAGCGACGCATACATGGCGGGGACAACGAGCGTAGACCCCCCATCCAGCGCGTGGCGTGACCACGGCGGGGCCACGTCGCGGTCGCGGGCAATCATCTAAACGGCACATCTGGTCCGGCGCCTGGATCACCGGGGAGCTCCGCTAGAGAACGGGAGTAGCTCTAATCGCACGCAGTTGAACGTGAAGGCTGCGGGGATCCTCCCGCGAGGGGACCGCCTCACCGTGGCTCATCAGCGAGAGCCGATTCGATCCCGGTATAAGGGTTCGCGTCGATGAGACCGTCGTGGACCGACCGACTGGTACCCGTTGACCGACGCCACATCCAGTCAACTCAATCTCGATCTCGCCCGTGGGTCGAAACAGGTCCAGCTGCAGGTGAACGTCGACCGCCTCCCGGTAACGAGAAAAGAGCAGAATCCCCGCTACCGCATCGCACCAGCGCCAGGAATCCCGGCCATCGGATTCCTGCATGTAGAACCCGCTGTCGAGCCCGATCGCGATCCAATCTGGCTGATCACGACCACTCGGCCGCCGGGCCCTGGCATCCAGTAACCATTGATCGCGACGACTGATGCGCACTCGATCGAATCCGGCCTCGAACAGGTCATCAACGAGGGTCAGGTCGGTGAACCCAACGAGGTGATAATCCCCGGTATAGGCCTGGGTTCCGTAGAGGCAATTGATCATGTGTTGATGGAAGGCCGTGCCGTCGCGCTGCCGCAGCAGATCCGCGGCTCCAATCACATCGAGGGTGCGGATTTCGAGTAACCCACCCGGAGCCAACACGCGGCGCCACTCGCGGAGAGCCGGGACTACGTCGACACGCTTCAGATGCTCGAGTACGTCCTGAGCAACCGCAGCCTCAAAAGAGTCACTCGGAAGCATCGAGAGGTCCCGAACGTCAGCTCTCAAATCGGGATGGTGGGCCTCGAGAAAGTCGACGTTCAGGTGTCCCGGGCGATGGTCAAATCCGCAGCCAAGGTTCAGGCGCCGGGGCATGCGCCTCGGCCCGACATGTGATAGGACCGCGCCTAACTTCGACAAGTCCCCGCCCTCGCTCGAGTGTATCGAAACAAATGGTGCTCTGATGCAAACAGGCGCCGAGCGCGGAGCCTTCGTTGTCCTTCGCACGCCGCCTCATCTCGCCGGGTGCCGGATTCTATCGGTCTCTCAGCGATACCAAAGCCGACGAGCGGCTGGGCGGGCCACTATCGCTGGCCGGAATCCGCATCCCCCCGGACCGGCGTGAGCGGGGCGCGGAGCTCGTCACGTACCGGACGGATTTAGGCCTACCAGGTCCTCAGCGAGCCCGGGGACCTTGAGTAGCCTGGGGCTTCGCGGGCTCTACTTCCCGTCCGCGGCATGTGGATTGGAACGAGCTCGATACGGCTGCTCGCCCGCCAACGGCCCGCCTCGCGGTCTCCGCCCGCCCGCGCCTGCGCCCGCAAAAGCTCTTCCGGTGCCCCGGGGCCGCGACCGCGAAAAACGAAAAGAGGCGCTGCTACTGTTCTCCCGGCCGTGGCCACGACGCTCAGGGAACCGCGCTCTCAGCTCGCGGCGCCGCGCACCGGTACACCCGCTGTGGAGGTCCGCGGGCTCAGCAAGACCTTCCACATGCCCAAGGTCCAGGCGCATACCCTCAAGGAGCGGGCGCTGCATCCGTTCCGCTTCAACGACTACGACGAGCTTCACGCCCTGCGGGACGTATCGTTCGATGTCCAGACGGGAGAGTTCTTTGGGATCGTGGGGCGGAACGGCAGCGGTAAGAGCACGCTGCTCAAGTGCCTGGCGGGCATCTACCAGCTCAGTGCCGGTGAGCTTCAGGTTCGCGGACGTCTGTCCCCGTTCCTCGAGCTCGGAGTGGGCTTCAACCCGGATCTCACGGCCAGAGACAACGTGATCATCAACGCGATCATGCTCGGCCTGACCCGCAAGCAGGCGCGGGAGCGATTCGACCGCATCATCGCGTTCGCCGGGCTCGAGGAGTTTGTCGACCTCAAGCTCAAGAACTACTCGTCCGGCATGCATGTCCGGCTCGCATTTTCCGTCGCCATCCAGGTGGACGCCGAGATTCTGTTGATCGACGAGGTCCTGGCAGTGGGAGACTCGGCGTTTCAGCAGAAGTGCTGGGACGAGTTCCACCGCCTCAAGGACGAGGGCAAGACCATCCTTCTCGTGACCCACGACATGGGAGCCGCCGAACGCCTCTGCGACCGTGCCATCCTGATGGAGCGGGGGCGGATCGTGTCCCACGACACACCCGACCGGGTATCCCGGGACTACCACGAGCTCAACTTCGGGCGTGCGACGTCGTCCGTAGCGCCCGGCCACGAAAGGCGGTACGGAGATCGAGCCGCCGAGGTAATCGAGGCCTGGTTCGAGGACGCCGACGGTAAACGCATAACCGCGGTGGGCCAAGGCGAGCGGATCGCGATCTGCACGTACGTCGCGTTTCACGAAGATCTCCGTGATCCCGTGTTCGGCTTTCAGTTGCGTAACGAATGGCGACAGGTCGTCGTGGCCGGGCGCACAGACTGGATGCACGGCCCCAGCGGACAGTTCCACTGTGGAGAGCACCGCGTCGTGCGAATGTGGCTGCACTGCGTGCTCACCCCCGGGCGTTACTCACTCACACCAACGGTCTACCGCGCCGGACTCGGCGACGATGCCCTAGACGTGCGTGAGGACCTTTCCGGCCTTTTGGTGCACGGGGCGATGATCACCGGGGGAATGGCGGATCTTCCGTATGAGCTCGAAATCGGGCCGTCGGATTAGCTAGCTTCTGGCGCCGTGACCACGCATGTGAGCACCTCGGCAGCCCGTCGCCCGCGCGGAGCGGCTCGATACGGCCCATCTGTGATTGGCGATGACTGGCGCCGGTTCTGGGAGTTGTCGATGACCCTCGCGCGCACCGAGTTCAAGCTGCGCTACTACGACTCGTTTCTCGGATACCTCTGGTCGTTGATCCGCCCGCTGCTGTTCTTTGGCGTGATCTATCTCGTATTCACGGAGATTTTCAAGGTCGGTCGGGGCATCCCGCACTATGGCGTCTATCTCCTTGCCGGCATTGTCTACTGGACCTACTTCTCGGAGACCACGAATGGATGTGTCCAGTGTCTCCTCGCCCGCGAGGCGCTGCTTCGAAAGATTCAGTTTCCACGGATGGCGATCCCGGTATCGGTGTCGCTCACAGCCATCTTCAACCTTGTCGTCAACTTCATCCCTGTCCTGGCATTCGCGCTGGCCAGCGGGATCACTCCGACCCTCAGCTGGCTGGAGCTACTGCCGATCGCGCTCGGTTACATCGTTTTGGCTACTGGCGTCGGGATGCTTCTCGCCGCTCTCTACGTCCGGTATCGCGACATCAGGCCGATCTGGGAGGTCCTGTCGCAAGTGCTCTTCTACTTCTCTCCGATCATGTACGACGCGAGCAGGTACAAGGGCCTTGAGGGCTACGCGATGATGAACCCGATCGCGATGCTGCAGACGCAGATGGGGCATGCGTTCATCAGCCCGGAGCTGCGCTCTGCAGCAGTCGCAGCCGGTGGGGCGATCCGTCTCGTGATCCCGATTAGTTTGATCGTGCTGGCGTTCGTCATCGGAGCATGGGTGTTCACACGCGACGCGCCAAAGGTGGCCGAGATCCTATAGCCATAATTTCGGAGTAAGCCGAGCGGCCGGGGTACTCCTTGCGTGTGAGCGCTATGCCAATCCGGCCAGTACCGTCCGCAAGCCTTCCCGCACGTCAACCCGCGCTTCCCAGCCGAGTTCACGCCGGGCTCGCCCGACCTCGAGGCAGCTTCGGCGCACCTCTCCGGGCCGGTCTGGGGCGAACTGCGGCTCGCCCATTCGCCCGTGGTCCTTGACGTCGCTCAACGCCGAGATCAGCTCGAGCACCGACGTCTCGCGACCCCGGCCGATGTTGATCGGTCCCGTAACGTCACCATCCGCCGCGAGCAGGTTGGCGCGCACGACGTCGCTCACCTCGACCCAGTCGCGCGTTTGGCGCCCGTCACCGAATACCGTAGGTCGGCGACCTTCGACGACGTTCCCGCAGAAGATCGCGACCACGCCGGCCTCCCCGTGTGGGTCCTGGCGCGGGCCGTAGACATTGCCGTAGCGCAACGAGACGGTGGACAATCCGTGCAGTCGCGTGTACAGCTCGCAATAGCCCTCGGCCGCGTACTTGCTCTGACCGTAGGGTGCGAGCGGCCTGATCGGCTGGTCTTCAGGCGTCGGAATCGTGCTGGCATCGCCGTACAGTCCCCCTCCGGTTGAACTGTTCACGACGCGGCGGGCGCCGACCGCTCGCGCTGCGTCTAGAACCGCGATCGTTCCGAGCACGTTCGCGTTCGCGTCGTCGGCCGGGTCCTCGACCGATCGGCGCACATCGATCTGCGCTGCGAGATGGAAGACGATCTCTGGGCGGGCACCCGCGATGATCTCAAAGATCTCTCCGGCGTCGCGGACGTCGGCCTCACGCAGGCCGGCGCCGCACGAAAGCGCCTGGTCGAGGTTGGACCGCCTACCGGTCGAAAGGTTGTCGATCACGGTGACGTGATCGCCGCGGTCGATCAGGGCGTCGACGAGATTGGACCCGATGAAGCCCGCGCCACCTGTGACAACGCAGTCCATGGAGGCGGGAGCTTGCCAAAAAGCGGGCCGGGCCCGAGCCGCGGGCGCGGCACGGACCCGGCAAAAGGACGACCCTGGTAGGGCTGGGGGCCGTCCGAGACCCGCGAGAAAGGGGGCGATGCTCGCGGGCCCGATCGACTTCCCTGTCGACCTAAGAGCATACCGATGTCGCGACAAGTCGCGCGAGGTATTTGGAACCAATTGCAACAAACCGCCCCGCAGTTTGCGTGCAACTGCGCAACCAAACGCCTGCTCGCTCGTTCCGATCCGTAACCTACCGCGTTCCGCCCAGCAGATGGGCAGCCGCCCGGCGTCAGGTCAGCCATGCTTCAAGAGGGTTCCGTCCAGCCTTTTCCAGCACAGATCCAGTCGCCTCCGACGGTGGATGTCGTCGGCGTGCCATTGGCGGTCACCGACTACACGGGAACGCTCGACTGGATCGACGGCATGGTCGCGGAGCAGGGACGGGGCTACGTCTGCGTGTGCAACGTCCACACTGTGATGGCTTCTGCGGAGGACCCGCAGCTTCGCTCAGCGATCCATGCCTCATCTATCAACGTGCCCGACGGCCAGCCACTGGTGTGGGCAATCAACGCACTCGGATACCCGCTGCGCGAGCGCGTCTACGGCCCCGAGCTGATGCAGCGAGCATGCGCCCGGGCGGCAGCGACCGGACAGCGCTTCTACCTGTACGGCGGCCGAAACCAGGGAGCCCTGGTGCAGCTGGCTCTCAATCTTCGCCAGCGCTTTCCGGGGGTCAAGATCGTTGGCGGCTACTCGCCGCCACACCGACCGCTGACCGGTGAGGAGCGAGACGCAGTCGTCCAGGAGATCAACCAATCGCGTGCCGACGTGGTCTGGGTCGGCATCGGGGTACCCAAGCAGGAGAAATGGATGGCGGAAAGCCGTCCATTGCTCGAGGCGCCCGTGCTGATCGGTGTCGGCGCCGCGTTCGACTTCCACGCCGGTCTGATGCCCCAGGCACCGAACTGGATGCAGCGCGTAGGGCTCGAGTGGTCTTATCGCCTCGCCCACGAGCCCCGGCGGCTGTGGCGGCGATACACGCGCTACAACCCTCGGTTCGTCGGCGCGTTTGCTCGACAGCTCGCCGAGCAGAGGCGGCTGCGACGCGGCCCCTGAGCGGGCGGGGCCGTCGCGCGATAATCGCCGCGTGCAGGTCCGGCAGATCGCCCTCAACGCCAACCTCGATATTGGGCTTGGCGGGATTGTCGTCTGCATCCCCGCCGAGGGCGCTTCGGAGCACCTCGTTTCCTGCCTGCGTAGCGTCCTCGAGCACACCGCCAGTGCAGTGCCCATCGTCGTTTGTGACAGCGGGGCTGGGGGGTCGCGGGACCTCGAGTCCTTGGCCGCACCGGAGGACGGCAACGGCGGCGCGCGCGAGGTGCTCTGCGTGCGTGCGGATGACGGAGCCGGGTTGCTCGGGGCGGTCCAGGGCGCGCTCGCGATCGCCGCGCCCGCCGACGCCGTCGTGCTGCGGCCCGACTGCGAAGTCGCTGCCGAGTGGCTGGACCGCCTGCGTCAGGCGGCCTACTCGGACAGCACGGTGGCGACCGCCCGGGCGCTGAGTTGCGGACCGACAACCTGGAATGATGCCGCCGCCGCGAGTGTTCGCCTTCGCTCCCTGCGTTTGCGTCCGCGGCTCTCGAGCGCCACGGGCCCGTGCTTGTACGTACGTCGCGCCGCCCTAGAACTGGTGGGAGACATCGACGCAGGGCTTATATCGGGCGGTGATGGCGACGGCGAGTTCTCGCAGAGGTGCGTGCGTAGCGGGCTCACCCATGTGCTCGCCGACGACGTGCTGGTGCTTGACCGGCTGATCGGCCGGCGCGACGAGCGGTCGATTTGCTCACCGGCCGACGGGGCCGCTCCGCTGACGCGCTCCCTCAGCCGCGTCCGTCGCGCGCTGAGTGAGTTATGCGTTGTGGTCGACGCGCGGATCCTCTCGGGCCCGACGACCGGCACCCAAGTCCACGTCCTTGAGGCGATCGCCGCCCTGGCGCGCACGGACCGGGTGAAGCTCTCGGCGGTCGTTCCCGACCACCTCAACGAACACGCCGCGCGGTGCCTCCGATCGTGGCCCAAGGTCACGCTGCTCGCCCACGAGGAAGCCGCGGACCCGACCCGGCGTCGGGCGGATCTCGTCCATCGCCCGTATCAGGTCAACAATCCTGGCGACCTCACGTTCCTTCTGACAGTCGCAGACCGGTTGGTCATTACCCAGCAGGACCTGATCGGGTACCACAACCCTTCGTACTTCCCTTCTCCCGAGGCATGGGACGGATATCGCCAGCTGACCCGCACAACGCTCGCGATCGCCGATCGCGCGTTGTTCTTCTCAGCTCACGGCCGCGACGACGCACTCGCCGACGATCTCATCGATCCTACGCGAGCGAACGTCGTGCCCATCGGCGTCGATCACCAGGCCACGGGCGGACGCCTACGAAGCGTTCGCCCGTCGGGCGCGGAGGGGCTGCCCGACGGGGTCGAGGTGATTCTCTGCCTCGGGACCGATTACCGCCACAAGAACCGGCCGTTCGCGCTGCGCTTGCTGGAGCAGCTCCAGCTCTATCACAGCTGGCGTGGCCGGCTCGTGTTGGCGGGCCCGCACGTTGTTCATGGCTCGTCGGCACCCGATGAGGAGCGCTTGCTCGCGCGTACACCGACGGTCGCGGAGGCCGTGTCCGACCTGGGTGCGGTCAGCGAAGCGGAGAAGGCCTGGCTGCTTGACCGCGCGAGCCTCGTTATGTATCCGACAGTGCGGGAGGGTTTCGGACTCGTTCCGTTCGAGGCGGCAAACCATGGGGTGCCGTGCATGTGGGCCGCCGGCACGGCGTTGAGCGAAGTCCTGCCGGACGAAGCCGCCACGATCGTGCCCTGGGACGTCGCGCAGAGCGTGGACCGAGCGCTCGAGCTGCTTCGCGACGAGGGTGCTCGCCGACGCAACGTGGAGGTGATTCGAAGCGCCGGCGAGCGGCTCACCTGGGATGCCACCGGAGCGCGTCTGCTGGAGGTGTACGAGGCGACGTGCGACGCGCCGTCACCCCCAGCAGCCACTCTCGAGCGCCGGTACGGGCTGCTGAGCGGCGGACTGAGCGAAGATGCGATGCGCTTGATGGGTCCCGGTGGGATATTGCCCCCAGACCTCGAACGGCCGCTGCTGGCCCTGGCGACACACCCTCGGATCGGCAGTCCTGTGTTTCGTGCCCTCAGGCTCGGCTACCGCGCCTCCTACAAGGTGCGCCGGTGGGGGCGTGGTGAGGGCCCCGGCAAACCACCTCCCGATCGTCAGAGCCTCAGGTAGGGGAGCAGGTGGTGGACGGCCTCAAACAGCCTCCGGGAGCGGCGGTTCGGAAGGTGCTTGGCGGAGAAATACGCTGACGCCCGCTTGAGGTCGACCTGGCGGTCGGCAACAACCGACCCGTGATGGCGAATCACCACCGAGGGCTCGTAGAGCACTCGACCGCCCTCCTGTCGCAGCCGCAGACACAAGTCCTCGTCCTCCTTATACAAGAACAGCTTTTCGTCGAAACCTCCGACCTTCGCGAACGCCGCCCGTTCGATCAACATCACTGCCCCGGAGACCCACGCCACATCCTGGCGGACATCTGTCTCATGCCAGTAGCTGTGGCCTCCACGCAGCGAGATTTGGGCTCTGACTCCGCGGAGGCGTCCATGGTCGTAGGGTTGAGCAGTTCCAGATGCGGTGATCAGCTTTGGTCCGACTGCCCAAACCCGGTCGATGCTCACCATGGCAGCGACGAGCTGCGTGGTCGTATCCGGCAACAGGAACTCTACGTCGGGATTGAGGATCAGCAGATACCGAGCCTCCGTCTTGCTCGCCAGCAGATTGTGGCCGCCTCCGAAACCAAGATTGCGCTCGGCGGTGAACGCGCGACACGCGTCAAAGCTTCGGGGGAAGTCCTCCAGGGCCTCACCGGAGGCGTTGTCGAGAAGGTTGATCTCGTAATCGAGACCGCTGCGCTGCACGTCCGGAACGACGGTGGCCAGGCAGCGCTCGAGGTACGAGCGCGTCCGGTAGTTGACGACTTGGACAGCAATCGTGGCCGGAGCCTGCACGGCGGCGACGATAGCTCCTAGATACGGGCTGCGCGGGCCGACTCGCCCTGTGCCACGGCTCACCGCGCGTTGCTACGCTCGCCGCCGTGTCGTCACTCGCCACGGCGCAGACGCGAGCCGCATCGGAACCGGCCGCGTCCAGCCGCGGTCGCGTCTGGAGCGCCGACGCAATCCTTGGGCTCGGGCTCGGAGCGTGCCTGACGCTGCTGGTCTTCCTGACTGCGGGGGGCGACGATCCGGCGCCGAACACGTGGGTGGAGATCGCGCTCATGCTCATCGCGGCGTGTTCCGGGGTGGCGGTGATTGTCCTCGGCGCTCCCGGCCGTGCCTGGGGCGGCGGAACTCTGCTGCTGTTCGGAGCGCTCGCGGCATTGACGTTCGCCTCGATCGGTTGGTCCGTCGACCCCTCGACCTCGTGGGTCGAAGCCAACCGAACGCTCTCGTACCTGGCGGCATTCGGCTCAGC
>JAFASF010000149.1 GCA_019244745.1 Solirubrobacterales bacterium | reverse complement strand
TCGAAGACCAGATCGCGGGGCAATGCCTCCTGGCTGCGCCACACCGCCCAACCGACGCCCGGGTAGACCAGGCCGTACTTGTGGCCCGAGGCGTTGATCGACTGAACCCGGTCGATCCGGAAGTCCCATTCGAGCTCGGGCTGGAGGAACGGCGCAACAAATCCCCCGGATGCGCCATCGACGTGCAGCGGCACGTCCAGTCCACGCTCGCTCGCCAGGTGGTCTAGCGCCGCGGCGATCTGTTTGATCGGCTCATAACTCCCGTCGAACGTCGAGCCGAGGATCGCCACCACCCCGATCGTGTTCTCGTCGCAATGTGCCACCGCCTCCTCGGGCCCGAGGTGATAGCGCTCCCCCTCCATCGGCACCAGCCGCGGCTCGACCTCCCAGTAGCGGCAGAACTTATCCCAGCAGACCTGGACGTTGATGCCCATCACGAGGTTCGGACGATCGGTGGGCTTGCCGGCCGCGCGCATCCGCTCGCGCCACCGCCACTTCAACGCCATGCCGGCGAGCATCGCGGCCTCGCTCGATCCCGTCGTCGAGCAGCCGGTCGCGTGCTCGTGATGGGGCGAGCCCCAGAGCTCGGCGAGCATGTTCACGCAGCGAGACTCGATCTCGGCGGTCTGCGGATACTCGTCCTTGTCGATCATGTTCTTGTCGGCCGTCTCGCTCATCAACTTGCCGGCGATCGGCGGCATCCACGTGGTCACGAACGTCGCCAGGTTGAGGCGGGCGTTGCCATCGAGGAGCAGCTCGTTCGTGATCTGCAGGTAGGCCTCGTCGTAGCCGATCCCGTTCTCGGGGATCCGGTGGGCGGGCACCTCGACGCCGAACCCCGGCCGGTGCGACGGGCCTGGTCGCGTACGCGTCCGAGGTGGCCCCTGTTCGGTGAGCGCCATCAGGTGTGCTCCTTGGTGAGGGTGAGGGTTTCGTGCATCATCTCGTACCCGGTAGGGCCTCGCGCACGCCGTGCGACGATGTCAGTCCCAGGCCGCGTTCAACGACGACGGCTTGCGGAACACGAGCCCGCGGACGGATGTCGGTCGGTCGGGGTCCAGTCGGACGGTCGGGAACCGGCGCACCAGCGCGGAGAGGGCGATGCGGGCCTCGAGCCGCGCGAGATGAACACCGACGCAGACATGCGGACCGTGCGCGAACGTGAGGTGCCGGCGCGCGTTGGCGCGGTCGAGATCGAACCGGTCGGGTTGGTGGAAGACCGCCGGGTCCCGGTTGGCGCCGGCGATCGACACGTGGACCAAATCTCCGCGGGCGATCGTCTCGCCTTCGAGCTCGCGGTTCTCGGTGGCATAGCGGTCCACCATGGCGGCCGCGGGTTCGAGCCGCAGCGACTCCTCGATGGCCGTGCCGAGAAGTCCGGACTCCTCGCGGACGCGTAACAGTTGATCGGGACGCTCGAGCAGGTGCAGGATCGCGTTGGCGATCATGCCCTCGGTCGTCTCGATGCCGCCGAACAGTAGGACGCCGGCGTTGGAGACGATCTGATCGGGCGTGAGCTCAGAGCCGGCCGCTGCGGCGGCCAGGAGCGACGAGGCTCCCCCGGCGCCGGCGTCGATCACCTCCATCAGCCGCTCGCGCAACCGGCGGAACGCGTCCTTGCCGGTTTGCGGCGCCGGGTGCCCGGCGGTGATATCGGTGACCGCTGCCACGATCGCGTCGTACCACTCGAGGACGGTGGCGACCTCGTCAGGTTCGAGGCCCAGCGCCCGGGTCATGGCAAACGCGGCGAGTGGCCCTGCGAACGAGCGGCGGAGCTCGGCCCGACCTGATCCTTCCAGGCCGTCGAGGAGGTGCTCGGCGTAGCCGGCGAGCAGTTGCGCGAAGCGCTCGCGCACGGCGACCGGCCGGAACGGCGCTCCGAACGGTTCGCGGTGCCGGACGTGCTCGTCGCCGTCGAGACTGAGCATGCTCGGCCCGACGACGCGGGAGGTCGAGAACCGCGGATCGTCGACCGTGAACGCGGCCGTGTCGCGCATCACGTGCAAGGCGAGGTCATACCGAGTCACGAGCCAGCCGCCGAGCGCCGGCACGAGCGACACCGGCTCGCGCTCGCGCAACGCCGCGAGCACGGGATGAGGATCATCTTCGAGCTCGGCGAGCGTGATGCTGGCGCCCAGTGGAGACTGCGACTGGCGTGACATGAGGTCAGCATGCCAACGCCGTTCGTTGGGCGCGGGCCAATCGAGCACGTAAGATCCGGCCGGTGAGTGCGGGCCCGCCGGCGAGCAGGTTGTCGCGATGAGTGATCTCGGGGATCCAATCGCCTACGAGGCGCTGGAGCGACACACGCCCGTTCTGAGCGCCGACGGCCAGGAGATCGGGACGGTGGACCACGTCCTCGCCGACGAGCGCGAGGACGTGTTCGACGGGATCGTGATCCGCCGGACGCTCGGCCACCGCCATACGCACGCGTTCGCCGACGCCGATCAGATCGCTGCGATCCACGAGCACGGAGTCACACTGAAGCTGGGGACCACCGCGAGCGAAGCGTTGCCGGCGCCTTCCGATAATCCGGCCGTGATGCGCGAAGACCCGGCGCAGAAGCCCTACTCGGCGCTCGAGCGCAAGCTTCTGCGTGCGTGGGACTGGGTGTCGGGGAACTACTGACGCGGCCGAGCACCCAAGCGCTGCTCCTTCGCCTGGCGACCAGCGAGCGTCTCGAGCGGACGGTCAAGAGCCTGCCTCGCGGCGAGGCCACCGCGTGGCGGGCGGCGTCCCGGTATGTCGCGGGCCGCTCCCGCCATGAGGCGCTCGGCACGGCGGCGGAGCTGCTCGAGCAGGGACACGGGGTGAGCATCGATCTGTTCGGCGAGCAGGTGCGTGATCCGGCCACCGCCGACGGCGTGCTCGAGCAGTACCTCGAGCTGGCGGATGCCCTGCCGCCCCCTCCGGCGGACGTGTGGCTGTCCGTGGACCTCAGTCATCTGGCTCTGGACGCCGACCCGTCGGCCGTCGCCGACCGCCTGGCGGCCATCGCGCAAGCGCTTCCTCCCGGTCGGCGAGTCCAGGTAGGGGCCGAGGACGCGGCCCGTGCCGACGCGATCCTGACGTGCGTCACCGACGTAGCCGCGCGAGGATTTGCCGACCGGCTCGGCGCGACCGTGCAGGCCAACCTGCTGCGCTCGCAAGCCGATGCCGACACGCTGATCGGAGCGGGAGTCCATGTCCGGCTGGTCAAGGGTGCGTACGTTGAGAGCACCGGCGCCCGGGCCCTCGGGGAGCCCACGGACATCGCGTTCCTGCGCCTCGGGTTTCGCCTGGCGCGGAGCGGGGCGAGCTGGTCGATGGCCACCCATGACGGCCGCCTGCGCGAGGCTCTGCTCCTGGCCCTCGGAACGGTTCCCGTCGAGCAACTGCTGGGCGTCCGGCCGGAGCTGCTCGACGACCTTCACCAGCGGCTCATACCCACCCGGGTGTACGTACCCTACGGCCCCGACTGGTTCCGCTACTGGATGCGGCGCGTGGCAGAGTCGCGCCGCACTCAGTGTTCGGCGCGCCACCTCCAGCGCCTGCAATCCATCCGAGGCCTCGTTGAGGAGACACTTAGCAGCAGTAGGTGAGCATCAGGCCACTGAGGTAGCTGACGAGCGAGGCGAGCTGCCTGCGCATCGGGCCCTGGATGTTCTCCGAGCGCGATTCGGCGATGTGCAGCGTGTAAAGCTCGGCACGCGGAGCGATACCGGGTCGCGGTGGGGGCACACTGCGTGCGCCGGCGACCAGCCGGCGCAGACGCGCGGTCTGCCCGGCCGGCAATCGGAACCACGTGCGGCGCGCGCCGGAGATCTCACCGATCAGCGTCGTCAGCATCGCGGCGCCGTTTGGCTTCACCGAGACGAGCTGCCAAAGCAGGCTCTCGGGGGAGTACTCGCGCATCGTCACCAGCGCCGGCGGGCCGGAAGCGAATGCCGAGGCGGCCGCGCTCGCGGTGCTTGTGCTTGTTGCGTGAGCGGTCGAGGGAGTCGTGCTGGTTGCGCGAGCGGTCGAGGCGGGGGTGCTGGTTGCGCGAGCGGTCGAGGCGGGGGTGCTCGTTGCGCGAGCGGTCGAGGCGGCGGTGCTCGCTGCGCGAGCGGTCGAGGCGGGGGTGCTCGTCTCGCGCGAGGAGGTATGTCCCCCGCCACCGCAGCCCGCGATAACCAAACTGAGCCCTACGGCTGCTAAGCACGCGCGCTCCACACCAATCCTCACGCCAAGCACGCGCGCTCCAAGTACGTGCGTGATCTAGTAATGCTTATGTGCGCATTTGATCACGCACGTCAGTCGTGGGCACCCCGCGCTGACGTTCGCCGAGGCGCGGTCGGGCTCAACCGCCCGCGATGACCCGTCGAAAAGGTCAGACTCTGGCGACGAGGATGGCGACGACGACCGCGCCGGCGATTACCACCATCGCGTAGATCCGCCAGCGCCAGATGCGGCTGAGCACGCTTGCCGCACGGGCGTCTTCCTCAGTCCAGATCCGCACAAGAGAATCGTAGACCCGCCAGTTTCCGTTTGAACCAGCGGGTCCGTTTGCTGACCGTCAGTCGGCGGGGTTCCGCGCCGGCGGGGGTTGGCATCCGAGGTCGATGAGGTAGCGCGCGAAAGCGAGCCGATCGCGGTCGGGATGAAACGGGTCGGCGCCGTCGCGGAGGATCGCCGCCAGCCGCTCCAGGTCGTACAGGAGCGCGAGCTTGCCCGGCGGATCGTCCCACTCACCGGAGTCGTAGAGGTGGACCCAGGCTGAGAAAGCCGCCAGCGCCTCGACCTGCCGCTGATCCTCCCACCAGCTCGACCGGACCGCGAGCCGGTAGCGGTCGCGCAGCATGCAGACATCGGCCCAGAGTTGCTCGAACCACAGCCATCGCTCTCGCGGGTAAAGGCTCTGCCAGTCGAGCGGCCAGCGCCGAGTCTCGGGCTCGTCGAAGTCGTCGCCGGGGTCATCCCATCGGTCGTCCTCGGGCTCATGCCAGCTCATGGCGTGCCCGCCAGTCTTCGCAAACGACGGTCCTCGAACCACATCCGCAGCCGCAGTTGCGTCGGCGCGATCCGCCCATATAGGAGCAGGGCCTGGCGGTCGGGCAATTGACGGAGCGCCTCGGGTGCAACGAGCGGCCGGCGCCGGCGGGCGGTGGAGCGTGTCGTCCCGCCGGCACCTGTCGTCCGCGTCAAGTCACGGGCCTCCTCCTCACCCACGAGCCCGGCGAAGTAGCGGAGCGTGTCGAGATCGGCTACGCCCGGAAGGAGCATGCGCGCCCGGTGGCTGTTGACCACGGTCTCGGCCTGGCGACCGTACCGCGTGCGCGCCTGGGCGAGGTCGTGGAAGATCGAGACCAGCTGAATGTTGTGGCTTGGCGCGGTGGACGCTATTTCCGCGAGGTTCGGCAACGGGGCGACGTTTCCGGCCTCGTCCAGACACAGCAGCAGTGGCAACTCGAGCCGGCCGCCGGCAAGCGTGGCGCGTTCGTAGGCCCGGTCGACTACCTCGGACAACAAGGCGAGAAACAGCGGGCGGAGCAGCTTCGACGCCTTCGCGTCGCCGATCAGGTAGAGCGTCGCGGACTCATCGAGCAGACGGTCCGCGGTGATCTGGCACGAGCTCGCCGACTGTGCAACCCGGGCGAAGCGGTACGCGCGCAGGAGCGCTTGGGCCGTCGCCTCGATCGAGGAGCGCGTCCGGTCGGCCTGCGCCTCGAACGCGCGGACAGCGTCGTAGGCCGCGTGCACGTCGGCCTGTTCGGCGCCGTCGCGCGTCTGCACCGAGGCACGATCGAGCGCCTCGTGCAACTCTCTCGTGCCCTGCCCGTATACCCAGCGCACCAGGCTCTGGATGCCCGCGCCCGTCCTTGCCGCGACGAACAGCAGCGGAGCCAGCCGCTGCTCCGCGGCGATGGCCCAGAAGTCACCGCCCTCGACGCCGCGCTGGTCGAGCTCGCCGGCGGCCGCGAGCCGCCACGCAACCTCCAAGGCGCCGTCCCACGTCGTCGCGCGATGAAGCGGCGACCAGGTGTGCGAGCTGACGCCCGAGAGCGCGAACGGATCGAAGATGAACGCCGAGCCGAGCGTTTGACGACGCGCAAGGGTGACCGCGAGGAGATCCGTCTTGATCGACGACGCGACCGCGGGGCCGTTCCATTCGAGCAGAGCGGGGACCGCCAGTCCGGCCGACTTTCCCGACTGCGGCGGGCCGAACGCTACGAGCGCGTGGCGCTCCTCGGCGCGAACGATCCGCCCGCCGCGGCGGCCAAGCACCAGGCGACCCGCCGTCCCAGAGGACCGGCGGCGAGTGAGCGCGCGTAGCTCGGCGCGCGTGGCCCATCGCGCGCCGCCCTGGCCTCGCAGCAGCAGCGACGTCACGCCTGCGCGGCGCCCGAACCGAAGGAGCAGAGCCGCAGAACCTCCGATCAGAGCCAGGGCGGCGTAGCAGCCCGCGGGACCCGGCAACCGCGAGCGCGCCGGCGCGGGCCACGCGCTGGCCGGAGCCGCCAGGCGCGTCGGTAGCCGAATCAGCACCTCGAGCAGTTGTCCACCGCCGATTCCTGGCCAGCCGCGACCAAAGATCGCGCCCGCCAGACCGCCCCATAGCCACAGAAGTGCGATTACCGTGCCCAGGCAGCCGATGACCGCGACCATCACGCCGTCGGAGATACCTGACGCCCGATCGCCGCTCATCCGCGCGCCGAGACCCCGCTCTTCACGCTCATGCCGGTGTCGGTGTTCGTCAGCTCCGCCTCCGAGCTCGAGCGGTAGTGGTGAACTACGAACGATCGGCTGCCGACGCGCCAGAGCGCCTGTCCGGGCGAGAGCATCGAGATCAGCTGGGCCTCGCTCTCCGAGAGCCCGAGCAGCGTTCGGGTCAGCGGAACCTGGCTCTCGTCTTGGTGATAGACGATTCGCGTCGACGCGTCGGCGATGAGACCCTCAGCGATCCGCGCGGCGCGCGATCCAGCGTCGCCCGCCGCTTGAAGGTCGGCGAGCTTGTGCAGCACGACGACGTTCATCACGCCGAACTGGCGAGCGAGCTTGAAGTTCGACTGAAACCATTCACCGAGCCCGGTGTGCTGGACGATCTTCCACGACTCGTCCGCGACGTTGACCAGCCGCGCCCGGCCGGGTTCGGTCGCCATTCGTGCGAGCAGGGCGCTCATCCACGCCGTCGCGCACGCCATCAAGATCCCTACCGCGGGGGAGTCCCTGACGGCGTGCAGGTCGAGGACGACCAGCTTCGCGTCCAGGTCCAGGCCAGGAGTCGTCGGGCCGTCGAACATCCCGCGCAGCGGCCCCTCACAGAGGTCTTGGAGGGCCAGCGCGGCCCGGCGGACGTCGCGGGACAGCCGCTCCGGCGTGGTGCGCAGATGCGCCGCCATCTCGGCCGTGGGCTCGAACAACACCGCGGCGATCTCGGGTAGGGTCGGCTCATCGACTCCCCGTCCGCGCACCGCTCGCAAAGCCTCGCGCAACGCGCCGGCCTCGATCTGGGTCAGCGGACCGTCGACGGCGGTCACGGTGACGGCGCGCAACAGCTCGAGCTGGCCGTGCTCCTCGGGGCGAGACGCGAGCGGGTTCAGGCGGACGCCTCGGCCCGGAACGAGCGCGATCGGCTTGACGCCGACTGCCCGGCAGAGCGGACCGTACTCGCTCTTGACGTCGAGGACGAACGCCCGCCGCCCGAACAGCAGCATCCGCCAAAGCAGCGTTTTCATCAGCGCGCTCTTTCCCTGTCCGAGCTTGCCGAGCACGATCGCGTTGGGATCGTCGAGCGCGCCCTCGGCGTAGAGAGCCCAAGGGTCATAGCAAAAGGCTCCACCGCTGGAGTCTCGGCCGACGAAGACGCCGCGGCCGCCGAGTCCTCCCGCGGCGACGAACGGGTAGATCGCCTGCGCGTGGCGCGTCGTGCAACGGTGTCCCGGTCGCTCTGCGGTGTGCACGCTCATCGCTTCCTCCGGCGTCGTCCGACCCGGATCAGGTTGTATCCGGCGGCGACGCAGATGCAAGCGATGACGATCAGGACGCCTCCACCACCCCCGCGCATAATCGGACGCAGCAGCTCGTCATAGATCAGGCGCGCCACCGTGTAGTGCCACAGGTAGGCGACGAAGCTCGCCGCCGGCGTCCTCATCGAAGCCCCCGGCACAACGGCAACGTGAACGTGAACGCGTCGGCCTGCTGACCGTACATCCGGTGCAGCTCGATACGCGCGCGCGCTGCGTGTTCATGAACCTCGGCACACGCGCGGCGCAGGTCCTCGTGGTCCCGGCCCGAAACCGTGACGAATCCCGCCAAGCGCACCTCGCCGTGGCCCGCGGCGAGCTCTGCCTCGCGGCGCATCGCGGCATCCTGCGCCTGGCGCTGGCGAGCTGTCTCGGACTGGCCCAAACGATGGCGAAGCTCGCGGTCCGCGCGGTCGCGCGTGATCGCGGCCTCGGCCTCCCGCGTGGAGCGCTCCGGCGCGATGGGCTCGAACGTGACCGCGATCGCCCGCACGGCGCTCGAACGACCCAGCAGCGCGTCCATGAACATCGGCGACACATCGACTCGTGGCCACGCGCCGATCCAGTAGGTCGCGTGCAAGGCGCCGTCGGTGCGGTAGTGGTCCCACGCTTCCTGCGCGCCAAGCGGCCACGCCCCGGGCTCGGCGAGGCCCTGGCGCCGTTTGTCCGCCGTCTCCAGAGCGGCGAGCTCAACCCGGCCGTAAGGATCGAATGCCGTGCGCAGCGCCCGGGCGAGCTGGGCCGGGCCAAGGGCGCCCTGCACGGTGACCTCGGCCGCCTCGAGCCCCTGGGCGACGCGCTCGGTCTGCTCGATCACCGATCCGGTGATGCCGTTGGGGCCTCGAGCGCGTAGGCGGGCCGCGTCGACCTGGATCGCGACCAGGATCTCGTGTTCCTGGGTGACGCGCGTCGTGGTCGCGATCAGCTCCAGGTAGGACTCGATCATCGGCGTGCCTCGCAGAGGGATCGCCGGATCGCGCTCTGAATGCAGCCACCGAGCAAGCTCGTCACCCTGCGCCGGAGCTGTGCGCTCGATCCACTGGATCCGCCGGATTGGCGTGCTCGCGGCGCCGGCGAGCAGCAGTCCCCACCGCGCCAGCCGGCGCTCCTGTGCGTCGGGGTCGAGCAGCGAGAACGCGACCACTCGGCAGGCCAAGACGGCCGTCATGCGCTTGCCCCTAGCCTCTGAGAGCGCTCCGAACGGCCGGTCGCCATAGGGGATCTCGATGACGCGAACCGAGCGCACCGGCCGCGGAGGATCCGGCATGGGATCGCGAAGCGATCGTCGGCGAGGGGCCTCCCGCTCGTGGCCGACGACGCCGCGTATCGGCAAGCTCGAGCGGTAGCGACCGTGCCCCCGGAGCCGACGAAGCGCGAACGCCGCCGCGATCGGCGCCCACTCTTCTGCCGTTCTCCGTCCCAAAGGAGCGACCACGAGCACGACCATGCTCCCGAACAGCACAGTCGCTAACAGGGCGCCGGTGGCGGTCGGCGTCTGATCGAGGACGAGGATCGCGACCAACCCGCCGGCCGCCAGGACCGCGGCCTGGCCGGCGCGGATGGGGCCGAGGAGGCCCCGTCGCTCGAGCGGGCCGAAGCGGTAGGTGAGCCGTTCTGGGCTCACAGCGTGCCTTCCTCGGGTTGCTGGCGAGGCGGCGTCGGGTCAGGGTCGTCGCTCGGCTCGACGGCGCCGCTGTCGTGGTGGGCGCCGCTCAATCCGAGGATCTCGCCCGAAAGGGCGCCATCGTGCCCGGGATCGTGGTTGCCGTCTCGGTGCTCCGGAGCGCGCAAGTCGCGCGGCAAGGCACTGAAACTGAACGGAACCTCATCCAGGTTGAGCTCCACCGCCGGCAGGTCGTCCACGCTTCGATCCATGGCACCGCCATCGCCGTCCCTGACCCTCGGCGTGCGGGACCGCTGGATGTCGTGGTCAGCTTGAGGCCGTCGTGCTTTCCCTGAGGCGCCCCCGGGCGCGCCACGGTCCCTGATGCCGGGCGGCGATGCGGCCACCGCTGCCTCGGCGGTCACGCTGTCACCCGGATCTGCCGCCGCTTCGGTGGCCTGTAAGCGCTCGCCAGGATCAGGCGCCGCCTCAGTGCCTGGCAACCCGTCCCCGCGATAAGGCTCCGCCGGATCGGCGGCGTTTGCCTCCGGCACCTCGGCCGCTGACGTCGTGCGCGCCGCCTCGCGGAGCCCTGGTCCGCCGTCCGATCCCACGTTCGCGGTCCGGTCTGCGTCGCGTCGCATCTCGGCCGACCTCGACGCCGCCCAATCTTCGGCGGCGCCGGCATAGCCCTCAGCGCGTTCGACCCCGCGTTCGGCTGCGCGGATCTCGCCACGGAGCGGACCTACGGCGCTGCTGGCGAGCTCGGACAGCGGCATGAGCCGAAGCAGCGCCCACGGCGCGAACGCACCCATCAACAGCAGGACAACGCCGCCCATCCAGCCGGTGATCCCGCCAGCGAGGCCCGACGTCAAGGCAGCGCCACCGAGCGAGAGAACCGCGACGATCGCAAATTTCGAAAGGATCAGCGCCACCAGCAGCTCGATTGCGCGCATCGCCCAGATCCGGCGCGCGGGCCAGACGAACGCCGCGAACGCTAAGGGGAGCATCAGCACGATCACGTAGACCGCGGCCTCCCTCATCAGCAGCTCGAGCCAAAGGGTGACCGTTCCGGCCACGAGCAGAACGCCGATCAGGACCGCGAGGAACGGGGAGCCGGAGAGCAGCGTCAGGGCGCCGATGGTGGCGCTCGCCCTGCCCAGGAAATGAGCGCCGGCGTTGCCCGAGGCTGAGGAGATCACCGCCGACAGCTGATCTGATGCGGCCAGCAGCAGCATCGTGACCGGCGCAGCGACGCTGATCGCGAGCATCGAGAGCGGTAGATAGCCCAGAGCAGAACGGGCGAGCAGCGCAAGATCCGAGCGCATCAAGGCCTGGACTGCCGCGGCGAACAAGAAGGGCAGCGTGAGGACGGCCGCGATGCCCGCCATCCGCCAGTAGGTAGCCGAGAACCACGTCGAGCGAAGCTGGGGCGTTGTCGTGTGTCCCAGCACGATGGCCGTCTCGTGCAGAGCGACCTTCGCGCCGCCGAGCACCCAGGTCCCGATCGCCGCGAGGCCGAGCGCCGTCGTCGCGGCGGACGCGGTCTTGGCCCCGGCTTCGCCGAGCGCGGTCTTCACCGCACCACCGACGTGGCCGGAGAGGAGCTTCTTCCCCGCGTCGGCGAGCCGCCCCCCGTTCTGCACGACCGAGCAGGCTTTACCGAGGAGTCCGCTGAAGAGCCCGGCGATGCCGCACACTGGTTTGATCGGATTGACTGCCGCCGCCGGCGGTGCGCTAGCGCCGGACAGGCAAGCCGTGCAGACGAGCGCCGCGGCGAGACCCCGGAGTCTCCCGAAGCCGCCGATCGTGCTCCGCCGCCCCGAGCGGCAGTCCATCGCCGGCCTCATTTAGCCGTCGTTCCCAGATGTTGAAAGAAGTTCACGATCCCCGGCGCCGACCCCACGACCAGCGCCGCCGCAGCGGAAACCAGCGCCGCCATCCGCCCCCGCGCCGCGTAGTGATGGTTATGGCTGTGGGACGCCACAGCCCACAGCGCGGCACCGACGAACGCGCCGAGCAGCGCGATCGCGAGCGCCCAGGCCTCGGCTCCGTTGACCAGCTGCTGGAGCACGTTGCTCCCCGGTAGGGCCGTCACGGTGGGATGCGCAGTCACCGCCGTAATCAATTGGGACAGTCCCATGATGGGCACCACCTGCATTAGTACCTCCTGAATCTAATTGAGCCAAATAATTCTGCTTGAGTCTAGCGAGAGGCAATAAGATGTGCTAGCTTAGACAGCATCAACTTAGACTCAGTTCAACTCACTAGCCGCTTATGACTCCATGGCTGTCCCGCGGTGACTCCCGGGCGCCGCGATTCCCGGGCGCCGCGACTCCGGGCCGCGCTCCCGGCCAGGGCGCCGCGACTCCCGGGAGCCGCGACTCCCGGCCGCCGGCGCGTTCGCTGACACGAGGACGCCGGAC
>JAFASF010000129.1 GCA_019244745.1 Solirubrobacterales bacterium | reverse complement strand
ACGATCCGGATGTACGGCTTAGGCGCCTCCCACTCGCCGAAGAGTTCCTTGGCCTGCTCGTCGGAGACCGAGCCGGCGATGATGACGTCCTCGCCCTGCTGCCAGTTGACCGGGGTTGAGACCTTGTGGCTGGCGGTGAGCTGGAGCGAGTCGATCACCCGCAGGACCTCGTCGAAATTCCTCCCAGTGGTCATCGGGTAGACGAGGATCAGCTTGATCTTCTTGTCCGGCCCCACCACGAACACGTTGCGCACGGTCTGGTTGTCGGCCGGTGTTCGCGACTTGGCGTCGCCCGACACGTCCGCGCTGAGCATCCCGTAGAGCTTGGAGACCTTGAAGTCCTGGTCGCCGACGATCGGGTAGTTCGGGGCGTAGCCCTGGGTCTCTTCGATGTCCTGGGCCCATCGCTCGTGGTCGCCCGTGGGATCAACCGACAGCCCCATGATCTTCACATTGCGACGATCGAACTCGGGCTTGATCCTCGCCATGTAGCCGAGCTCCGTCGTGCACACCGGAGTGAAGTCCTTGGGATGTGAGAACAGCACCGCCCAGGAGTCGCCCACCCAGTCGTGGAAGCGAATCTTGCCCTCGGTACTCTCGGCCTCGAAGTCCGGGGCGGTGTCGCCAATCTGCAAAGTCATCCCCTATTTGCCTCCTCGCGGATAGCGCCCGCCTTGCGGGCGATGTCGAATCTCGAGTGCATATCTTCCCTTTTCCCGGGCCGCTTTGCACTGTCAATTGGTTCGGTGCCACAGCGACCGGGTATTGCCGACGTATGCACGACGTCTCAGTCGCGAGCTTGCCCGACGACTACGGGACGGAGGCGGCCGCCAGGTGAACCCGTTGCTGTTCGTCAACTGGCGCAGGCTGCACCGGCTGTTCTGCGCCCTGATGTGGGCGGTGGTCGTAGTGCTCGCGTTCGTGATCGTCGCGCACGGAGCTTCGGCGGTGCCGGTGCATGACGTGCCTCGCGGGATGCGCTAGCGAGCTGCGGCAGACGGCAATCCACGCTCATCGGAGAAGATCTGCTCGATGAGCGCAGACGGAATCCTCTCCGGGCTCTTCTCACGCGGGCCGGCGGCGGACGAAGTGAGCGACCGGGCGCTGCTGTCGGCCATGGTCGAAGTCGAGGTGGCGCTGCTCCGGGCACTCGGGCGCGCTGGCCTCGCTCCGCTCAGCGCCGGCGACGAGCTGGCCGCCGCCACCGCCGGCGCCAGCCTCGATCCCACACTGTTGGCGGAGGGGACCGCGGCGCAGGGGACCCCGGTGCCCGCGCTCGTCAAGGCACTCCGAACCCACGTGTGCGATGGCGTCGCCGCCCACCTTCATCAAGGGGCCACGAGCCAGGACATCGTCGACACCGCGATCATGCTCGTCGCCCAACGTGCCCTGCGGTCGATCGAGCGCCAGATCGCACAGGCCGGCGATAGCTGCGCGCGACTCGCCGAGCACCATCGCGAGGCTCTGATCCCGGGACGCACACTGCTCCAGCAAGCGCTCCCAGTCACGTTCGGATTGAAGGCAGCCGGATGGCTGAGCGGCTTGGATCAGACGCGGGCGGAGCTCCTCGAGGTCCACGACCACGTCCTCGCGGTCCAGCTCGGCGGGGCCGTGGGGACCCTGGCGGCATTCGGCGAGCACGGCCTCGAGATCGTGGCCGACGTGGCCCGCCAACTCGGATTAAGCGAACCGGAGCTGCCCTGGCACACCCTCAGGCTGAGGCCCGCCCGGCTCGCCGCTGCCCTGGGCGCTGCGCTCGGGATGATGGGCAAGATCGCTCGCGATGTCGTGCTGCTCGCCCAGACTGAGGTGGCCGAGGCGTCCGAGCGCGCGGGCGACGGTCGCGGCGCCTCCTCGGCCATGCCCCAAAAACAGAACCCCGTTGGCTCCGTCGCGGTGCTGGCCTGCGCACACCGAGGCCCGGGGCTGGTGGCGACCATTCTCTCGGCCATGGTTCAGGAACATGAGCGAGCCGTCGGCGCGTGGCAGGCCGAGTGGGAGCCGCTGCTGGAGCTGTTGCGGCTCACGGGCTCCGCCGCCGCCTCGCTGAACGAGGTGCTGGAAGGGCTCAGCGTCAATCAGGGAAAGATGACCGAGGACCTCGGAACGACCGGCGACCTTCTGATGAGCGAGAGCGTCGCCGTGGCCCTCGCGCCATCGATTGGCCGGCCGGCCGCGCAGGACCTCGTCGCGAGCGCGGCTCGGCGAAGCTCACAGGAGGGTCGTTCGTTTCGCGAAGTCCTGCTGGAGTCCCACGAAGTCGCGGACTCACTCGGGCCGAGCGGGCTCGAGCAGGCGCTCGATCCCCGGCGATACCTGGGCGTTGCCCAGGCGCTGATCGATCGGGCGCTCGTCGCCCACCGCGAGCACGCAGAGCGCTAGAGGCGTGCCCAGCGACGTCCACTACGAGCTGCGAGGACCCGAACGCGCGCCGCCGCTGCTGCTGGCGGGCTCGCTTGGGACCGACATGTCGATGTGGGATCCGCAGGTGGACGCGCTGGCAGGCCGCTTTCGGCTGCTGCGCTACGACCTTCGCGGGCACGGAGCCTCGCCCGCGCCGGCGGGCCCCTACTCGATGGCGGATCTCGGAAGCGACCTCCTCGCGTTGCTCGACCGCCTCCGGATCGAGCGGGCGAACATATGCGGGCTCTCGATCGGCGCGATGGCCGCCATGTGGGTTGCCGCGCACGCACCCGAGCGCGTGCACCGGCTCGTGCTCTGTTGCACCTCCGCTCGCTTGGATGACGAAGCGCGGGCGACCTACCGCGAGCGCGCGGCACTAGTACGCGAACGGGGGCTCACGCCGATTGCTGATGCGGTGCTGTCGCGCTGGTTCACGCCGTCGTTCGCAGAGGCGCGGCCCCAGACCCTCGAGCGCATGCGCCGGATCTTGATCGCGACCAGTCGCGAAGGCTACGCCGGCTGTTGCGAAGCGCTCGCCGCCATGGACCTGACCCCCGAGCTGGGCTCGATCACCTCGCCGACGCTGGTGATCGCGGGCGAGGACGATCCCGCGACGCCGCCCGCGCACGGCCGCCGCATCGCCGAGAACATCGCCGGGGCGCGACTCAGCCTGGTCCCACACGCCGCTCACCTGGCGAACATCGAGCGGGCCGAGCTGGTCACCGCGCTGCTGATGAGATTCGTCGACCGCAACGAAACGGAGGAAGCGTGAGCGATTACGAGACGGGGATGAACACGCGCCGGGACGTCCTCGGGGACGAGCACGTCGACCGAGCGGCGGCCGCGGCGGGCACGTTCGGCGAGCCGTTTCAGGAGCTCATCACGCGCTACGCCTGGGGCGCGGTGTGGTCGCGTCCCGGCCTCGACCGACGGATGCGAAGCGCGATCACACTCGCCGCGCTCGTGTCGCTGCGCGCCGAGAACGAGCTCGGGATGCACGTGCGGGCCGCCCTTCGCAATGGTCTGACCGCCGAGGAGATCCGAGAGGTGCTCTTGCACACCGCCGTCTACGCCGGCGTGCCGGCGGCGAATTCCGCGTTCGCTCAGGTCCGCGGAGTGCTCCGCGAGGAAGGGGTTATCGCGTAGCGCGGGCCGCTAGCGGCCGAGCGCGAACACCTCGTGGGCGCGGCCGATGACCTCGGGATCGTGGCTGGCGCAGATCACCGTCTGCCCGTTGTCCGTCGCCGCTTGGGCAAGCAGGCTCGCAACGGCCAGGGCTCCGGCCTCGTCGAGCCTCGAGGTCGGCTCATCGACGACCAACAACCCGCGCGCGGTGGCCAACGCGCGCGCGAGCGCCACCCGTTGTCCTTCGCCGGCCGACAGCCGGAAGACGCGCTGGCGCGCCCGGTCGGCCAGCCCCATCTGCGCGAGCACGACCGTGGCCCACTCAGCTGCCGGCCGCTGATCCCACCCGCGCAGCCGCATGGCGAGCACGACGTTCTCCTCCGCGCTCAGAAATCCGACCGGCGCGGGTTCCTGCGGCAGGTAGCCGATCCGCTCGCGCCGGAATTCGGCGCGCTCCTCGGCGCCGGCATCGCCGACCGCCACTCCGTCGATCGTCAGCTCGCCGCGATCGGGCTGGTCCAACCCAACCAGGAGGCGCAGCAGCGTCGTCTTGCCGGCGCCGGAGCGGCCGGTGACGACCGTGAGCCGCCCCGGTGTGAACGACCGGGTCAGACCGGCGATCACCTCGCGCCGGCTGCGGCCACGGCCGAGACCGCGGCTGATGCTGTGAAGATCGATCTCTGCCGGCCGCCAGCCGCCGGCCGCCGGCGCGGAATCTGGGGACGGAGGCGCGGCCAGGGTCGACTCCGACGGCGCAGATGCAGGGGTGACGAGCAGCCCCCCTTCGGCCGGACGCACCCTGGCGCGGTCCGCGATGCCTGCCTGCGTCAAGAGGTGGGAAGGCAGCCGCAGCCACCCGCCGCGACCCACCACCAGCGCGCTCTCGCCGTCGCGGCGGTCCTCGACGACGCGACCATCGCGGATCCTCACCGCGCGGTCGGCGATCATCGCCGTCTCGGGGTCGTGCGAGGCGAGGACGACGCTCGTGCCGAGCTCCACGATCAGCGCTCGCACGGCTTGCGCGCTCGCCTCGTCGAGCTCTCCGGTGGGCTCGTCCGCGAGCAGCAGCGGCGGCTGGTGAGCGACGGCCGCGCACAGCGCGATGCGCTGGCGCTCGCCGCCCGAGAGCTCTCCGGGCAGCGCGGCGGCGTGGTCGCGGAGACCCGCGCGCTCGAGGAGCTCACCGACCCGGGCGCGCCGCTCGTGCCCACCGAAACCGCGCAGCGCAAGCGGCAGCTCCACCGCCTGGGCGACCGGAAGATCGGGCGGGAGCGCGGTCTCGGAGTGTTGGCTCAGAAACCCGATCTGCTCGTTACGAAATCGGGCCCGCCAGCGCGCCGAGCGCCGCCCGACGTCAAAGCCGAGAACGCGGACGATTCCGGCCGAGGGAACCTGGAGGCCGGCGATCACCCGCAGCAGCGTGCTCTTGCCCGCTCCGCTCGGACCCAATACGCAGAGGACTTCGTCGTGGGCGAGGGAGATCGTCATCCCCTGGAGCGCGGCCGCGTCGCCCTCGGCCGTACGGTGCACGCAAAAGACGTCCCGCACCTCGACGGTCGGATCGCTCATCGCGCGGGCACCCGCTCCAACGAGGGCCGCGGCACCCGGCGCGCCGGCCAATGCCAATCGAGCGAAAGCGCGATGAGCCAGCTCGCGCCGATCAGCGCGACGATCGCGACGAGGCCGAAGGCGGCGAGCTCGCCCCACGGTACGACCGTGACCAGCGGCGGGCTAGGCGCCGCGAGCGTCGCCGCGGCCTGCACCGTCGCGACCGCGAGCCCGGTCAACGCGACCGCAATTCCGAGTCCGATCAGCACCCCGAGCACGCCCGCGAGCGCGAGCCGCATCTGCAGCTCGGCCCGTAGCCCGCGAGGCCCGACGCCCTGCGCCTCGAGGTCTTGCTGCACTCGCTCGTCGCGAGCGGCCCCGAGCAGCGAGACCACGAGTCCGAGCACCGCGAGCGCCGCCGCGAGGCCGGCCGCCGCGAGCAGCGTTCCGAGGAGGCCGCGGGCGATCGGCGCCGATCGAAGCGACCGCTGCACGTCGGCGCGGAACGTCGCGCTCAGCTGCGACAGGGGACCGGCGGCGAGGGCCGCCCGCAATCCCTGCGGATGGTCGGTGGCGATCCAGAGCTCGTCGGCGCGACCCTGGCCCGGCAGCTGCGCATCGAGGGCGCCGGCGAGCGTCGCCTCGTCGGCGATCACGAACCCGCCGGCACCGGAACCGAGCGCGGGAAAGCGCTTCAGCACCCCCACCACCCGCGCGGCGACCGGCAGCTGGTCGACGGTGAGCGACAGAAGCCCGCCCGGCCCTGCGGACGCGGCCGTCTGGGGGTCGACGAGAACCGGAATGCGATGGACGTCGCTCGGCTGGGGCGGCCGAACCAGGCCGGGCTGGCCGGTGGCCGCGAAGCCGACGATCGCACTCGAACCCGAGCGCGCCGGTGCGCTCGCCGACCCCACCGCGCGCCAGGCGCCGATCGGCACGCGCATCACGGGCCGCCGCGCGCCGTCGAGCGCCTCGATCGGGCCGAGCGCGACGTTCGTACTCGCCTGGGTGGCCGGGGCCAGATTCTCGCCATTCTGATGGCCGTTGGTTATCGCAAGGCCGGTAAGCTCGTCGAGCTCGAGCGCCTCGAGCTCCCATGTGCCGGGCGGGATCCGGGCGCTCAGCACCGCGGGGTGGGCGCCGGCGGTACCGAGGGCGAGCTGGCGAATCGCGCCCGAGCGGTCACGGAGGTCGGCGGTCAGCGAGACGGAGACCCCGGGCGCGGACGCGCGCACGGCCAGCCACCGCGCCCCCGGCTCCAGGAGCGGCCCCGGGGTCCGAGCGGGGCCGGTGGGCTCAAGGCGCCGAGCCAGCGCCGGCAAGGACGCCGAGCCGTCGCTGTTCCGCCACCCGTGGATGAGTATCAGCCCGCTGGCCGGGACACCCAGGGCGGGCACGGTCACCGTCCCGCCGCCACTCGGGTACGTGGCCTCGGTCCGGCGCACCGGCAACACCCGTCCGCCCGACAGTGCGCGCCACGATGCGGCCGGGGCGAGCTCGAGCGGCGTCGTGAAGTCCGCTCCCGGAGCCACGATCGCGTCCAGCGGGACCTGGTTTGCGGCCTGGTCGGCGGTCCCACGCAACAGGGTCGCCCGGTAGGCCAGGGCAAACCCGCCGAGCCCCACGCTGACCGCGAGGAACGCGATCGCGAGCGAGGGGGCGGCCGGCGCGCGCGCCAGCCCGATGAGCGCGAGGCGCGTGAGCGCCGGCCCCCTGCGAGCGAGGCGCTCCGCACCCTGGAGCAGTGTCCCCGCGATCCTGAACGTGATCACGCCCGCGGCCAGGCAGCACAAGGGGGCCAGCAGTGCGGGCAACGGGTCATTCCCGCCGGCGCCGGCCTGTGTGCCGGCGCCGCGGGTCAGCGCTAGCCCGAGCCCGACGGCGGCCGCCACGGCCAGCATGTCCGCAAGACGTCCTCCCGGGGCCACCAGCGCGAGCGACACCAGGGCGCTCGCCGCCACCCACCCGCCGACGAGCACGATCGCGC
>JAFASF010000455.1 GCA_019244745.1 Solirubrobacterales bacterium | reverse complement strand
GACGATCGCCGCCTGGACCGAGACGTCCAGCGCCGAGGTCACCTCGTCGCACACGAGCAGCGCGGGCTCGGCCGCCAGGGCGCGCGCGATCGCGACGCGCTGGCGCTCGCCGCCCGAGAGCTGATCGGGAAACCGGCCGGCCGCCTCGGCCGAGAGCGACACCTTCTCCAGACATTCCCCGACGCGCACCGCGGTCTTGCGGCGGTCCATCGGGAAGAACAACTGGAGCTGGCGCGCGATCGTCTGCCCTACCGACCGCCTCGGGTTGAGCGAGGCGTACGGGTTCTGGAACACGTACTGGATCTCCTTGCGCGCCTCAGCCGAGCGCTTGCGCGCCGACGTGGCCAACATGGCGTCGCGCAGCCTGACCGAGCCCGTCCAGTCCTTGTGGAGGCCCGACACGCACCGCGCGAGCGTCGTCTTGCCCGAGCCCGACTCCCCGACCAGCGCCAGGCACTCGTCGCGGTGGACCTGCAGGCTTATTTCGAACAGCGTCCGGCGACCCTCATAGCTGGCGTTCAGCGCGCCGACGTCCAGCACGAGCTCGTCCGAGCTGGGCCGGCCCTCGGCCTTGACCCCCGCCTCCTCCCGCGCCGCCTGGGCATCCGCGACGTGGTAGCAGCGGACCAAATGACCGTCCCCGAGGTCGGTGACCGGCGGAAAGGTCTCGCGGCAGTCGTCGCGGGCGAAGGAGCAGCGGGGGGCGAAGAAGCAGCCCTTCGGACGTGCCGAGGGCAGCGGCGCCCGCCCCGGAATCCCGAGCACCACACGCTCCCCCGCGATATCGGGGACGGCGCGGAGAAGGCGTTTGGTGTACGGATGGCGCGGCGAGGAGAACAGGGCGTCGCGCGACGCCGACTCCACGATGCGGCCCGCGTACATCACCGCGACCCGATCGGCGAGCTCGGCGACCACCGCGAGGTCATGGCTTACGTACAGCGCAGCGACGCGGTGCGTGCGGCACAGGTCGCGCACGGTCTCGAGCACCCTCGCCTGCGTGGTGACGTCGAGTCCGGTCGTCGGCTCGTCGCACACGATCACGTGCGGCCGGCAGGCGAACGCCATGGCGATCGCGACGCGCTGCTGCTGGCCGCCGGAGAGCTGGTGCGGGTAGCGGCTGAGGAAGCTGTCCTCGGAAGGCAGGAGCACCTCCTCGAGCGCCTCGCGCATCCGCCGATCGCGATCTTCGGCCGACATTTGCGCACGGTGCGCCGCGAGCTGCTCGGCCAGCTGAGTGCGCAACCGCAGCGCGGGATTGAGCGCGGTGCCGGGATCCTGGGGGATGTAGGAGACGACGCCGCCCCGCAGGTGGCGGACCTCCGCCTCCGCGAGCCCCGCGAGGTCAGTTCCATCGATGAGGATCGCCCCGCCGCTGACATAACCCCCCGGCCGGCAGTAGCCGAGCAGCGACATGCCGACCGTCGTCTTACCCGAGCCCGACTCGCCGACCAGTCCGAGCACCTCGCCGGCGCCGATCCGGATCCCGATCTCATCGACGATGTCCTTGTGCGAGGAGAGCAGCTCGATCCGCAGGTTGCGGACCTCGACCGCGACGGGCGCCGTCGCCGGAGCTTCGGTCTCGGGTGTTTCTGCAAGGCTCATGACTCACTCCCTCGGTCGAGGCCGATCGCCGCGCGGGCGATCCCGTCGGTGACCAGGTTCGTGCCGATCGTGAGCACGCCGATCGCCAGCACGGGCAGTAGCACGCCCCAGGGTTGGACGGTGATCGACAGGCGGTTCTCGAAGATCATCAACCCCCAGTCGGCGTTCGGCGGCTGGATTCCGAAGCCCAGGAAGCTGAGCGCGGCGACGAGGCCGATCGAGTACGTCAGCCGCAGCCCGATCTCCACCAGCAGCGGGCTGGTCACGTTCGGGAGCAGCTCGCCCAAGACGATCCGCCGGCGTTTCTCGCCGACCGCCTCCGCGGCTTTGACGAAGTCGCGCTCGACCACCTGGAGCGCGGCTCCGCGCATCACCCGCGCCACCCGCGGGGCGTGCGTGATCGCGATCGCCAGCACGAGCAGCCAGAGCTTCGGACCAAGGGCGGCGACCAGCAGCAGCGCGAACAGGATCTGCGGGAAGGCCAGGAACACGTCGCAGATGCGCATCAGCACCTCGTCGACGATCCCGCTCGAGTAGGCCGCGGTGAGGCCGACCAACACTCCCAGGGAGACGCCGAGCGCCGTCGTCAGGACGGCCAGTCCGATCACCGTGCGTCCGCCGTACAGGAAGCGGCTGAAGATGTCGCGGCCGATGTAGTCGGCGCCGAACAGCGCGTGGCCGGAGGGCCCGGTGTTCGGGAGCGCCACGAACTCCGTGGGCGAATGGGGCGCGACCACCGGGCCGAAGATCGCGATCAGCACCATGAGGGTCACAATCGCCAGGCCGATGCGGGTGCGAGTCAGCCGCGAGGCGACGCGCAGGACCTGGATCCACTGGCGCTGGCGGAGTGACGGCGGCGCGAGCGGCTCGACCGCGGTCTCGAGTGGGATCGCCTCGGTCGTCATCGCGCCGCCGTCCTCAGGCGCGGGGTGAGCATGATCGTGGAGAGGTCGGCGAGGAGGTTGACCACCACATAGACCGCGGCGATGATCAGGGCGATGGCCTGGACGACCGGCACGTCGCGTTCGGTGACCGAGTTGATCAGCAGCGTCCCGGTGCCGGGATAATCGAACACGAACTCGACCACGATCACGCCGCCGGCCATCCACGCGAGCTGGAGCGCGGAGACCTGGATCGCCGGGACGATCGCGTTGGGCACCGCGTGACGCCAGATCACCGCGCGTTCGGAGAGCCCCTTGAGCCGCGCCATCGTGACGTAGTCGCTTTCGAGCACTTCGATCATCGAGCCGCGCATGATCCGGCTGATATATGGCGTCACCGCGAGGATCAGCGTGAGCGCCGGCAGCACCACGATGCTCGGCTTGTTCCAGGCGTGTTGGCCGGGTCCGAGCAGCGACACCGCGGGGAACACGTGGAACACGCTGGTCGAGAGGATCAGCACCAGCGCGATCGCGATCACGAACTCGGGCAGCGAGGCGACGAGCAGCGTGCTGGTCGACAGCGTGTGATCGGCCGTCTTGTCGCGCTTCATCGCCATGAGCACTCCGAGCCCGATCGACAGGGGGATGGCGATCACCGCCGAGATGAGCACCAAGAACGCGGAATTCAGGAGCCGACTCCCGAGGACGTGCGTGACGGCCTGCTGCGTCGCGGCCGAGGTGCCGAGGCTTCCGTGGAAGATGCCGGTGAGCCAGTGCCAGTACTGGCTGAACACCGACTCGTCCAGGTGCAGCTTCGCGCTGAGCGCCTTGAGCGCTGCCGGCGTGGCCGTCTTGCCGAGGATCGCCTGCGCCGCGTTGGCCGGCAGCGCCTGTGTCGCGAAGAACACCACGACCGAGACGAGGAACAACGTGAGGAGGCCAAGCGCGAGCCGCTTGGCGATGAACTTGGCCGTTCTAGACGACAAAACCCGCCCTCCCGAAGCCGTAGTTGGTCAATGGCAGACCCGAGCGCGCCGGGCGGAAGCCGGTCACCTGGGAGCTGTAGGCGTCGAGCTGGTTGCTGAACGCCCACACGATGTAGCCGCCGCGTTCGTACTCGATCGCCTGAGCCGCATGCAGCAGCTCGGTGCGCTTGCTCGCGTCGAGCTCGCCCTGGGCCTGTCGGATCAGCTTCTCGAACGTGGGATCGGCCCAGTGGGTCTCGTTGAAGGGCGAATTGGGGAGGCTTCCCTGCTCGACCTGCGGGATGTAGTTGCGCGTGAACCAGAAGTCCTGGGCGAACGTCCATTTCAGGTAGTTGGGGCCGAAGAACGTGGTCGTGTCGGTCTTGTCGAGGTTGACCGTCACGCCGGCGCCGGCCGCCTGCGAGGCGAACACCTGGGCGGCCTCGACGATCCCTTCTGATATGGGGGCCGTGACCAGCTTGACCGTCAGCCCGCTGTGGCCCGCCTGCTTGAGCAGGAACTTGGCTTGCTCGAGGTCGTGGAGGCGCTGGGGAAGCGCGGCGTTGTAGGCCGGATCCAGCGGCGCATAGAGGTCGTTGGCCACGCGGCCCTGCCCGAGCAGCACCTGGTCGATCATCTGCTGGCGGTTGACGATCAGCCGGAAGGCCTGCCGGACGCGCACGTCGTTGAACGGCGCCTGGTCGACGCGCATCGTGAACGGCAGCCACGCACCGCCCTTGGAGATCAGGGCTCTGAGGCTCGGAAGCCCCTTCACCTGGGCGAGCTGCGCGGCCGGAAGGTTGGTGATCGCGTGGACCTGACCGCTGAGCAGCGCGTTCACCTTTGCCGTGTCGTCGACGAAGTCGATGATCGTCACCTGGTCGACGTGAGAAGGGCCATTCCAGTATTCGGCGTTGCGCACGAACACGCTTTGCTGACCCGGGGCGAAGCTCTGATACTTGAACGGGCCGGTTCCCACTGGGTTCTTGGGGTCGTAGCCCACCGGCACGATGCCGTTGAAGTACTGGCCGACGTCGTCCGGGAAGCCGACGTTCGGGTACTGGAGGACGACCTTGACGGTGCGCGGGTCGAGCTTCTTGGTGTGCTTGAGGTCGATGTAGCCGATCGACGCCGCTCCCGTCCCCGGGTTCTTGGGATTGATGATCCGGTTCAGCGAGAAGATCACGTCGTCGGCCGTCACCGGCTTCCCGTTGTGGAACGTGACCCCGGGGCGGAGCCGTACGATCCACACATCGGGCTTCTTCCCTTCGGGCGTCATCGACTCGGCGAGCAGCATCTGGAGGTTGAAGTCGGGATCGCGAACCGCCAGCGGCTCGTAGAGCTGATTGAGCCGCGAGATGTCCGGGTCCGAGGTGGCGAAATGGGCATCGATGCTGTCCTGCGCGCCGCCGCCGGTGGACCCGACGGTGAGGCTGCCTCCCGGCTTGATCGGGCCTTTCGGTTCCGGCGAGCTCTGCGCGATCACGCTCGGGTTGACGCCGCACGCCGAGAGCACGCCTCCCCCAACGAGCAGCGCCCCGCCGGCGGCCGCTCCGCGCAGCGCCTGCCGGCGCGTGATCCCCTCCTCGTGGGACGGGTCGGTCATCGGCCGTTCTCCGCTCGTCCGCTGGTAGCCCTCCCCGCGCGGGGGGTGATGTCGACCGGCTCGGTGGCGGCGTCGTGGGTCTCGGCCTCACGCGTGATCTCGCCGGCGATCAGTTTCGCCGACAGCCGCAGGTGCTCCCGAACCAGGTCCGGCGCCTCCGGGCTGTGCTTCGCGATCGCCTCCAGCAGCACGCTGTGGTCGGCGGCGTAGTCCCAGGGCGGATAGATCGGCTGGTGATGCATGAACATCTGCGCCTCGGCGGCGAGCGTCTCGTGTGCCCGGCTGAGCCGTGGGCTGCCGCTCAGACGCACCATTTCGCGGTGGAAGTCGAGGTCGGCCGCGATCAGCTCCGTGCCGGCGGGCTGGTCGTCCGGGGTCTCGCGCGCTGCCTCACGGATTCGGTCGAGCGCCGCTTCGAGACACGTCAGGTCCAGCTGTTCGCCGCGCTCGAGCGCCTGGCGCACCGCGCACACCTCGATCGCCTCGCGCGCAAGGTACAGGTCGTCGCTGTCTTGGACCGTGAGGGCCCGGACGTACGAGCCCCGGTTCAGCCGGTACTCGACCAGGCCCTCTTGGACGAGGTGCCGGATCGCCTCGCGGATTGCGCTCCGCCCGGTCCCCAAGGTACGCGCGAGCGCTGTTTCCCTGAGCGGTTCACTGGGGCCGATCCGTCCGGAGATGATCGCCGCGCGGAGCTCGGCCAGCACGTGGTCGGTGGTCGAGCGCCGCTCTACGGCGGTAAGTCCCCATGTCTGGGTCGATGGCATGCGCCCGGGTGCCTCACAGCCCTTCGTCTGCCGCAGGCTCTTAGGACGCAATGCCACGCCGGCCTGAAGCAGGCCGCACCCGCAACACCCGTTCCCTCTAGAGCCCGGCGGCTCTACCTACTCGATTGTCGACAACCTACGTCGAGACAAAAGAAATGTCAAGCGTCTCTCAGGCCTCGTAACACAAATCACATGAGTCGGATCGCGGACCGGCGGACAGTCGCTACAAGCAGGGCGAATTTCGCCCGAGGCTGCGAGAAAAAGCGAATCTCGGTTTCGTTAAAACGCGCAGCCTTGTCGCCCAGGTCCAGGAATCGCACTCCGCGCTACCGGCGACCTCCCGTTATGGTCACGACGATGTCCGTTACCAGGCTCAGCCGTGATGCCGCCGCTGCGCTGGACCGCGCGGATCCGCTCCGCGGCTACCGCGATCGGTTCGTGTTCGCGGACGATGACCTCGTGTACCTGGACGGGAACTCGCTGGGCCGGCTTCCGCGCGCGACCGCGGCGCAGTTGG
>JAFASF010000442.1 GCA_019244745.1 Solirubrobacterales bacterium | reverse complement strand
ACCCTGAACTCATCCGCGCCGGCACACCGCCACGCCGGCATGCCGAACGACTCGGCGAAGCGGACGAAGTCCGGGTTGCCGAAGCCGACCCCGAAGTGGCGGCCAAACTTCTTGTCCTGCTTCCAGGCGATCGAGCCGAACTCGCCGTTCTCCCAGATCACATTGACCACCGGCGTCCGCAACCGAACGGCGGTCTCCAATTCCTGGCTGTTCATCAGAAAGCCGCCGTCGCCGCTGACCGCGACGACCTTGCGCTCCGGTTCGACGAGCTTGGCCGCGATCGCGGTGGGCAGCGCGAAGCCCATGCCGGCGAGCCCGTTGGCGATCAGGACGGTGCCCGGTTCGTGGGCGGGAAACATCCGCCCGATCCACAGCTTGTGAAGGCCGACGTCGGACACGAGTAAGTCCTCGGGCCCGAGAGCCGAGCGGATGTCCCACAGCGCGCGCGGGGGCCGGAGCGGGAAGTGGTCGTCGTCGCGCGCGTCGTGCAGAGCCTGCATGACCACCTCGTGCAGCCGACCCGGAGCCGCCCCGCCGGCCGGCCTCACGCACGCGGCGGCGAGCCGTGCCAGCACGTGCGCGATGTCCCCGATCAGCTCGACCTCGGGCATGAAGAACTCGTCGATCTCGGCCGCCACGCTGTCGATCACCACGATCGACTTGTCGGCGCGCGGGTTCCAGTGCTCGGGGGCGTGCTCGACGAGGTCGTAGCCGATGGCGATGACCACGTCCGCGTCATCGAACCCGGCCAGCGCGTAATCGCGGGACTGCAGACCCACGGTCCCGAGCGCCAGCGGGTCCTCATAGTCGATCAGCCCCTTGGCCATGAACGTCTCCGCGACCGGGATCCCGGTGGTGTGCGCGAACGCCCGCAGGGCCCGGGCGGCTCGGGCGCGGATCGCGCCGTTTCCCACCAAAGCGATCGGACGCTCCGCGCCGGCGATGATGTCCGCCGCTCGCTGGAGCTCCTTGATGCCCGGCTCGGGCTGGACCGGGGAATGGCTGGGGAGCGGCGACGCATCGAGCGGGCGAGCCATGACGTCCTCGGGGAGCTCGAGGTGGGTGCCCCCGGGTTTCTCGGTCTCGGCCACCTTGAACGCCTTGCGGACCACCTCGGGAATGATCTCGGGGCTGGAGACGCGCGCGTTCCATTTGACGACCGGGCGCAAGATGCCGATGAGATCCAGGTACTGGTGCGATTCCTTGTGCATGCGCTCGAGGTCCGACTGACCGGTCAGGACCACCAGCGGCGCCCGGTCGAGGAACGCGTCGGCCACAGCGGTGACGAGGTTTGTCGCCCCGGGGCCCAGCGTCCCCAGGCACACGCCCGCCCGACCGGTCAATCGGCCGTAGGCATCGGCCATGTACGCCCCGCCCTGCTCGTGGCGAACCGGTACAAACTGAATTGATGAATCGGCCAGCGACTCGTTGAGATCCAGCGTTTCCTCGCCGGGTATTCCGAACACGTAGCGAACGCCCTCCGCCTCCAGGCACTCCACGAACACGTCAGAAGCCTTGCGCTCGGCCATCTCAGCTGTGTATCTAACCGCAACCTCGCGGCCTCGGCGGTGTCTCTCCAACGTGCCCGGACGCCTCGCCGCCCTCTGCCTGCCAGTTGCCCTGTCGCTCGCGCTAGCCGCCACGGCCGCGAGCGCCAAGAGCACGTTCTACGTCCGCGGCGCCGGCAACGGCCATGGGGTCGGGATGAGCCAGTACGGGACGTACGGCTACGCGCTCCACGGCAAGGACTATCGGTGGATCCTCGCCCACTACTACCAGGGGACGACGCTGTCGGTCACCAACCCCAACCAGATTGTGCGGGTGCTCGTGTCCAGCGGGCGAAGCTCCGCGACGTTCAGCGGCGCCGCGCACGCGGGCTCCAAGCGTCTCAATCCGGCCGTCACCTACACGGTCCACCCCCTGGCCGACGGGTCGCTCAAGCTGATCGACCACTCGGGCAAGAAGGTGGGGATCTTCCACGCGCCCCTGACGATCACCGGTCCCGGCCCCCTGACGCTCGCCGCCGCCGGGACCTATCGCGGCACCCTCGTGTTCAGGTCGGACGGCTCGGGCGGCGTTCAGACCGTCGACGCTCTCCGCCTCGACGACTACGTCCGCGGCGTGGTCTCGTGGGAGATGCCCGCGGGCTGGGCCCCCGAGGCGCTGAAGGTCCAGGCCGTGGCCGCTCGCACGTTCGCGATCACCGCCGGCCCCGCCGGCGCCGACTTCGACCTGTTCGCCGACACCCGCTCGCAGATGTACGGAGGCGTCGCCGCCGAGACGCCGGCAACCGACGCTGCCGTGGCGGCGACCACCGGCCAGATCGTCACCTACCGCGGCGTACCCGCAATCACGTACTTCTCGGCGAGCTCGGGCGGGCACACCGAGAACGTGGAGAACGTGTGGCCGCGCGCGACCCCCGAGCCGTGGCTGCGCGGCGTGCCCGACCCGTACGACGGCGTCGCCGGCAACCCGTACCACCGCTGGGGCTATGACCTGTCGCTCGACGCGGCGGCGTCGAAGCTGGGATCGCTCGTCAGGGGGAAGCTGATCGGCGTTCAGGTGGTCAGGCACGGCGTATCCGCGCGGATCGTCGCGGCGGAAGTGGTCGGCACAAAGGGGCGGACACGGGTCGCCGGCTCGGAGCTCCAGCGGGTGTTTGGACTGCGCTCGACGTGGGCCGTGTTCACCACGATCACGACATTCCCGGCGATGACGGCCGCCACCCTCGGCACACCCGCGAGCGATGACGCCCCCAAGGGAAGCGGTGAGCTGTTCACGGACATCGGCCTACAGGTGAGGCTGGCTCTGACGCCGCTCGTGAACGACCTGGTCGGCGGCGGCACCGTCGCCGGGGTGCGCGGCACGGTCTTCCCGGCGCCGCCCGCCGAGCGCACCCAGGCCGCGACCGTCGCGATCCAGGTGAGCGTCGGCCACGGCTGGCGGACCCTCACCCATGCGCGGCTCGGCGCCGGCGGGACCTACGCCGTGACGGTACCCGCACCCGGCACCTACCGCGTCGTGTACCGAGGGCTGGACGGTCCCGCCGTAAGCGTCTCGTAGGTGGTCCGCGCCCGCGGCGACTACTCTCCCGCGGCAATGGCCGGACCGCTGCTCGCCGTCGACGCCCCGTTCCTGCTGTATCGGTCTTTCTTCGCGCTGCCCGACTCGATCCTCGGCGCCGATCGCCGGCCGGTAAACGCGCTTCTCGGCGCCACCAATGTGCTCCTCCGGATTGCCGCGGATCGTTCCCCGCGAGCGATCGTGACGTGCTTTGGCTCGGACGCCGCCGACTACCGCGTTTCGCTCTTCCCCAGCTACCACGCCGACCGGCCGCCCGTGCCCGACGCGCTCGCCTGGCAGTTCGAGCACGCGCCGGCGATGTTCGCGGCGTTCGGTTGGGGGTCGGAAACGTCTGATGAGCTCGAGGCGGATGACCTGCTGGGATCCTTCGCGACGGTCGAGACGCAGGCCGGCGGGCGAGCGCTGATCGTCACCGGCGACCGCGACATGTACCAGTGCGTGAGCGAGCGGGTCAGCGTGCTGCTCCTGAAGTCCGGGATCAGCGGCTTCGAGGAGATCGAGCCGGCCGGGGTGAAGCGTCTGTACGGCGTCACGCCGGAGCTCGTGCCCGACTTCATCGCGCTTCGCGGCGATCCGTCCGACGGGCTGCCCGGCGCCGCCGGAATCGGCCCGAAGACGGCGGCGGAGCTCCTCGGCCGGCACGGATCACTCGACGCGGT
Source organism: Solirubrobacterales bacterium (assembly GCA_019244745.1). GTDB lineage: Bacteria > Actinomycetota > Thermoleophilia > Solirubrobacterales > Solirubrobacteraceae > Palsa-465. The sequence goes on along the minus strand of JAFASF010000442.1, from coordinate 9,079 downwards.
GATCGCCGGCGCCGATGGCGAGCGCCCCCGCATTGCGGCCACACTCAAGGACTCCGCGAGCGATCTGCGAGCGTTCAAAGAGATCGCCACGCTGCAGCTGGTGGGGCTCGGACGCCCGCCGGATCGCGAAACAGATCTCCCGGGCGGGGCACGCGCCGCACGGGAGCTGGGACTAAACCGGCTGGCCGAGCGCCTGGACGCCGCAAACACCGTGGGCGACCTATAACTGGGGACAGTGATGCGCGCTAGAAGAGTTCGCGGCATCGTTGTGATCATCGCGGCACTTGCCGCCGCAGCGACGGCGGCCGGTTGCGGGAACAGCCGCAAAGAAGATCCGATTACCCCGCCGTCCGCCCGCTCGCAGGTGAGCCTCGAGCCTCCTGCCCCGATCGCGCTCGACACCGGCTGGCGCTACATCGCCGATCCGGGCGACATCGGCCTGCACCGAGACTGGGCGAGCGGTGCCCGCGCCGGCGCTCAGGCGATCCCGGTGACCATTCCCAACGACTTCAATCCAACCGTGTCGAGCAGCGGAGACGGTGGCACGGTCGGTTGGTACGAGCTCCGTTTCACTGCGCCGCCGGCATCCGTCGGCCGCTCTTGGAGCATTCGCTTCGACGAGGTCCGCCGAAACGCCGAGGTGTGGCTGAACGGCCGTGAGCTCGGCCGCAACACGGACCCGTTCGCACCGTTCACGCTGCCCGCGAGCTCGCTTCGGCCGGGCGCGCCCAACCTGCTCGTCGTCCGGGTCGACAACCTCATGGGCGCCGACGCCTTCCCGCAGGACTGGTGGAACTGGGGCGGGATCGAGCAGGGGGTGTCACTTCAGCCCGTGGGGCGGCTCACGCTCGACGACCTCGGGGTGATGCCGGAGCTCGGTTGCCGCTACCGGTGCGGCGATCTGCTCGTGCAGGGGACGATCCGCAACGCCTCCCGGCTCGCGCTCCGACCTGCGGTTGCCGTCAAGGTGACCCCGCCGGCCGGCCGGGCATTCACGTTCGTGCGCCAGTTGCCCCGTGCGCTGCCCCCGGGGCGCTCGGCTGCGCTCAGCTTCCGCGTCCACCTGCCCGGACCGCCACAACTGTGGTCGCCGAGGAGTCCGTCTCTGTACGGCGTCGTGGTCGCGACCATGGCTCAGGGCCGCGTCGAGCAGGTAAACACGGTTCGCGTGGGGATGCGAAGCGTGCAGGTGCGCGGCGGGATCCTGTACCTGAACGGCAAGCGGCTGTGGCTGCACGGAGCGGCGATCCACGAGGACGTGTCGGGGCGCGGGGCGGCGCTCACGGAAGGCGACATCAACACCATCGTCTCGGAGCTGCGATCGGTCGGAGCGAACGTCACCCGCGCCCACTACCTCCTGAGCACTCCGCTGCTCGACGCGCTCGACGCCGCCGGGATCATGGTCTGGTCGCAGGCGCCCGTCGACCACGCCGATGCGGTGCTGGCGACCAAGACCGGCCGCGCCGGGGCCCTCGCGCTCCTACGCGCGACGATCATCGGAGAGCGAAGTCATCCATCGGTGATCATCGACTCGGTCGCGAACGAGCTCACGCCCATGCCCGACGCGGTCCCGGGCACAAAGGCCTACCTCAACCAGGCGATCGCCCTCGCCCGCACCCTCGACCCGACGGCGCTCACCGGGCTCGACACCTACGGCCTCCCCGGATACCCGCGCCAGTCGATCTACGCCAAGCTCGACGTGCTCGGACTCGACAGCTACTTCGGCTGGTACCCCGGTCCGCGCGGGCACCGCATCGTGAGCTTCGCGAAGCTCGAGCCGTTTCTGCGACGGACCCGCGCGCAATATCCGCGGCAGGCACTGGTCCTCTCGGAATTCGGCTCCGAGGGCCTGTACGACGGGCCCGCGAGTGCCAAGGGGACGTTCGAGTTCCAGAACGACTACATCCAGCGGACGTTCGCCGTCCTGGACCAGCTCCCGTTCATGAACGGATCGGTCTACTGGATCCTGCGCGACTTCGCCGTCGCCCCCGGCTGGATCGGCGGTGCATCGGTGCCCGCGGGGTTCGCGCCCGACGGCCTCAACCACAAGGGGCTGATCGCCTACGACGGCACACAGAAGCCGGCGTTCGCGGTCGCGGAGCAGCTGTTCGGGGAGACGCCCGGCTGGGCGCGGTAGACGGGGGCTACCGCGGGCGCCGGCACGCACCGCACACCCGCTCCGCACGCGCGAAGCCGAGCGACTCGTAGAGCCCGAGCGCGTGATACCCGGGATCGGCGGCGATCACGAAGCGCTCAGCGCCGTACCGCGCCGCCGAACGGTGCGCGGCCTCAACCAGCAGGCGCGAGCAGATCCCGCGGCGGCGATAGCGAGCCGCGGTGTCGACCGCCTGAAAGCGACCGCGGGTCCCGGTGACCACGACGCCGCAGCTGCCGGCGACCTGCCCGCTGTCGGGGTCCAGAGCGACGAACCACGCACCGCGGCCAAGCTCGAAAAGCTGACGCAGATCTCCCTGCCGGGTCCGCGAGAACTCGCGGTGCTCGTCCTCGCTCTCGCGCTCGTCGCGTGAGGCCACCTGCACCTCGACCACCGCGTCCCACAATTCGGCGTCCCCGGCGGGATCGAGCGCCCGGACCACGACCTCGCGGTTCGCGCGCCGGTGGGGGCGGATCTGCTCCCGAAGGGCGATCAGGCCAACCGTCTGCTCGAGGTCGTAGCCGCGCCCGACGAACTCCTCGAGCGCGGCGCCGAGCGCGCCGTCGGCGCGATCCCACGCGAACGTGCGATGCCGTGTGCGCGGCTCACCGGCGAACTCGCGCTCGAACAGCCGCTCCCACCGGCTCCCATCGTCTGGTCCAGGTGGTTCGTCGAAGAGCAGCAGGTTGCCCCAGTAGTGCATCGGATTGCTCGGCGATCGGACCACCAGGTATCCCTCGCGCCGAACGACTACGTGATCGAGCGGCAGCACGTCGATGTTGGTCGCCCACACGAGCGAGCGCGGGATGATCGCCGCGGACATTAGGACGTGAACCTCGCGTTGATCACGTCGCCGTCGACGACGACGTAGTCACGGCCTTCGATGCGCAGGGTCCCGCGCTCGCGCGCGGCGGCGTAACCCCCGGCGTCGACCAGCTCGTCCCAGGGGACCACCTCGGCGCGGACGAACCCGCGCTGCATGTCGGTGTGGACCATCCCGGCGGCGTGCCACGCCGTCAGTCCGTTCCGCAGGTGCCACGACTGGGCGGGCCGGCCCTCGCCGCCGGTGAAGAACGCGATCAGGTGCAGCAGCGAGAACGCGCCCCGGACCACCGCGTCCAACCCCGAGTCCGCGAGGCCCAGGTCGGCCCTCATCGCCACCGCCTCCGCGGGGGCGAGCTCGGCGAGCTCGGCCTCGAGCCGGGCCGAGACGGCCACCGCCACGGCATCGTGCGACCGGGCGTGCTCGAGGATCTCCGCGGGAACCTCGTCGGAGCCCTCGTCGACGTTGGCGACGAACAGCACCGGTTTCGACGTGAGCGGCTGGAGCTGGGAGGAGGCGTCGGGCGCGTCGGCCGGCGGCGGCACGGTCCGGGCGGGCTTCCCCGCCCCCAGCGCGTCGATCAGCCGCCGCAGCCACTCCTCCTCGGCAATCGCCCGCCGGTCGCCGCCCTTGGCGGTCCTCGACACGCGCTCGAGCCGGCGCTCAGCCTGCTCGAGGTCGGCGTAGATCAGCTCGGTCTCGATCGTGTCGATGTCCGCCGCCGGATCGATCCGCCCCTCGGGGTGGACCACGTTCGGGTCGCCGTGGACGCGGACCACGTGGACGATCGCGTCGGTCTCACGGATGTTGGCCAGGAACTGGTTGCCGAGTCCCTCGCCGCGATGCGCGCCGGCCACGAGCCCCGCGATGTCGTGAAACTCGATCGTGTCGGGCACGACCCTGGACGCCTTCAACGTCCTGGCGACCGCGTCGAGCCGCTCGTCTGCGACCGGCACCACCGCCACGTTGGGGTCGATGGTGGTGAAGGGGTAGTTGGCCGCGTCCGCCGCCACACCGGTCAGCGCACTGAACAGCGAAGACTTGCCGGCGTTGGGCATTCCGACGATCCCGACCTTCACGCCGGCGCCGTCCGCACGATCGTCATGGCCACAGCTCGGCGATCGCCGTTCCCAGCACCGCGCCGGCGAGCACATCGCTCGGGTAGTGCACTCCCAGGTACGGTCGGCTCAGCGCAAACGCGATCGCGGCCGCGTACAGCCCACCGGCGGGGGCAAGCTGACCGAAGGCGCGGGCCGCCGCGAAGGACGTGGTCGCGTGGGCGCTCGGAAAGGACAGGCGCGAAACCGTGGAGGTGAGCGGTTCGAACGCGTCGAGCTCGGGCCGGCGACGTCGCACCACGACCTTGACCGCATAGTTGAGGCCGTACGCGCCGGCGACCACGCGGACCCCGCGCAGCCACGCCCGCCGGCGGCCGGACTCCGAGCTGAGCATCGCGCCGGCGAGACCGAGGGCGAACCAGCAGGCGGCGTGCTCCCCGGTGCGCGAGTAGAGGGCGATCAGGCGCTCGGGGAGCGCCGCGTGGCCGCGGGTCCGTGCAATCAGCAGGGCGGCGGCGTCGAGATCTGAAGCCAGCACGCGCGGGACTGTACGGAGGTGGCGTCGTGGCAGCCCCCGCGCGCGCACGCGCGGGGGCTGCCAATCAACCTCGCGCGCGCACGCCGCAAACCACCGCGATCACCGCCCCGGCCAAGCACAAGGCTGCGGATACGAGCGCCGCCGCATCCCATCCCCGAACGAGCCCGTCGCCGCCGGCGCCATGAGAAGACGCGATCGCGACCACGAGCGCGACTCCGGCCGCGCCGCCCAGATACCTCGCGGTGTTGTTGGCGCCGCTTCCCATGCCCGCACGGTCGGACGGCACCGACTCGACCGCCAGCCGTCCGAGCGCGGCGTTCGCGACGCCGCTCCCTAAACCGGCGACGGCGAGCCCGGATAGTAGCGCGGCCCACGATGAGCCCCCGCCAACGCGGGTCAGCGCGAGCTCCCCGGCTGCCGAAAGCGTCAATCCGATCGCCAGCCGGATCGGCGAGGAGAGCCGCTCCGGAAGCCTCCGCGCTCCCAGCGACACGACCATGCTCGTACCCGACCACACTGCCAGGACGGCCGCGCTGGCGACGACGCCGAGGTGGAGGCCGCGCTCCATCACCGTCGGGGAGAAGCTCATCAAGCCGATCAGCGCGAGCCCGGTGAACAGCGCCCCGGTGATCGAGGCGACGAACGACGGATCGGCGAACAGGCGCAGCTGCACCATGGGCCGGCGTCGGACAAGCTCGATCGCCGCGAACGAGGCGAGCAGCCCGGCGCCCCCGATCAGCAGCCCGATCGTTCTCGGCGCCGACCAATCCGTGCGGCCCTCGATGAGCCCGGCCGTCAGGCTCGCCATGCCGGCGCCGAGGGTCACGAGGCCCGGTAGATCGAGGGGGCGCTTGACCTCCGCTCGAGACTCGGAAAGGCTCCCGCTCCCGAACGCGAGCGCCACGGCCGCGGCGGCCTGCAGCCAATAGCTGCTTCTCCAGCCCAAGCCGCCCGCCAGCGCGCCTCCCGCGAGCGGCCCGAGCGCAATGCCGGCGCCGAGCGCCGCCGCCCACAGCGCGGTCGCTTGCGTCCGGGCCCGTCCACCCGGGAACGCGTGGCCGATCGACGCCAGGCTCGAGGCCACGATGCCCGCGCCCGCGACGCCCTGGAGCACGCGCGCGGCCGCCAGCACGGTCATGCTCGGAGCGATCGCCCCGAGCGCGCTCGTGAGGGCGAGACCGGCTGCGCTCAGCCCAAGCACGCGCCGGCGGCCGAAGTTGTCCGCGAGTGCACCGACCCCCAGCAAGGCCGTCGCCAGCCCGAGGCTCATGGCGCTGAGGGTCCACGTCTCGCTCGCGACGCCGCCGTGCAGCGAGCGGGCGCTGTCGCCCACGGTCGTGACCACCGCGCTGAACGCGGCCAGCACGAGCAAGGTCCCCGACGCGGCGACGGCGAGAGTGCCCTCGCTACCCCGTTCGGCCCGTCCCGCGGCCAGGAGCGCCCTCGCGGGGCTCCGGTACAACCCAACGTCTTCGGCTCTCATCGCAGCAGCTCCTTGAGTTCAGTCATCGAACCTGAGACTGTCAGGGTAACACACTCAGGTTCAATCATCGAACCGCAGCCGCGCTATCATGCGAGGCGATGCTCGGCAAGGAATACGAACGGCAGGAGTGCTCGCTGGCCCGGGCGCTCGAGGTGATCGGGGAGCGCTGGACGCTGCTGATCGTCCGGGACGCGTTCTACGGCGTACAGCGGTTCAACGACTTCCACGCGCATCTCGACATCCCGAAGGCCGTCCTCTCAGACCGGCTGAACGGACTGGTCGAGGACGGCATCCTCGAGCGCCGGCGCGACCCCGAGCACGCCGGCCGGCATCTGTACGCGCTGACGCCGGCCGGGCGAGATCTCTGGCCGGTGCTCCACGCAATGCTGGTATGGGGAGGCCGCTACCGCGAGCCGAACAGCCGCGTGTTCAGGCACTCGCGGTGCGGTACCCTGCTCGACGACGCGGGCGCCTGCCCGGCCTGCGGGACGACGCCGCCGCCAGAGGAGATCGTCTCGGAGCTCCGCCGCGGGCGGGGCAAGGTTCGATCCGATCCGGTGGCGGTGGCGCTGCGCGAGCCCCACCGGCTGCTGGAACCGCTGCAGGTGGGGTAGCCCGGGAGCGTCGCGCGCTCACGCGGGTAGCCCGACGCTCGCCGGCGGACCGCCGTGACGCTCGCCACCATTGCCGCCCAAGCACACCTGCGTGCTCGCGGTCGCGCCGATACGCCGGCGGGAGGCCGAGGCCGGAGAGCAGTCTCGGGCAAGGGGGCGGAAGGAGATCGGTCCGGATCGTTGCTCGAGAGGAAGGTCTAGACAGACCAGGACTTCAAGGGAACGTCAGGTCCTACGACGACTGCAACGACATTTGCTTCTATGACATGCGGCAGGAGTCGATCGTCGACGTCGAGTATGACCACATACTCGCCCAGCACTGTACCGCCAGTACCTGTTCCTGACCACGCCGGCGGTGCATCGGGTACATCGGGAAGGCAGCCGCCACGTCGGAACGTCCCAAGTTCGGGCTACCCGACCGCTCTCCTAACCGCGAGCTCGAGTCGCTCACCATACACCCTCGGGTTATGAGCGCTTCCGAGATCCCCAGGGGTTTGACGTAGTTCCTTTGTCGAGGGCCACACCCTGCAAATCAGGGTCACCGCGACCCACGGAGCTCACGCGCTCGTAGCGTGAGATGCTTGGTTCGGAGCTGCGCATGAACAGACTGCGCCGACGGATTTGTCCTGGTGGATTAGATGGCTTGTCCGGCCACGCAGCGCGGGTGCGGCGCGGTGGGTACGGTTCAGGACCAGCCACCCGTTCGGCCCGCTGATCACCGCCGAGCTGAGGCTCTGGTCGCGGAGCGGCGGCCCATTAGTGGTGCGCTCGCGCATTCCAATACCAGGATGTGCGCTAGCCTCTCGGCGTGGGCCTGCTTCGTCCGCTAAGAGCGCGAGCGCGGCACAGGCTGGGGGCCGCTGCTCACGACGCCGGGTTCGCGACGCGATCCGACATCCGGGCGTTGCGAACAGACGTGTGTGAACTGCAGGTGATGCTGGACTCCATCGATCGAGCTACCGAGGACCTGCGCAACCGGCTTGAGAGCACTACCGCGCCGACGGCCGCAATCGACCATGGCCTGGCTGACGTCGCCGCCCGCCTGAGCGCCGTGGAGCGGCTGCAACGGATCGAGAGCGTGAGCCGCTGGATCAGCCACGCCGTGTTGAAGACACAGCCCTTGGTGTCGGTCATCATCCCAACCGTGGACCGGACCCGGCTCCTGCGCCGTGCGTTGGAGTCCGTGTTGGCGCAGCGTTACGGGCACTTCGAGGTCGTGGTGGTTGCCGACGGTGGCCACGAAGGCACGAAGGCGGTCGTTGACGACCTCGGTGATTCACGGATCCGCTGGAGCAGGATCCCCAAGCGCGGCGTGGCCGCCACGCGTAACGCCGCGCTGGAGCTCGCCCGCGGCCAGATCATCACCTACCTTGACGACGACAACATGATGGATCGCGAGTGGCTGTACTCGGTGGTCTGGGCGTTCGAGCAGCGTCCCGACGTCGACGTGCTGTACGGGGCCGTCGTTGTCGACGACCCGTTGCGTATAAACGGAGAGTCGCCCGGCGAGGTTCCGCAGACATTCCTGCAGCCTTGGCAGCGAGAGCCGATCCTTGAGACGGACATGGGCACAATGGCCCACCGCGACGGACTGGCTGAGGCACGGTTCGACGAGGGCCTCAGCTACCATGCGGACGGTGACCTCCTGGTCCGACTCACGGCCGATCGTGACCCCTTGGTATTGCCGGTGGTTGCGTGTTATTACACCACCGATGATCCGAATCGAGTCACCGTGACTGGGTGGACGGAGGCCGACCGTGAGCGCAGTACGCGCATGGCACTGGATCACGCCCAAAGCGGATGAGGCTCGCTGGCTAGCGGTCGGCGCTGAAGCACTGGACGATACGAGCGTAAGGGTGAACTCGGAGGCCGGGTAGTAGTCGCTGACGACGTGTCCGAGCAATGGCCATGAGCACCGTCCGCAGCACCCGTTCGATACCGTCCCAATCGTGGATATGCCGACCAGCGCGCCGGCGAGCTCGATTCCGACGAACCGCACCTCGGCGTGGAACAACGTTCCTGGACAACGAACGGGCTGTATCGGTGAGGACCTATCCCACCGACGTTCGGCCTGCTCCGCCGAAGAACCAGAGCGGTTGGTAGAGCGCTTCGCTGAGTTGTTCCACGTACCAGATGTGCCGATCTAATCTCAGATCGCTGTGCGCTCGGAATCAGATGGGCGTGCCGTCCGCAGCCTGCTCCACCGAGGTGCTCCAGTCATTCACGTGTCGATCTCCGAGCACGAAGGCGGTCTGTCCAAAGCTGTATCGCTAATTGCCGCGCTCTTTCACTTGCCAGAAATGACGTGCACAGCGTGCTTGTCGCCTGCTCGTCGGACAATCGAGACACGCCGCAGTCTTACTCGGCGGCCCGACCCCTGCCGCACACGTAGGACATTCGACCCCGTG
>JAFASF010000422.1 GCA_019244745.1 Solirubrobacterales bacterium | reverse complement strand
GCCGTAGATCCCGAGGCAGTCGGGACGGTTTGGGGTGATCTCGAGCACGAGCACGTCGGTCGCGATCGGCAGCACGTCGGACAGCGGCATGCCTGGGACCAGATGATCGTCGTCGAGCACGAGGATCGTGGCGTGATCGACCCCGATTGCGAGCTCGTCCTCGGCGAGGATCATCCCGTCGGACTCGACCCCGCGGAGCCTGGCCTTGGTCAACGTGGTCCCGTCGGGCATGACCGCTCCGGGCTTGGCGACCGCGACCGTCTGGCCGGCGGCGACGTTGGGGGCGCCGCACACGATCTGCGACGGCGCCCCGTCGCCGACGTCGACGAGGCAGACGCTGAGGCGGTCGGCGTCCGGGTGCTGGTGGGCATCCAGCACCCTGCCGACGACGAACTTGTCGAGCCCGGTCACGCCGTGGCGCTCCACGCGCTCGACCTCGGTGCCGGTCATCGCCAGGCGCTCGGCGACCGCGTCCGTGTCCAGCGCGGGACGGCAGTACTGCTCCAGCCACTCGATCGGGAGGCGCATTAGCCGAACTGCTCCAGGAAGCGCACATCGTTGTCGTAGAGCAGGCGCAGGTCCGGGACGCCGTGCTTGAGCATCGCGATCCGCTCGATCCCCATGCCGAACGCGAAGCCCTGGACTTGCTCCGGGTCATAGCCGTTCTCGCGCACGTAGTCGAGCACGTTGGGGTCGACCATCCCAGCGCCCAGGATCTCGATCCACGCCGTGCCCTTGCACAACGAGCAGCGCTCCCCGTCGGCCGCGACGCCCTGGCGGCAGTTGAAACACGAGACGTCGACCTCGACGCTCGGCTCCGTGAACGGGAAGAAGTGGGGTCGCAGCCGAACCTGGCGCTCCTCACCGAAGATCGCGCGCGCGAACGCGAGCAGCGTGCCCTGGAGGTCACCGAGCGTGATGTCGGTGTCGACCGCGAGTCCCTCGACCTGGTGAAACTGCGGGCTGTGGGTCGCGTCGGAGTCGGGGCGGTACACGCGGCCCGGCATCACGATGTAGATCGGCGGCGGCTGGGCCTCCATCGCGCGGACCTGCACCGGCGAGGTGTGGACGCGCAACAGCACGGCGTTCGGGTCGAAGATGTCCCCCGCGGGCTTGACGTAGAAGGTGTCGGTAAGCAACCGCGACGGGTGCGTCGGGGCGTGGTTGAGCGCGTCGAAGTTGTAGTAGACGGTCTCCACCTCGGGGCCCTCGGCGACGTTGAACCCGAGCCCCACGAACACGTCCTCGATCTCCCTCTGCGTCTGGGTGATCAGGTGCAGGCGCCCGGTGGCCGGGCGCGGGTCGGCGGGCAGCGTCACGTCGACGCGGTCCTTGGCCAGCCGCCGCCGGAGCTCGCTCGCGGCAAGCGCCTGCGCCTTGCGCTCGATCGCGTCCTCGAGTGCCCGCCTGGCCTCGTTGGCCGCTTTCCCGACCGCGGCGCGCTGGTCCGGCTCGAGCGCTGCGACGCCGCGGAGCAGGTTCGGGAGCTCCGCTTTGCGGCCGAGGTATTTGATGCGCACGTCCTCGAGCGCCGGCGTGGCGGGCGCGGCGTCGATCGCTGCCTGAGCTTCCTCGGTGATCCGGGCGATCTGGTCTCTCACGCGCGCGCCATCCTAGTTGTCTCGTACAGCGCCACGGTGGCTGCCATGGCGGCGTTGAGCGAGTGGGTGCGGATCGGGATGTGGGCCGTGTGATCGGCCTCTTCGACGATGGCGTCCGGGAGGCCGTCGCGCTCGGAGCCGATCATCAGCGTGACGTCGCCTGCAGAGCCCGCCAGCTCGTGAAGCGGCACGCCGCCGCCCGCGACGAGCGCGATCCGCTCGCCGGGGAGCTCGGCCGTGGACGGGGCGCGGGCGAGTGGCACCGCGAACACGGCTCCCATGCTGGCGCGGACCGCGTGCGGGCTGAACGGATCGGCCGTGCCGGGGCCGAGCGCCACGCTGGCGGCGCCGAACGCCTGGGCGGAGCGAAGGATCGTGCCCACGTTGCCGGGATCGTGGACGCCGTGGAGGTAGAGGCAGATCGGACCCGTGGCACCCGCCGCCCACCGCTCCTCGTAGACGGCGAGGGTGCGGGTGCCCGACGCGAGTCCAGAGGCGCTCGCGAGCGCGTCGGAATCCACCTCGACGCCGGGGAGGCCGCTGCCGGCCGCGCAGTAGCGCTCGAGCGGCTCCCAGCCGGCTTCGTCCGCCGCCGCGAGCAGGTCCTCGCCCTCGGCGACGAACCGGTTCGAGCGCTCGCGCCAGCGCCGGCGCTGGCGGAGCTTACGGATCTCCTTGAGCTTGCGGTTGTGATGGCTTGTGATCGTCATGGTGGGACCAAAAAGGGCGCCGTCCTGATGGAGCGGCGCCCTGGTTTCGGTGCTGGTCGTTCGGCGTTCGTCAGCCGGCCGCCAGCGCCTCTCGGGCGCGGTCGGCAAAGCGTCGGAAGGTCTCGGCGTCGCGAACCGCGATGTCCGCGAGGATCTTGCGGTCCAGCTCGACGCCGGCGAGCTGCAGGCCATGCATCAGCTGCGAGTAGGACAGATCGTTCTGGCGCGCCGCCGCGTTGATCCGGGTGATCCACAGCCGCCGGAAGTCGCGCTTGCGGTTGCGCCGGTCGCGATAGCTGTACCGATCGGCCCGGAGCACGGCCTCCTTCGCGACGCGGTAGTGGCGACTGGCGTCACCCCGATAGCCCTTGGCGAGAGCGAGCGTGGCCCGGCGCTTCTTGCGGGCGTGGATCGAGCGCTTGACCCGGGTCACGAGGGGGTCCTCCGGGGGGAGCGGGCGCGCGTGGCCTCGCCCAGGAGGGTCTTGACGCGCTTGGCGTCGTGCCGTGAGATCACCGCTGGCTCCGCCTGGCGGCGCTTTCGCTTGGGGGACTTCTTCTCGAGGATGTGGCTCGTGAACGCGCTGCGGCCGCGGACCTTGCCAGTCGCGGTCATCCTGAAGCGCTTCTTCGCGCCCGAGTGGGTCTTCATCTTGGGCATGCGGGGACGTAGGTTCGTCGGGGAATAGATGCGGTTCTGGGGCGTTCAGGGGACGAGCGAAGCGGTACGGACGGAAGGCGATGCGTAGCAGCGCTACGCGAGCCGACCGGCCGTGCCGCATCCGCGACGTCATCCTGGACGCATCCAGTGCCGCAGATATTCGCCGACGGGCCCAAGTAAAGCAGACGCCCGACGGCGGCCCGGCTACTGGCGCTGCGCCGCGGGTTGTGCCTGTGCGTCCTGGCGTGCGTCGCCGTTGGCGTTGGCCGCCGCCCGCGCACGGTCTCGGCGCGAGCCCTTGGACGCGGCCGCCGCCTGCGGCTTGCCATCGCTCGCGGCCTCGTCCATCTCCCCGGCCAGCACCGCCTTCGACGGAGCGAGCAGCATAGTCATGTTGCGCCCGTCCTGCACCGGGCTCTGCTCGACCACGGCGAGGTCCGCGAGCTCGGTCGCGAGTCGCTCGAGCAGCGCGGTCCCGCGTTCGGGGTGCGTGACCTCGCGGCCGCGGAACATGATCGTTACCTTGACCTTGTCCTTGCCGAGCAGGAAGCGGGTAATGTGCCCCTTCTTGGTGTCGTAGTCCTTCTGGGCGATCTTGGGGCGGAACTTGATCTCGCGGATCGTGATCTGCTGCTGGTGGCGCCGCGCCGCCTTCTGCTTCTGGGCCTGCTCGTACTTGTACTTCGAGTAGTCGAGCACGCGCGCGACCGGTGGCCGCGCCTCGGGTGCCACCTCGACCAGATCGAGGTCGCGCTCCTGCGCGTACGCCAATGCCTCGGCGGTCTTGACCACTCCGATCTGCTTGCCGTCCTCGCCCACCAGACGGACCTCGGGCACACGAATCCGGTCGTTGATCCGAGTCTGGTCCCGCTCGGGGGGCCGCCGGTCGAACTTACGGGGGACCGGCACTAGCTGCGAAGGTACCTTGACGTCAAGCGGCGCCGGGCCGTGTGTGGACAAGCAGTTGGATCAACGGGTCCGAGTATAGCGGTGGTTCTACCGGGAGGCGCGAGTTTTAGTTTCCGTTAGGAGCCTGTCGATGAAGGCCTGGGCGGGGATCGAGCCGGTGTCGCCGAGCCGGTGCTCGCGCAGCGCCACCTCGTCCGTCTCCTGTTCGCGATCGCCGACCACCAGCATGTAGGGGATCTTGCGGAGCTCTGCGTCGCGGATCTTGCGCGCGATCGATTCGGGACGGTCGTCGAGCTCCGCGCGCAGCCCGGCGGCTTTCAGCCGGGCGGTGACGTTTTTGCCGTGCTGAGCGTGGCGGTCCGAGATCGGCAGCACGATCGCCTGCACGGGCGCGAGCCAGACCGGAAGCTCGCCGCTGAAGTGCTCGAGGAGGATCCCGATGAACCGTTCGTAAGAGCCCATCAGCGCTCGGTGGATCATCACCGGCCGGTGCTCGGCGTTATCGGCGCCGGTGTAGGTCAACTCGAACCGGGTCGGCATGTTGTAGTCGAGCTGCACCGTGCCGAGCTGCCACGAGCGGCCGAGCGAGTCGGTCATGTGCATGTCGATCTTGGGACCGTAGAAGACCCCCTCACCGGGGCTGACCTCGTAGGGGAGGCCCTGGCTTTCGAGTGCGTTCGCCAGCGCTTGTTCGGTGCGGTCCCAGAGCTCGTCGGACCCGATCCGCTGGTCGGGCCGGGTCGAGAGCTCGAGCCGCACGTCGAGTCCGAACACCTCGTAGGTCGCGAACGCGAATTCCAGGCAGGCGGCCACCTCTTCCTGGATCTGGTCTTCGGTGCAGAAGATGTGGGCGTCGTCCTGGACGAAATGGCGGACGCGCAGCAGTCCGTGGAGGGTGCCGCTCGGCTCGTTGCGGTGCAGCAGCCCGGGCTCGGAGTACCGCACGGGGAGGTCGCGGTATGAGTGGCGCTGGAGCGAGAAGAGCTTGCAGTGCCCGGGGCAGTTCATCGGCTTGATGGCCATCGCGCGGCCCTCTGACTCGGTGATGAACATGTTCTCCCGGTACTTGTCCCAGTGACCGGAGGTCTTCCACAGCGAGCTGTCGTAGAGCTGGGGTGTCTTCACCTCGGTGTAGCCGCGAGGCCTTCCCATCTCCCGGGAGAGGGCGATCAGCTCGTTGAAGACCGACGTCCCCGCCGGCAACCAGAACGCCGACCCCGGCGCGACGTCGGAGAACGTGAACAGCCCGAGCTGCTGCCCGAGCCGGCGATGATCGTTGGCCCGCGCCCGCTCGAGGCGCTCGAGGTGTTCGGTGAGCTCCTTGCTCGAGAAGAACGCGGTTCCGTATACGCGCGTCAGCATCGGCTTGCTGGAGTCGCCGCGCCAGTAGGCGCCGGCGACCGACTGGAGCTTGAACGCCTTGATTCGCTTGGTGCTCGGGGCATGGGGGCCCCGACAGAGGTCCGTGAAGCCGTCGTTGGTATAGAGCGAGACGGTACGGACGCCATCGTTCCGTACCAGGTCCTCGATCAGCTCGACCTTGTAGTCCTGGCCCGCGTTCAGAAACCGCTCGAGCGCCTCCCCGGCCGGAACCTCCTCGCGCACGAACGGCTCGTCGGCGCCGATGTGCTCGCGCATCTTCTCTTCGATTCGCGGAAGGTCGCCCTCCGACAGCGAAGTCCCCTGGGGAAAGTCGAAGTCGTAGTAGAAGCCGCTCTCGATGGGGGGACCGATCGAGACCTTGACGCCCGGGTAGAGCTCGGTGACCGCCGTCGCGAGCACGTGCGCGCAGTCGTGGCGGATCAGGCTGAGCGCCTCCTCGCCGCTTCGGTCGGTGAGGATCTCGAGCTTGGGACGGCCGGCGGGGTTCGGGTTCCGCTCTGGCAGCTCCCGGCTGAGGTCGCGGAGCTCCCCATCGACCTTTATCGCGAGCGCCGCCCGCGCCAGGCCCGTGCCGATCGCCGCTGCGGCGTCGGCGCCGGTGGCTCCGGGGTGCAGGGTCAAAGTGCTTCCGTCGGGGAGGGCAAATTCCATTGCGGGCGGATGGTAGTTGGGGTCGGTCGACACCCGCTAAATTACGACGCTCCCCGAGGGCGATTAGCTCAGCTGGGAGAGCGCCGCCTCGACAAGGCGGAGGTCGCTGGTTCGAGCCCAGCATCGCCCATGCCACCCTGAAGCGGCCACAACCCCGCGCGCGCCATGGTCCGCCGGCCACGACGTCGAGTCACACTCTCCCGACCAGAGTTTCAATGGAGCGTTCGGC
>JAFASF010000057.1 GCA_019244745.1 Solirubrobacterales bacterium | reverse complement strand
TCGAAGACGGAGTCGGAGCTGAACGCGATCCCGAACTTCGGCAAGAAGTCGATCGACGAGGTGATCGAGACGCTGCACGCGCGCGGCCTGGGCCTGCGCAACGAGTAAGGTCTCGCCGGACCACGGACCCATGCGCCACCAGCGACAGCGATATCAGCTCAGCCGCAGCTCGTCTCACCGCAAGGCGCTGCTGATGAACCTCAGCAAGGAGGTCATAGCCCACGAGCGGATCCATACCTCCGAGGCTAAGGCCAAGGCGGTCAAGCCCGAGATCGAGAAGCTGATCACGCTGGCCAAGCGGGGTGACCTGCACGCGCGCCGGCAGGCGCTGTCGGCGCTCGGACAGGACAAGTTCGCGGTCTACAAGCTGTTCGAGGAGATCGCCCCGCGCTACAGCGAGCGAGCCGGCGGCTACACCCGGATCCTGAAGCTGGGTCCGAGGCGGTCAGACTCGACGGAGATGGTGCTGCTGGAGCTGGTCTGACCGCCCGGCTGGTTCTCGAATACGACGGGAGCCGCTTTGCGGGCTGGGCCCGCCAGCCGGGCGCCCGGACGGTTCAGGAGGAGGTCGAGCGGGCGCTCGCGGTGGTGCTGCGCGCCGACGGCGTGCCGCTGACGGTCGCCGGACGGACCGATGCCGGGGTTCACGCCTGGGGGCAGGTGGCGAGCTACTGCGGCTCGGTAGTCCCGGTAAGGAGCGTGAACGCGCTGCTGCCCGACGACGTGGCGGCTCTCGCGTGCACGGCGGCCGAGCCGGGGTTCGATGCCCGCCGCGACGCCACCTCCCGGGCGTACTGCTACCGGGTGCTGGCGCGACCGGCGCGCAGCGCCCTGGAGCGGGGACGGGTGCTGCATTGGCCGCATCGGCTCGACTTCGATGCGTTGCAGGCCTGTGCGGAGGCCCTGATCGGTACCCGCGACTTCACCGCCTTCACGCCCACCGAGACCGATCACGTGCGCTTCACGCGGGATGTTCTCGCCGCCTACTGGCGCCGGCACGACGATCGGGGCCTGTTCGAGTTCTGGATCGAGGCGGACTCATTCATGCGGAACATGAACCGGGTGCTGGTCGGGACCATGCTCGAGGTGGGGGGCGGACGGCGTACGGTATCGGCGTTCACGGGCCTGCTGACGGGAAGAGCGCGCTCGGCCGCCGGGCCGACCGCGCCCGCGCATGGTCTGTTTCTGGCGGCGGTTGGATACGGAGGCGAGCGGCTCCTGGAGCAGCAAGAGCGCAGCAGCGCCAGGACCGGCCCGCTGGCCGGTCCTGGCGGCCGGGAGCCTGGCTAGGATCAATCGAGATGCGTGTTCTGCTCACCAACGACGACGGGATCGAGGCGGCCGGGCTACAGACGCTCCGCCGAGCGCTGCTGCGGGTGCCGGGGATCGAGCTCGCGGTCATCGCGCCCGACGGCAACCGCTCGGCGATGGCGCGCTCGATCACGACGCGCCGGCCCCTATGGGTGCAGGAGGTGGATTTCGGCGACGGGACGGTCGGCTACGCGACCGACGGCACGCCCGTTGACTGCGTGCGCCTGGCGCGGCTCGGGCTGATCGAGGAGTTCCGCGCCGAGGTGGTGGTCTCGGGCATCAACCACGGCTCGAACCTGGGCGACGACATCACGTATTCCGGAACGGTCGCCGCCGCGCTCGAGGCGATAGTCCTGGGGCTGCCGGGGATCGCGGTCTCGCAGCAGTCGAGCGCGCTGGAGCTCGACTTCCGCGCCGGCGAGGGATTCACGTTCGATCGCGCCTCGGCGTTCACCGCGCGTCTGGTGGAGGACCTCGAGCATGAACCGCTGCCGCCGGGAACGCTGCTGAACATCAACGTTCCCGGCTCGGATCCGGTAGGGGTGGAGGTCGCGGGGCTCGGCAAGCGGGTGTACCGCGACGAACTCGCCTTGATCGACGAGGGCGCCGAAGGCCGACGGCTATATCGCATCTACGGCGACGCCAGCTACGAGCGCGAGGAGACCGGGACCGACCTGGCCGCGGTCGCGCGGGGCAAGATCGCGGTTACCCCGATCCACTTCGACCTGACCGACCGCGAGGGGCTCTCCGCGCTCGAGCGCCGCGACCTGGGGCGCCTGATCGCGACCGCCGCGAGCGAGGTGCTCGAGTGAGCCCCGCCCGGCCGGCGCGCGCGGAGGCCCCGCAGGAGCGCGCCGGAGAGCTGCGGCGCCTGCTGGACTACCACGGCTACCGCTACTACGTTCTCGACGACCCTGAGATCGGCGACGAGGAGTACGACGCGCTGCTCGACGAGCTGCGGGCGATTGAGGCCGCGTACCCGGAGCTGGTCACGCCCGACTCGCCCACACAGCGGATCGGGGGCGAGCCGGTCTCGGACCTCGAGAAGGTCCGCCACCCCCAGGAGATGCTGTCGCTGGGCAATGCCCGCTCGGCGGATGAGCTGCGGTCCTGGATCCAACGGATGCGCAACCACCTGGCGCGGGAGGGGATCCAGGACCCCGACTTCGAGTACGTCGTCGAGCCGAAGATCGACGGGCTTGCGATCTCGCTCCTGTACCGCGACGGGATCTTCGAGCGCGGCGCCACTCGGGGCAACGGAGAAATTGGCGAGGACGTGACCCACAACCTGCGCACGATCCCCTCGATCCCGCTGCGGCTCGACTTGGAGGGTCCTCCGGGGCTGGTGGAAGTCCGGGGCGAGGTGTACATGTCGCTGCCGGACTTCGCCAAGCTCAACGAGCGCCGCGCCGAAGCGGGACTGTCGACGTTCATGAACCCCCGCAACTCCGCCGCCGGAACGATCCGCCAGCTCGACCCGAAGCTGGCGGCGGATCGGCCGCTGTCCCTGTGGTGCTACGCCATCGGCGCCACCGAGGGGGTCACCTTCGACGCCCATTGGGACGCGCTGGAATGGCTGCGGGCGCACCGCTTCCCCGTACATCCGGACGTGCAGAAGCTCCGGACCGAGGACGAGGTCGTCGCGCAATGCGGGTCTTGGGAGGGGCGGCGCGGCTCGCTCGAGTTCGAGATCGACGGAGCGGTGGTCAAGGTCAACGAGGTCGAGCTCCAGCGCCGCCTGGGGGTGGTCGGGCGCGAGCCTCGGTGGGCGATCGCCTGGAAGTTCCCGCCCACTACGGCGGTCACCAAGCTCAAGCAGGTCGGGTGGAACCCCGGGAAGTTTGGTGATCTGCACCCCTACGCGATGCTCGAGCCAGTGCACGTAGGCGGGGTCACGATCAAGCTCGCCACGCTGCACAACGAGGAGGACCTGGCCCGCAAGGACATCCGCGAGGGCGAGGAGGTGATCGTGCTGCGCGCCGGCGACGTGATTCCGCAGGTCCTCTCGCCTGCCCCGCACGTGGCCGAGCGCACCGACCGCCCGCAACCGCCACGTCCCCCGGAGCACTGCCCGATCTGCAACACGAAGACGATCAAGGACGAGGATTCGGTCTTCACCCGCTGCCCGAACCGAGACTGCCCGGGCCGCCGCTGGCAGCTCCTCAAGCACTTCGTCGGCGCGATGGATATCGACGGCCTCGGCGAGAAGCAGGTGAGCCTGTTCATGGACCTCGGATGGGTCAGGACCCCCGGCGACTTCTACCGGCTCGATGCAGCGCAGATCGCCGAGCAGACGGGGTTTGGGCAGGTGTCGGCCGAGAAGCTCGTCGCCGCGGTCGAGGCCTCAAAGCGCCAGCCGTTCGGTCGGGTGCTGTTCGCGCTGGGGATCGAGGGGGTGGGGTACGTGACCGGCCGCAACCTCGCCCAGCACTTCCGGACGATCGACGCGCTGCTTCAGGCCACTCCCGAGGAGATCGAGCAGACTCAGGGTGTCGGCCCGAAGATGGCGCGCAAGATCCATTCGCAGCTACACGACGAGCAGATGCTCGCGCTGATCGACGATCTGCGAGAGCAGGGGCTGCGGTTCGAGCAGGAGGGGCCGACGCCCGGGCAAGGACCCCTGGCCGACAAGGCGTTCGTGCTCACCGGCACGCTTCCCGAGCTGACGCGCGAGCAGGCCAGCGAGATGATCGTCGCTGCCGGGGGGCGGGTCACGGGGTCGGTGTCGCGCAAGACCGCCTACGTCGTAGCCGGTGACAGCCCCGGCTCCAAGCTCGCTCAGGCCGAGCGCCTCGGGATCCCCGTGCTCGACGAGGCCGGGCTGCGCGAGCTACTCGGTTAGCACGACGAGTTTTCCGCTCGCCCGGTTCGCCTCCATATAGCGGTGCGCCTCGACGATCTCGTCCATCTGGAACGTCCGGTGCAGGTTCACGCGAAGGCGGCCCTCTTCGACCGCGCTGATGATCTGCTGGAACGCAGCCCCGTAGCTCGAGCGGTTGATCTCGTTACTGCCGTACACGGCCAGCGGGATGCCCAGCCGCCGCGCCTCGGCTTTGCCGGGACCGAGATCCCATTCATCTTCCAGATAGCCGGCGATGCATGCCCGGCCACCGGGGGCGACCGCGTGCAGCGAGTCGAGCAGCGCGCGCGCTCCAACCAGTTCGTACAGCCCGGCAACGCCGTCCGGTGCGTCCTCGCGCACCTGCCCGCCGATGGTCCCCTCGTCGATCAGGACACGATCCGCGCCGTTCGCCGCCACCGCCTGACGCTTGCTCTCCTGGCGAGTGGTGGCGAACACGGTCAGTCCGCGGTCTTTCGCGAGCGTGATCGCGGCCATCCCGACCGATGAGCTGCCGCCATGCACGAGCAGCGAATCCCCGGTCTGGAGCGCGAGCTTTTCGAGTGATCCCCACGCGGTGCCGAACGTCTCGGGGATCGCACCGAGCGTGGCCCAGTCGAGAGTCGTCCGCACCGGTATCACGTTGGTCGCGGGTAGGACCGCAAACTCCTCGTAACCGCCGTCGAACGCACGGCCCATGTCTCCCATCGCGGCGATCACGGTCTGCCCGGGCTGCACCTCGCCAGCGGGCGCATCGACCACCTCGCCGACACACTCGATCCCGATCACCCGGGGGAATTTGACCGCGTCGCCCGAGCCGCCGCTCCGCGTGATCAGCTCGGCGCGATTAAGTCCGAACGCGCGCACCCGGACGAGCACCCACCCAGGACGGGCGGAGGGAACTGGCCGCTCCTCGAGCCGCAGCACATCGGGGCTGCCAGGGTGGTGAACAACGATCGCCCGCTGTGTCGCGGGCAGCGCCCCTCGACTCATGGTTCTCGTCGTTCAGCCGTCGTACCTGGCCACGTTGACGGCCATGTTGGCCTCGACCGCGTGCGCCACGTCCGGGTCGCCCTGCGAGTTCATCAGAAACGCGAACGCCAGCGTATGCCCGTCGAGCGCCTGGCAGTAACCGGCCAGGTTGGCCACGTCGTGCAGGGTGCCGGTCTTGCCGCGGCATCGCCCCTGCGCGACGGTCCCGTTCATCTCAGATTGAAGCGTGCCGGTCTCCCCGCCGATGGCCAGCGAGTTCACGAAATCGGAGTTGTCAGCCATCTGCCGGAGCAGGGACACGACCTGGAAGGGACTCGTGAGATCTGCCCGCGACAGGCCAGACCCGTCCACCAAGCGGGGATGGATCCCGAACTTGCTCGATAGCTCCGCTCGCACGACCGCGGCACCGGACGCCGTCGAACCTCCGGTCCCGAAACGGGCGCCGAGGCCCTTGAGCAACATCTCGGCGAAGAAGTTGTCCGACGGGGTGTTCGTGAGCGCGATCAGCGCGGCCATCCGGGGCGAGTGGACCTGCCCGAGCAGCTGCGCCCCTCGCGGCGTGTTGGCCACACCGATCGGCGTCCGGACCGGAACCCTGACGCCCGCGGCGCGCAGCGTGGCGGCGAGCTCCTGAGCGCCGAACAGCGCAGGGTGAAGCACGTACGCGGACCCGCCGTTGATCAGGCCTCGGTTGAACGCCAGGGCGCTCAGCGCGCCCTCGAGGAAAGGATCGAACTGAAAGCTGCTCTCCGAGGTCCCGCGCAAGGAGTCGAAGTAAGACTCGTCGCCCACCACGCGACCCCGGACGGCGGTGATGCCGGTGGCGTGGATGACGTTTGCCACCAGGCGCTGGATCGTCGCGCCGGCGCCGTACGCCGAGCGGTCGAAGCTCGCAGAGCCGAAAGTGGGGTCGCCGCCGCCCCTGAGGTACAGGGTTCCGTGCCAGCGCTTGCGGCTGTCGAAGGCTCCGCGGCCGTACACGCTCGTCGTCAGCGTCGCACCCGATCCGAAGCGAAGGAGCGCCGTCGAGGTCGTGTAGAGCTTCTCGACCGAGGCGGGGAGCCGCCCGACGGCCGCGGCATCGGAGTAGAGCGCCTGTCCGGTGGTCAGGTCGAGGACGTAGGCGCCGTCGGCCCCGCCGACGGCCTGGATTTCCCGGCCCAGCGCGCCCTGCAGGGTCCGCTGAGCGGCGGCGGTGGGCTGCGCCCCAGCGGATGCGGGAACGGCGACACCCAGCGCACACACCCCGGCGACCATCGCCACCAACGCGCGCATCGACGGTATGTAACCCCGGGCCGTGGCGAAAGCTGCGGTTTACGGCACCTAAAATGCTTCTTAGCATGGGCAAGGTCGTCAAGCTTGACGCCGCAGCGCCCGAGCGTCCGGGACCGGCGTCACGCGAGACAGCCTCCAGACGGCGCCCGAAGCGCTCCAAGTCCGCGCTCGTGCTCGGAGGGGGCGGATTCACCGGCGGGGTATACGAGATCGGGGCGCTGCGGGCGCTCGACCTGTTGTCCGTGAATCGCACCGTCAACGAATTCGACGTCTACGTCGGCACGAGCGCCGGCGCGTTTGTCGCCGCGGCGGTCGCCAACGGGGTCACGCCCGAGGAGATGATGCGGGTCATCGTCCAGCAGGTTCCGACGCCGTTCCGCGACGCACGCGTCAGTTCACTGCTGAGGCCGAACTACGGCGAATTTCTCGCCAAAGGGTTGTTGATCCCTCTCCGCCTCGCCCGACTGGTGCGGACGCTCGTACGTGATCCCGGCCAGGTGTCCGCGATGGACGTCGTGGTCGGCCTGGCAGACGCGCTTCCCTCCGGTCTCTACAGCGGCAAGGGCATCGCCGATTACGTCCGGGCGATCCTGTCCGACCCCGATCGAACCGACGATTTTCGCCTGCTCTCGCGAGAGCTCTATCTCGCCGCCACCGACCTCGACACGTGCGAGCGGATCGTCTTCGGTGGCGCCGATTGGGATGACGTGCCCATCTCGACGGCGGTGAGTGCCTCGAGCGCGCTGCCGATGATCTACAAGCCGGTCAAGATCAAGGACCGCGAGCTGGTCGACGGAGGCATCGTGTCGACCACGAACGTCGACATCGCGGTTGAAGCCGGCGCCAAGTTCATCGTGGTGGTCAACCCGCTGGTGCCGTACGTCAACGACCTCGAGAAGCAGATCCCTACGATCACCGGCTCACGTGTCCGCCGGGTCTCGGACATGGGGTTCCCGCAGATCGGCTACCAGGCGTTCAAGCTCCTCGCCTACCAGCGTCTACACGAGATCGCGCGCCGGTGGGAGGAGCGCTATCCCGGGGTCGACATCATCCTCATCGAGCCCGAGCCAAACGACGAGCTGATGTTCCAGACGAGCATCATGAACTACACCTCGCGCGTCGACATCGCCCGCCACGGCTTCCAGTCCGTGACCCTCCAGCTGGCTAACGACTACCCCCGGTTCAAGCGGATCTGCGCCCGCCACGGAATCGAGATCTCGGCCACCCGGGTACGGAACGTGGTCAAGCACTTCGAGGCCGAGCGGGAGAAGACGCGCGCGTGGCGGAAGATCCTCGAGCAGACGACCTCGACGCTGTTGCGCCAGTCCGCCGGAGAATAGGGCGCCGAGAAACTCGACCGGACACCGGGCGCGCCGGCGCTGCCGTGACACAAACAGGCCCGGCGCAAGCCGGGCCCTTAAGAACTCGATCTCAAGACGCCGGCGCTATCCGCGGGCGGGAATCGGTTCCGACTGCTGGGGGCGGGAGATTTCCCGGAGGCTCGAGAGGAAGAGGGTCTTGTCGATTCGGCCGTTGAAGATCGGGACGCCCAACTCGACGCACTTCACGATCACGTCTCGGCGCTCGAGCCCGGACTCTCGTGCAAGTTCAGTGGGCGTCAGGTGAATGGCCATCGGTCCTGCTCCTCCTTTAGCCGCAGTGCACTGGACGGCCCAGTATGCCGTCTTCCGCGGACGGTCTCAACACGATCGCAACAATTGTTCCTTCAACGCTGCAAAGACCGACTATATCCCGGCGGTTGGGCGGGCTGAGCGGGCGCCCAACGGCTGTGGAATACTGGGTCGATTCGGGGCGTGGCGCAGCCTGGTAGCGCGCACCGTTCGGGTCGGTGAGGTCCCCGGTTCGAATCCGGGCGCCCCGACTCAAAAAACCCAGCAAATGCTGGGTTTTTTGTTGGGCGGAGGCGGGTTGGAGCGGGCAGTGATTGGGCAGTAACTGCCCAATGGATTCGGTGTGTGGCCGTTCGAGGCGCCAGAATGTTGTTCTGAGCAGGGATTTCCTAGGTGCACCGCACCGGCGCTGTCGGTGAGGTCCGCGGTTCAGCCCAGACGTCCCAAGCCAGAACCCCGGGACTATTTGCTGAGGTCCGGCTAATTCGAGGCAGGGTTGGTACGCGAGTTCCGCGCTAAGCGCGCCTGCGACGACGGCGCCGAGGTACCCGTGCGACAAGAAGAGCGGGTCCCCGCCAGCCATGGTCATGGGACTCCGGTCTGACTGCTTCACGCCTAGGGTGCTCGGATCGATGACGAGTCAGACCTATATCTGCTGCGGGACGCGCCGGGTAGAGGCTGATCATTCCGTGTCGACGTCATCATTGCGAGCCCCGGGAGCAGCTTGAGCCGGGCGAGATCTCCGGTCGCGCTGAACAGGACGATCACGTGGTCGCCCGGGATGCGCATCCCGCTACCGAGATTCGCTGGTGCGGTCTGTGTCGCTCTCATGTCGTGATCTCTCAGTCCACCGAGACGGTCGCGCGGCCAGCGTCGACGCCAGGATCGCCGTCACCAGGATTCGCATCTTGGCCTGGTCGCGCAGCAGCTCTCGGCAGGGTGAGGCCACTGGTAAGCGCTCTTTGAGGTGCTGCGATCAGGAGAACTTGGTGTGCCGCCGTTCCTGCAGCTCGCCGTCGAGGTAGATGTCGACCTTTTCGTTGTAGAAGGCGATCAGGCCGGCGATCTTCTGGCTCTCGGGCAGCGGCGTCCGGTACGACCACGCCAGGTCGTTATGTACGGTGTCTCCCGCGCGCACCGACCACCATTCGGCTTGGCCCTTGTATGGGCAGTGTGTCGCCGTGTCGGTCGGGATCATCAGATCGAGTCGGATGTGCGGCTTCGGCAGGTAGTAGCGCGCCGGCAGGCCGGTTTCGAACAGTAGCCTCGGGCTGGTGGACTCGGCGACCGTCACCCCTTCGACCTCGACTCGCACGTGCCTGGAGCTGGCCAGGATGTCCACGCGCGTGTACGGGTCGCGCGGGTGGGGGAAGACCTGCTCGTCCTCCTCAAACCAGGCGTCCATCGCGTCCCAGTCGAGGCGGATCAGATCGCGCAGCTCCTCGATCGGCGAGTCTTCGTACCGCAGGGCAGCGGCCGGTACGACCTTGCTGCCTGCGCTGACGGTGAACGTGTGGCCGTCCCCACGGCTCGGGGAGTGGGCAGTCCCGCCGTCCGCTTCGAGGACTTCCGTGCGGACGTCGGCGCGCGGGAAGTAGTAGGTCGGGTAGTAGGGAACCTCCCACACCAGCACGGGATGGGTGGTGTCGGCTACGACCTCGCCGCCGAGGTACGCGCGCACGCGCTTGGCGCCGGTCTCGGTCCTGATCCGCCCACGGGGCTTGCTGATCTGCGCTGTAGTCGTGCTCATGGTGGTGCCTCCAGTAGTCGTCCTTACCGGGCGGCGCCCGGTTCTAGGTTCGCCTCCAGCGGGCTCGCAGGACGAGCTCGAGGGGCCTGGGTGGTGGTGGTCATGAGCGCAGGATCGCGTGGCGCAGCGGCGGTTGGAATAGGCGAAGCGTTCGCGTCTATGGATTTTTGGCCGCGCCCGGCGGGCGTCCGCGGGCGCGATCGCGGAACGCGGTCGGCGCGAGTGCGTGGTGGCGGCTGAATGCGCGCGAGAAGTACAGCTGATCGCCGAAGCCGGTCTGGTGGGAGATCTGGCCGACGGTCAGGTTGGTGTAGCGCAGCAGGCGCGCCGCCTCGAGCATCACGCGGTCGAGGATCAGCTCCTTGGTCGAGCGGCCGGTCAGCTCGTCCAGCGCGTGGGCGAGCGCCTTCGGCGGCACGGCGAGCGCGTCGGCGTAGAAGCCCGCGTCGTGGTGGCGTGCGTACTGGGCCTCGAGCAGGCGCGTGAACCGCCGGTGCAGCTCGATCGCGGAGTGGTCGGGGTCGCGGCGCTCGGTCTGCGAGTCGTCGTACCAGCGCTCGGTCCACAGCAGCAGCACCGCCAGCAGGTGGCGCTGAAGGTCGCCCGCGCAACTGTCGGCGGGCCGGTTGACCTCGTGGTCCAGCGTCGCCAGCGTCGCTTCGAGCGACTGCACCTCGCCCGGTGGGACGGGAACGACGCGGCCGCCGCGGCCCGCGAACAGCCAGGCCGGGTTGGGCCGCTCGGCCGGCGCGGCATGCAGCAGCTCCTCGCCGAAGCACACGAGCGTTCCCGACATCTCGTGCGCACGATCAAAGACGTGTACCTGGCTGCGCCCGATCAGCGTGATCGTGCCCGGTTGCACGGCCAGCGGCTGGCCGTCAAGCAAGTGCTGGCCGGCGCCCGCGCGCGTCCACCAGAGCTCGTGATAATCGTGGCGATGGGGCTCGCGCACCGGCCGGCCGCCAGCCCCGATTCTGACCGCCTCCAGCCTCAGGACCTGAATCGGTGCCGGCGCGTCGGCGAGGCGATCGAGCGTGAGATCCCGACTTGTCATCGACGCGTACGGTGACGGATGCGGGCCGCGCGCGCCAGCGCACTGCCCGCCCGCGAGCCGGCGGCTAGGGCCGCTTGACTGCTGAGATGTCCAGCAGCAGCTTGACCCTGTCGGAGACGAGCACGTTGCCGCTGCCCAGCGCCTGGTTAAACGTCATGCCCCACTCGCCGCGTGACAGTTCGCCAGTGACCTCCAGGCCGACGCGCTCGTTGCCCCACGGATCCTGCTCGTAGCCCTGGATCTCCCCCCGCAGCTCCACCGGCCGGGTGACGCCGCGCATCGTCAGCTCACCGTCAATCTCGAGCGTCTCCTCGTCGAGCTGACGGATGCCGGTAGAGCGGTACGACAACTGCGGATTCTGCTCGGCGTCGAAGAAGTCCCCCGAGCGCAGGTGCGCGTCACGCTGCGGCTCGTTCGTGTCGACCGACGCCACCATGATCGTGCCATACGCCTGCGGTGCCTCGCCGCCGAGCTCGAGCGTACCCTCGAACTCGCGAAACGCGCCACGAACGGTCACGATCCCGAGGTGCTTGACCTGAAACTCAACCCGCGAGTGCGCGGGATCCACCGACCAGGTGCCAGTCAGCGGAGCAGTGCTTGTCGTTGTGATTGACATTTGCGTTCCTTTCGATCGCAAGAAGATGGTTCACAGCCACACTGTTGCGTCCGCAACGACCGAACGGAATAGGACAAGCCCACCAGTACATGGACTTTTCGGCCAACCGCAGATGGCCGGTTCGGCCAGCGCCGTATGAGCGATCGACCGGACGGTCGATCGCGTGCTTTCGCTCGCCGGCCGCACCGGCAGACGGGGGAGAAGCCGGCGCTTGCCCGGATCTGGCCAACCGCGACCGCCGGATCGGACGAGCAGCAAGCGCCACATGTCAAGGCCCGGCTCCGTGTTGCTCAGGGCACGAGCGGAAGCCCCGACGTGCCCGTCGCCATGCCAAAGCAGCTCAGCGCCCCGTGTCGGAGCCGGCCTCGCAAATCGCCACCCGCGCGGAAGACCAGCGCGCCGACGCCCGTCAAGCATTGCCTGGGCATCCCCCTATGCGCCGCGGTTCGGAGGCGGAGTTGGAAGCGCTGCCCGCCGTCGCGAAAAGCAGCGACCGAGCGGTCGTGACCGGTATAGGCGTGATCCAGCAGCCCTCACCTTCGCGGGGGTAACGGGCCCTACGGTCCAAGAGACCCGCTTCGTCAGCCACGAGCATCTCGCGCCGGACGGCGACTTCCCTGAGTTGCGCGGAAGACAGCACCGACGACCCGAGGCCACCGGGCAAGGAGTTAGGCCGCCTGAACGACGCCCGTCAGCGTCTCGATCGTCGTCGGCGTGATCGAGTAGCGCGCCACCGCTTTGCGGGCCAGGTCGGTGGCTCGGCTTGGTGATACGAGAGCTTGGCCGATGACGTACACCGCCGCGGCCGCGCTGGGCGGATCCCGGAGGACGGGCGTGAGCTGCTCGGCGCTGGCGTGGTAGCAGCCGTGGCGTGCGGCCGCCCGTGCGAGTTCGCCGCCGACCGCCCGCCGAGTCCTACCGTATGCGGCCGCGCCGAGGGCCAGCGCGATCGTGCCGTGTGTTCGGACTCCGGCCGCACCTGTCCGCGGCGGCGACGGCAAGCGTTCACCAGTCGTTAGGCGGACCTGCAGCTCTGGGAGGTTCACCCCGCTGGCGGCTGCATTGCCGGGCTCGACCGTCCGCGGGTTGCACTCGATGTAGCTCGGCTCGCCCTGCTCGTGCAGGTAATCGAGCGTTAGCCCTCCATGCCAGGCGAGCGCCTCTCCGAGCGTAGCGATATCCCGTCGCGGGTTTGGATGATCGACGCTCACCCGCGCCGCCGCGCTCGGGCCGATCCCGGTCCCGGTCTGCACGCTCGTGTGCACAGCTACCAGGCGTCCGCGGTCAAACAGACCCTGCACCTGGGCGTACTGACCGCGCGCTGGTTCCTGCGCCATCACCGGCGCGCCCGTCGGCTCGAGCAGGTCGCGCGCAGCTTCTCCCCGAGAGCGCTCATCGGTAACGAGCCGCACACCACGTCCAGCTGTGCTGAAAGCGCTCTTCAGCCAGTACGGAAACTGCAGATCGTCCAGATCACCGCGATCACTGACGATCCGCCATCTGGGTTGCGGCAGCCCAAGCTC
>JAFASF010000386.1 GCA_019244745.1 Solirubrobacterales bacterium | reverse complement strand
GGACGCCCGAATCTCGCCGGGCGCGACGCCCGCGACCGCCGAGATGTATCCCGGCACGAGCGGCAGCACGCACGGCGAGAGGAACGAGATCAGCCCGGCACCGAAAGCCACCGGAATACCAATGCCCGACGTAGGATCCGCCATTCTTTAGGCATATACGGTATCGCCGCGGCTGCTCGTCGCCCGGCCCCAAACCGCAACCCGAGCCCAACATCGGAGGGCCGCCGAACCGTACACCGGGCCTGGCGGAAGTTCGCCCCGCCGTCCGCCGACGCGGTGGTACTTTGCGCCCATGGCCACAACCACAGCATCTCTTCAGAACTTCATCGACGGCGAGTACGTCGATCCCGTCGAGGGTCAGACCGAGCCCGTCCTCAACCCCGCGACCGGCGAGGTAATCGCGCACGCTCCACTCTCGACCGCGGCCGACGTCGATCGGGCGGTCACTGCGGCTCGCAACGCGTTCGACGGTTGGGCCACCACGACGCCCGGCGAGCGCGCCGGCATGCTCCTTAAGCTCGCGGACGCCATCGAGGAGCACGGCGAGGAGCTCGCGGCGCTCGAGTCCGACAACGCGGGTAAGCCGATCGAGGCGTTCCGCAACGACGAGATCCCGTTCATGGTGGACAACCTGCGCTTCTTCGCCGGAGCGGCTCGATGCCTGGAAGGTCGCGCTACTGGCGAGTACCTGGGCGGTTATACCTCGATGACCCGCCGCGAACCGGTCGGCGTGATCGGGCAGATCGCCCCTTGGAACTACCCGCTGATGATGGCCGTGTGGAAGATCGGCCCCGCCCTGGGGGCGGGCAACACAGTGGTGCTCAAGCCGGCCGAGACCACGCCGCTGACCACGCTGAAGCTCGCCGAATACGCCGGGGAGATCTTTCCCAAGGGCGTCCTGAACGTCATCACCGGCCACGGGGATCCGACCGGGCAGGCCCTCGTCACCCACGAGCAAGTGGACATGGTGTCGCTGACGGGCTCCGTCGAGACCGGGAAGTGGATCGCACGGGCGGCCGCCGACAACCTCAAGCGCGTCCACCTGGAGCTCGGTGGCAAGGCGCCCGTGGTGGTGTTCGACGACGTCGAGCTCGACACCGCCCTCGAGACCATCGCGGGAACCGGTTACTACAACGCCGGCCAGGACTGCACCGCCGCCACCCGCGTGCTGGCGGGCTCCAAGGTCTACGACAACGTGGTCGGAGGCCTCGCGGAACAAGCGGGCGGCCTCGTCCTCGGCGACACCCGCTCGTCGGACACCACCCTCGGTCCGCTGAACTCCGCTCGGCAGCGCGAGCGCGTGGAGAGCTTCCTCGAGCGGCGTCCCCGAAACGCGGAGGTCGTCACCGGCGGCCGTGAGCCGGACCGTCCCGGTTTCTTCCTCGAACCCACGGTGGTGGCGGGCTTACGCCAGGACGACGAGATGATCCAGCGCGAGATCTTCGGCCCGGTCATCACCGTGCAGCAGTTCTCCGATGAGGCGGAGGCGATCGCGTGGGCGAACGGCACGCCGTACGGTCTGGCCTCGTCCGTGTGGACGCGGGACGTCGGCCGCGCGATGCGCGTCGCCAACGCCCTTCGCTTCGGATGCGTCTGGATCAACGACCACATCCCGCTCGTGTCCGAGATGCCCCACGGCGGCTTCAAGCAGTCGGGCTACGGCAAAGACCTCAGCATGTACGCGCTGGAGGATTACACCGAGGTCAAGCACGTGATGGTTTCGCTGTCCTGAGCGCTCTCGTGCGGGAGCCGCTGTCTGGGCGCTCTCGTGCGGGAGTCGCTGTCCTGAGAACGCCCGTGCGGGAGTCGCTGTCCTGAGAGCTCCGGTGCGGAATTCCTGAGGAGGCCGTGAGGAACTTTCGCTTGGACCAGGCGTTAGAGTGACTGCCGAGGATTCCAGTGGAAGCGTCCGCTCTCCAAGCACCGGCCGGAATCTCGCCGACCCGCGTGTCGATCGGGGCGCCGCTCCTTCGGCTACGGTCGGACGCACAGCTGGTGGCCCTGTTCCGGGCCGGCCATGATGAGGCGTTTCGCATCATCCACGACCGCTATCGCCAGCGTCTGTTCGCCTACACGCGGCAGATGCTGCCGCACCGCCAGGATGCCGAGGACGCGCTTCAGGACGTGTTCGTTCGTGCCTATTCGGGCCTGCGCGCGAGCGACAACGACCTGGCCCTACGCGCCTGGCTCTATCGCGTTGCCCACAACCGCTGCATCGATGAGCTGCGCCGCCCGGTTCCCCCCTCCCCCGAGTTGCTCGAGCTGGTGCGCGCCCCGGAGCAGGACCCGATCGCGGAGGCCGACAGGCGAGAGTCTCTCCGTCGCCTGATCGCCGATGTGCGCCGGCTGCCCGATCAGCAGCGTTCGGCGTTGCTGATGCGGGAGCTGGGCGGCATGACCTACGCGGAGCTCGCGGAGGCGCTCGGCGTGTCGATCCCGGCGGTCAAATCGCTGCTGGTCCGGGCCCGGGTGGCGTTGGCGCAAGCTCTCGAGGCGCGTGATACCGCGTGCTCGGAGATCCGCGAGCAGCTGTCGCTGGCGCGCGATCGTGGCGTGCGCCCGGGCGGCACCGCGAAGCGACACATGCGCGACTGCACGGGCTGCCGCAAGTTTCACCGGGAGCTGCGCGTCGTGGGCCGCCAGTTTGCGGCGATCACGCCCGCGGCCGGGCCCGTCGGGATGCTCGCCAAGCTGCTCGGGCTGGGCGGGCTCGGCGGTGGGGCCAGCTCGTACGCGGCCGCGGGTGGTGGAGCCGCTGCGGCCGGCGGTGCTGCCGGCACGGGGGCGGCCGCAACCGGTCTGCTCGCCACGAGTGCGGGCCACGTCGCGACGCTGCTCGCGGCGGCGATCGTCACCGCAGGCGGAGCGGTCGAGATACAGCACACGATCGCCGCCGCCCCCGCCCACCACACCCATCATCACCACCGGCTCGCCGGAGCGCCGGCGCCGCGCCACGCGTTGAAGCAGGCGAGCAAGGCCGCGACCGACTCCGCCGGCGTGATCTCCTCCCCGCGCGCGGTGGCCACCGTCACAGGCGCGGCT
This sequence comes from Solirubrobacterales bacterium, assembly GCA_019244745.1. Lineage (GTDB taxonomy): Bacteria > Actinomycetota > Thermoleophilia > Solirubrobacterales > Solirubrobacteraceae > Palsa-465. The sequence continues at coordinate 25,390 of JAFASF010000386.1, read as the reverse complement.
GGATCCCCGGCGTCGCGTGCGCCGGCAGCGACCGCCACGCCGGCGGCCCAGAAGCCGCTGGCCGTGAACGGCACGCCCACCTCGCAGGTGACGCTGCCGCCGAAGCCGAGCAGTGAGCCGCTGGCTGGCGGCGGCAAGAGCGCGAGCGCCCATGACACCGCGCCTGGCTGGTCCGCCCCAGGGAGCAACACGAGCACCGCGGGAGCCACGACGCCGGGCTCCGGTCCGGCGCCGTGCGCCACCGGCGCGAACGCGGGCGGCACGAATCCCGCCGCCGGGAATGCGGCCGGCATGACCGCCGGCTCTACGAGCGCTGGCACCGCCAACGACAGCGGCACGAGCGGGTCGGCCACCGACTCAACCAACAGCGCTCCCACCGCCGGCACCCCCAATCCCACCCCCTGTGCCGGTACTGCCCCCGGCACCGCGGGCGGGAGCACGAGCACCACCGCCCCGAACACCGCAAGCGCGCCCGCGACCTCCAACAGCCCCGCCGCCCCGGTCGCCCAGACGGCGAGCCAGACCAGCTCGGGATCGACGGGGACGCCCACAGGCAGCGGATCGGTACCGGCCCGCTCTTGAGTGTTCGGGCCCGGACATCACGGATGACCTCCGGCTAAGGCGTTTAGCGCCACGGATCGTTAGAGCCATCGAGCGCTATCTGGAGAAGCTCGACCACGAGGAGGTCCTCGTCCGTCGAGGACGGCGATCCGGGCTTTACACGTTCGTCGCCGTCCACTCGACGATCCGCGGCCCATCGCTCGGCGGCTGCCGGATGTGGGCCTACGACGACTCCCGCGCGGCTCTGCGGGATGTGCTGCGGCTCTCGCGCGCGATGACCTATAAGGCAGCCGTCGCCGATCTGCCACTGGGCGGCGGCAAGGGCGTGATCATGACTCCGCTTCTCGGGCCTCTCACCCCAGAACGTCGCCACGCTGGCCTGCTCGACTTCGCCGACACCGTTGAGGCGCTGGGGGGCCGGTACATCACAGCCGAGGACGTCGGAACCTCGAGCCGCGACATGAGCGTGATCGTCGAGCGCACCCGGTACGTGGCCGGTCTCCCGCGGCGGCGGGGAGGCTCGGGCGATCCCAGCCCCTTCACGGCGCTGGGCGTCGAGTCGGCGATCCGCGCCTGCTGCGAGCGCGTGTTCTCCACGGATTCGCTCCGCGGCCGGTCGATCGGCGTGATCGGACTCGGGCACGTGGGCTCGCGGGTGGCCAGGCGCTGCGCGCGCGCCGGGTCGAGGCTGCTGCTCGCCGATGTCGACGAGTCCAAACGGCGCCTCGCCGACGAGCTCGGAGCCCGCTGGACGACACCCGAGCGAGCGCTCACGGCCACTGTGGACGTTCTCGCGCCGTGCGCTCTCGGAGGATTCCTCGACGATCAGACCGTGCCGCGCCTGGGCTGCGCGATCATCGCCGGCGCCGCCAACAACCAGCTCGCCGATGAGCGGATCGCCGATGTCCTGGCGGCCCGCCAGATCCTGTGGGCCCCCGATTTCGTGGTCAACGCCGGCGGGCTGATCAACATCGCCGAGGAGTTCAGCGACTACGACCCGGCCGCGGCTCGACGGCGGGTGCGCGGGATCTCCGACACGCTTCGCCAGATCTTCGAAGCGGCCGAGGCGATGGACGCCACCCCGCTGACCGCGGCCATGGAGCTGGCGCGCCGACGGCTGGCCGCTGGCCCGGTGCCGGTGGCGGCGACGTAACGCGACCGGCCCGACTGCCTCGCCCCAGACGCGGCGGCGCACGGCCGGACCTGGCGCCCAAACGAACAGCGCCGTCAGAGCGCGACCGGAGGCCGCTCCACCCCGTCGGGCAGCCGTCCCTCGTCGGCGAGCTTGTCCAGATGCGCCGCCAGCGTGACCGCGGCGGCGGGCCGAAGCGCTGCCGGCGCGTCGCTCCAGACCTCCTCGAGGATCTCATCGACGCCTCGCCTGCCCGCGTCGAGCGCCGCGATCAGGCGGCGCTCGCGCTCGAGCCGGTGCGCGATGTATTCGTCGAGCTTTGCCGCGGGATCGCGCACGAGCGGCCCGTGCCCAGGGCATATGACGGTGAGCTCGCGGGCGCGCAGCTCGGTCAGCGCGGCGAGATAGGACGCGAGCGCCCCGGGACCGGGCCAGATGAACACGCTGCCCTCGCCGAGCACGGCGTCGCCCGTGAGTGCCGCCGTGCCGGTGATGAACGCCAGATGGTCTGGAGCGTGGCCCGGAGTGCTCACGGCCTCGAGTGGGCCGAACACGCTCGACTCCTCAAGCCGCACGTCGACCTCGCTGCGCGCGGCCGCCAGCGGCGTGCCGGGAAAGCGGCTCTGGAGGACGGGCACCGCCTCCGAGTGATCGACGTGGTCGTGGGTCAGTGCGATGCCGCCGAGGCCCCCTCGCTGGTCGATCTCGGAGACCAGCGCCTCCACGTGCTCGGAACGCGCCGGCCCGGGATCCACGACCCACGCCGGTGTGCGGCCCACGATCCACGAGTTCGTTCCGGCCAGCGTGAACGGTCCTGGATTGTCGGCCCGGATCCCAACCAGGTCGTGTCCCGGCACCGGGAGCCGTCGCATCAGGCGGCAGGGACGTTCCGGGCCCGCTCGATCGGCCAACCCGCTCGCTGCCACGTGCCGACGCCACCATCGGCGACGTGGATCACTTGCTTTACCCCATGTCGGATCAACAGCGACGCGGCGACCGCGCTGCGCTGGCCCGAGGAGCAGATGACCGCCAGTGGGCGCTGCGCGTCGACCCCTTCGGGCACTCCGGCGATGTCGTGGTAGGGAACGTTGACCGAACCGGGGATGTGCCCATCGTTCCACTCGGTGCGCGCTCGCACGTCCAGGATCTGGACCGCATCGGCCTGGCCGTGGAGAGCGGACACGTCCACTCGCTCGATCGATGCCGTGTCGCGCTTTTCCTCTCTCCAGCTCTGCATGCCTCCCTCGAGGTATCCGGCGATCCTGCGGACGCCGACCGCGGCCGCCAGATGCGCCGCGTGAATCGCGTCGGCGTCGTCGCGACCCACGAGCACGACGTCGCGGTCGCGGTCCGCGATCCACGCGAGTTTGGTGCCGAAGCCGGCGCGCACGGCGGGATTGCAGAGCGCCCCCGGCACGTGGGCGTCATCGAACTGCAGATCGGTCCTGACGTCGACGATCAGCGCGCCCTGGGCCTGTCTGGTCAAGAGCTCTCTCGGCGACAGGGCCCGAAGCGCGACCGCTTCGGAGATCAGCGGGCCGCGGTTGATCGCGACGATTGCCTGGAAGTTCGGCGGCTGAGGCCCAAGCGCGGACGTCGTCTGGCGCACGAACTCGTCCTCGTCCTGCAGTGCGAGCAACCGGTTGTGCCGGCGCTCGAATGCGATCGTCGATGAGACCTTCATGTCCATCCCGGGTCCGCCGCACAGCGAGCCCCCCAGGTGCCCCGGCCATACCTCGCACTCCCCCGGCAGCGCGAGCAGCTTCTCCCGAAGCGATTGGAAGATCGCGTGGGCGCCCTCTTCCTTGTCTACCGCGAGGTCGGGACGGGCGATGTCGCCCACGAACAAGGTGTCGCCGGTCAGCACGGCCCAGGGCTCCGGTCCGCGCGAGGTGTCGATCAGAGCAAACGCGGAGTGCTCCGGGCGGTGGCCCGGCGTGTGCATGGCGCGAACGGTCACGCTCCCCAGGCCGAGGTGCCAGCCGTCGTCGAATGGATCGTGGTCGTAGGCGGGGCCGGCCAGCCGGTGAATATGGATCCTCGCGCCGGTCGCGGCCGCCAGCCGCCCGTGTCCTGAGACGTGATCGGCATGGTTGTGGGTCTCGAGGATGTGTTCGATTCGGACGCCCATGTAGCGCGCCAGGGCCAGGTAGCCCTCGACGTCGAGCATCGGATCCACGACCGCCGCGACGCCGGCGTGCTCGTCGCCGATGAGGTACGAAGCACAGCCCAGATCGTCGTGGATGAACTGTCGAAAGATCATGCGTTGCCCCGGCGGTGCGGAGGAATATAGCCCGCGGGACGGAGGCGAACGATGGCGCTCTGGCCCTAGGCGACCAGCCTAGTGACGAGGTCCTCCCACGCGTCCTTGCAATCGTCGATCGTCATCCCGCGGTCGACCTCGTGCAGGATGAGCTCGGGCGCAAGCGCGCTGAGGAGGACGTCGGCGAGGTATTCGGGGTGGTCAGCCTCGAGCTCCCGCAGCAGATACTCGACGTGTGCGGTGTAGGCAGCGTGAACGGGGGTCCGGTAGCGCAACGCGGGCGCGGGCGGCTGGGCGGCCAGCCACAGGTCACCCCGCTCCGAGGTGAGCTCGATCAGCGCGTGGCCGAACGCGATCAGCCGCTCGGCCGGCGGGGCGCCCGGTCCGAGCGGCGCCGGACCGCGGATGAAGCCCTCCTGCAGCCGGCGCTCGGACTCGTCGAGCAGGGCGTGGAAGAGGCTGGCTCGATCCCCGAAGCGGCGGAACACGGTGCCCTTGCCGACGCCGGCCTGGCAGGCCAGGCGATCCATGGTGATCGCCTCAGCACCGTGATCGCGCAGCAGCCGGTCGGCGGCCTCGAGGATCGCGGCCCGGTTCCGGGCAGCATCGGCTCGCTCGGCGCGCGCGCCGGGAAGGAGCGGAAGCTCGAGGGGAGGACGCACGGGAGCATCGTAGGAGGGAGCGGTCGGCGAAAGTATCCGGACCATGGTCCGGATATATGATACGCTGACCTACGGCTACCGGACCGTGGTCCGGTTAGGTTCCCGAATATCAAACACCCGTCCGAAGAAGGAGTTGCCATGTCCGTCACCGACGTAGCACTCAGCAGCACGGGCCTGCCAGTTGGCACCTGGAAGCTCGATCCCACTCACTCCTCAGCGAGCTTTGCGGTCAAGCACATGGGCGTTTCGACGTTCCGCGGCCGCTTCGAGCAGTTCGACGCCACCCTCACCATCGACGAGGACTCGGCGCAGCTCGCCGGAACCGTCGAAGCATCCTCGCTCGTCGTCAAGGACGAGAACCTGCAGGCTCACCTTGGCTCCCCGGAGTTCTTCGACCTGGAGCGGTACCCGCAGATCACGTTCCAGTCGGACTCGATCCGCCGGGAGGGCGATGAGCTGATCATCGACGGCCCGCTGACAATCAAGGATCACACGCATCCGGTGGAGAGCCGCGGGACGATCGCCGGGCCGGCCGTCACGCTCGGCGACGTCACCAAGCTCGGCATCACGCTGGAGACCGTGGTCGACCGCACGGAATACGGCCTGAACTGGAACGCGCCGCTGCCACGGGGTGGCTTTGCCGTTGCAAACGACGTCAAGCTGACCGTCGAACTGGAGCTCGTTCTGAGCTGAGCCCGATGGAGATACTCGGGGTTGCGGGCTCGTTGCGCCGCGGCTCGTACAACCGCATGCTGCTCCGGGCGGCGGGCGCGTCGCTCCCGCCCGGAGTGCGGTTCACCGAATACGACGGCCTGAAGGCGATTCCCGCGTTCGACGAGGACGATGAGGCGTCGCTCCCGCTCTCCGTCAGCCGCTGGCGGGCGGCGATCGCCGGCGCCGGCGGGATCCTGTTCGCAACGCCCGAATACAACTCGTCCGTCCCCGGCCACCTCAAGAACGCCATCGACTGGGCGTCGAGGCCGTTCAGCGCGACGGTGTTACGCAACAAGCCGGTCGCGGTGATCGGCGCGAGCACCGGCATGTTCGGCGCCGTGTGGTCACAAGCCGAGACGCGCAAGGCGCTCGCCGCCGCCGGCGCGCGCGTCATCGATCGCGAGCTTGCCGTTCCCTTCGCACACGAAGCGTTCGACGAAGCGGGGTCGCTACGGGACGGCGACCTGACGCTCGAGCTCGACAACATCCTCGTCGAGCTGCTCGACGCGATCAAGCAGCGGGTGGTCGCCTAGCCCCCGGGCGACCGGGGTGGCCGCTTAGCCCCCGGACGGGCCGGGGTGGCCGCCGAGCCCCCGGACGACCGGGGTCGCCGCCGACGACCCGGGCGACCGACCTGCGCGCCGGAAGGGGCTCGGTCGCGTCTGTCCCGGCCGGCCGTGGGTCGAGTCCGACCGGGACAGGTCAGCTCGACTTCTTGCCTCCCTTGCGGCCGGCCGCGGCCTTCTGAGCGCGGTTGCCTCCGCTGCCGCTGCCACTGCTGCGCCGGCTCTGGCTCGAGCCGCTGCTCTTACCACCGCGTTTCGAAGCGCCGGGCGAATTTGCGATCGCCGCCGCACGGGACTTGCTCATGCCCCGCTTACGGAGACCCTCGTATTGCTTGTCGTTCTTGACGCTTGACCCGTGATCCTTGGCCAACGTGCACCTCCGATCGGTACGAAGATGACCAATTGCCTACCCGCTAGAGCCTCCGCACAGCGGCTTTCGCCCGGCGACCGGTGATCATGTCAGCCAACCGAGAGAGCTCTCGCATTTGCGGGGCGGAGCCGGGCGAGGCGAGGCGAGGAGCCGCGTCGGCGGGGAGGCTGCGCGGCTTGGCTTACCTGCCTACGCGTCCCTCGGGCGCTGAGGAAGCCGCCAAGCGGGGCGCCCCCTGAACCTCAGCGCCGCCGAGAAGCTCACCAATCGTCCCTGCTGCTCGTCGTAGAGCTTTAGCCTCAGAGCGCGGATGCCGTCCCACAGCGTCAGCGTCGGGACGTCGTGGAAGATCGGGTTCTCGTCGTGCGCGCGTTGAAGGTTGTAGTTGGGGATGCGCGGGCTCAGGTGGTGAACGTGGTGTAGGCCGATGTTGCCCGTGAAGAACTGCAGGACCTTCGGGAGCTTCAGGTGCGAACTGCCCCGAAGCGCCGACTCGGGGTAGCTCCAGCCGTCGTGGCGCTCCCAGTAGACGCCCTCGAATTGGTGCTGCACGTAGAAGAGCCAGATGCCCGCCGCGCCGGCGAGCATTGCGCTCGGCAGCTGCACGAGTAGAACCGCTCTCCAGCCGACGAGAGCGCACAGCGCTCCGATAACGGCGACGAGCGCAACGTCGGTGGCGACGATCTTGCGCCAGAAGCGTGACCGCGCCCATCCCGGCACGAGCCGAGGTTCAAGCATCATCGCCCAGATCGGCCCGAGGACGAGCATCACGAACGGATTGCGCATGAGCCGGTAAGCAAGCCGACCCGGCCATGGGCGCCCCAGGTACTCCGCCGCGGTGAGGGTGTCCACGTCTCCCATACCGCGGTGGTCGAGGTCGCCCGCCGTGGCGTGGTGGACGGCGTGCTCGTGCCGCCAGCTGTGAAACGGCGTGAACACGATCACGCCACACACAATCCCAACCCACTTGTTGACCGTGCGGTTAGGGAGGAACGAGCCGTGCGTGCAGTCGTGGAAGACGATGAAGGTCCGCAGCAGGAAGCCAGCGGCCGGCACCGATAACAACAAAACGAGCAGGTAGGAGACATTTAGCAGCCAGTACATAGCCGCCGTCAACACGAGGTACGGGACGACGGAGGTGGCAAGGTCCAGCACGCTGCGCCCCACACGGGGCTCTGCGTATGGCGCCAGTCGTTCCCGCCAGAACGAGGACTGCAATGCTTCGGTCTCGATCAAGGGGCCCCCCTTCGTCGCTTTGATGCGCCGGCAGAGCCCATTAGGTCCCCTTCTCGCAGGGCACGCGCGCTCGACGGGCGCGTGATCGCGACCGGCCCATCGGCGCAAAGCCATCAGCGGTAAAGAACGCCCGGCTCAGATTGACGCGCGTTTCTTGCACGACCACTCCTGACGGGAGATGCGTTGCCTTCTGCAACGCCCCCGCTCGCCGCCTACAGGCCGCTGCGGACGCGCGCTATTTCGCCTACATGTGCTGGACCTCGCGGCACCGCCCTTGCTGGGGCGATCGCAGCTAGCGTCCGGCCATGAGCACTCTACCCCTTTTAGGCCAGCGCAATCGGTCGTGGTCACGAGGACGGTTAGCGCGGGTGGTGAAGGAGGCGCTCGGTCCGGCCGGACGCGGGCGCCACGGTCGACGTATCTCTGACAGCACGAGTGAGGTCCGAGCGGCGCCAACGATCCAGGAGTGGAACGTGAGCGCCAGCGGCCAAGAGGGACAGGGGCATCGTCGCTTGCTCGCGACAGATTGACGATCGAGGTGTTCCTGACGGACGGGCCACTGCCCGGTTTCGGCGCGCTCGAGCTCGTCGATCCCCCGTCGCCAGACGCCGGCGATCCCGCGGGCCTGATCTCCTGCCGGTTCCGGGACTAGCATGCCCGGGTCATGGCTGGGCGCAAGGACATCGATTTCAGCTATTCGTTGACCGATCGCGTTATCCGCCTGGCCCTGGGAGAACTCGCCGATTTCAGCGGAGCCAAGTACGACGGCGACTTTTCGCTCTCCCTCGAGGAGGCTCAGCGGCGCAAGCACGAGTACGTAGCCGAGCAGATCGGGATTGAGTCCGGGCGACGCGTCCTCGACCTTGGCTGCGGCTGGGGCGGGCTGCTCAACTACATCAGGCGCATCGGTGCCACCGGGCTTGGAGTGACCTTGTCCTCGGCCCAGGTGGCCGCCTGCCGTCGCCACGGCCTCGACGTCCACCTCTACGACGCGCGGCAAGTCACCCGCGACAGCTTCGGCTCATTCGACGCCGTCGCGAGCCTCGGCGCCTTCGAGCATTTCTGCTCTCCGGACGACCACCGGGCGGGGCATCAGGAGCAGATCTATCGCCGCTTCTTCGAGCAGATCGCGGGCGTCCTGCTCGACCATGGCAGGTTCTACCTGCAAACAATGGTGTTCGGACGGAACATGATTCCGTTGGATCAGATCGATCGCCACGCCCCGCGGGATTCGGATGCGTGGTATCTAGCCATGATGGGGGCGGCGTTCCCGGGCTCCTTCCTCCCCTTTGGTAAGGACCAGGTCATCCGCTGCGCCGACCCATATTTCCGCCTGGTGTCCGCCGAGAGCGGCCGACTCGATTACCTCGAAACCATCCGCCAGTGGGACATGCGCACCGAGTCGTGGAATCCCAGGATGGCCTTGCTCAAGCTTCGGCTTCTACCGCGCTGGCTTACGAGCGCCGACTTTCGCTTCGCCTACACCTCAGGTGCCAGCTCCAACCTGGTCTGCTTCGAACGAGAGCTGATCGACCACTATCGGCTCGTCCTCGAGAAGACCTAGCGGGCAAGCAGCCCCGGGTCACCGCTCCTCGCCGGCCGGCGCGTCGGCGGGCTTTGTCGGCTGCACGTCACCCGCCCGCTTCCGTGCGTCCTTCTTGGCCTGCTTCTCCAGCCGACGTTCGCGAAGCCGAGTCTCACGGGCCAGCTTCGCAAACGTGGTCTTCTTCTTACCGCTAGAGCCCATGCCTACCCATCCTTACGTTGTGGGGTTCAGCGGTCGCTGATGCACACGGCCCGCTGTCGGATACGGGTTCGTTTCGCCAAGCCCAGGCAAGCGTCGGCGCTGCCGATACCCAGCAGCGCCGCGCGCTCGATCTGCGACTAGATCACCTTGACGTTGGCCGCCGCCGGACCCTTCCGGCCCTCTTCGGTCTCGTAGCTCACCTTTGCGCCCTCGGCAAGCGACCTAAAGCCGTCGCTCTGGATCGCGCTGTGGTGAACGAAAAGGTCCTGACCCGAGTCGTCGGGCGTGATAAAGCCGTAGCCCTTGTCGTTGCTGAACCACTTCACGGTTCCTGTAGCCATCTAATCCCTCCCGGGAGTCGTGTGCTGCGATACGCGGGAGGTGCAAGAGCAACCAATACGAACGCTGGCACTACTTCACCGGGCTCGACGCCCGGCACGAGCTTTCAGTCTAGCCGCACTGCCCTCTCATCCGCTGACCGCCTCACGGCCGACGGCGCCGAGCACCGCAATCAGCGCGGGTTGTCCTCGTCGTAGCTTCGCTCCCCCGAGAGCCGGTCGCCCGCGGCTGACGCCTTGACGCCGACCCTGGCGGCTGGACGGGCCCCCGCGGCGCGAATGGCGAGGCTGGATGGCGAGCGGGCCGTGCGGGAGGGCTCGAATGCTTCGCGACGGGGTCAGTCAGGGATTGGCGTCAGAGGTCCGCGCGCGGACGAGCCGCGCGAAGGCGCTGCTCGGCGCGTTCCAGTTCGGCCTCGAGCTCGCGTAAATGGGGGTTCGAACCCTCTCCCCAGCGGTAGAGCTTGGCCCGCAGCAAGGCCACCCGGTCACGGTAGTAGAGCACGTCGGCTCGCAGCAGCTCGATCTCGCGGCCCCGGCTCACGGGGCGAACTCCAACACCGAGGAACCACGGCAACCGAGGGTCTCGCGAACACCCTCGTGCAACTCCTCCGGCCGGCGCCAGACGACGAACGGCCCACGCCATCTCGAGCTCGATGTCACGCTACAGCCCGCGGTCGCGAGCGTCCTTGTTCAGAGCCGCGCTCATCGCCGCAGGCTGGATCTGGGCTCGGAGTTCTGCGAGCAGCTTGCGCTGCCGCTCCGACTCGCGGTACACGGAGTCCTGAAGCCCCTCCACCATTTGCTCCAGGTGCGCGATCCGCGCCTCCAGATCATCGACTCGGGCAGCATCCGCGCGGTCGGTGGCGGTTGCCGAGGGCTGCGCTGCCGCCGGAGTCAGGCGGCGGAGCTGCCGGATCCGCGTGATCAATCCCTCACGTTCGCGCATGGTCATCTTCGCTCCCGTTCGGTCTTGCGTTGAACTGGCCGGGGCGGATACCGCCGGCGCTCCTCGTCTGTCATCTGTCGGATCACCAGCGAACCACTCTGGACCTGCTCGCGTACGAGATCGAGCTTCGCCAGTCGCTTCTCCTCGGCCCGTTCCCGTGCCGTCTTCAACGCATCACCTCGGCCCTTCTCGCGATCGAACCGGAGCGGCCGGCGCGAAGCGGACGGGAGGGACACGCCGGAGGCGGACCGGGGAACTCCCATCTTCGCTATGAGGGGGGCGGGACATCGGTCTCCTCGTTCGCCGGCGCGTCACGGAAGGTTGGAGGGAGATTCGCTGCGTCGGCGGGGGAGAACCTCACGAGCGATGGCGTCGCCCGCGCGTCTCACGGTAGCACCCCGTGGCTGCAGCGAAGCCCTCCCTGGTGCGCGGGCCGTGGCTCCCGGCATATTCGCTATGGGCAGTGCATAGCTAATATGTTGGACGTGTCGTCGGCTCCTTCCCGCGCTGCGCCGCCGCGGCCCTACCGCTCCGCGATTCGTGAGCGGCGCGCTCGCGAGACGCGCGAGCGGATCCTGGCCGCAGCGGGCGCCGAATTCGTGCGCGCGGGCTATGCGGGGACGACGATACGGTCCGTTGCGAGCGCTGCGGGCGTGTCGATGCCGACCGTAGAGCTGGTGTTCGGCACCAAGTCGCGCCTCTTGCAGGCGGCAATCAGCTTCGCGATCCGAGGTGACGTCGATCCGATTCCGATGCTGCAACGGAACTGGGCGGCGAGAGCCGCGGCGTCCGCATCGGTACTCGAGTTCCTGACGATCGTCGGGCGGGTCCTGGCCGAGGCGGCACAGAGATCCGCGGGCCTGGTCCTCGCCGCGTTCGAAGCGGCGAATGTGGATGAGTCGATGCGCGCGCTGGCCGATGAGCTGCGTGCCCACCGCGCCGAGACTGCCGCCTGGATCGTCGATGGCCTGACCAGGCGCTCGCCGCTGCGTGCCGAGATCACCCGGAAACGGGCGATCGACATCGTGTGGTTGCTGATGGACCCACATGGGTTCTGCGCGTTGACTCAAGACCGCGGCTGGACGCGACACCAGTTCGAGCGATGGTTCATGGACAGCGTCTCCCGGCTCCTGGTGGAGCGTGAAACGACGGCTCCCGAGACGGAGCTCAGGTCGAGTTCGAGGTCGAGGCCGCGCTCGCGCCGTTCCAACCCAAGCCCCAAACAAGAGAGGACACGATGAGTGAGTCGCCCGAGCGCCCGCCGACAGACCGTGAGGACCGAACCGTGGACAACCGCCTGGCGAGGCCCGGCTCGATCACCTACCTCCACATCCCCGCGGGGGACGTCGGCCGAGCAGCCGCCTTCTACCGCGACGTCTTCGGTTGGCAGGTCAACAACCCGGACAGTGACCGTCCCAGCTTCGATGACCCCAGCGGACAGCTCAGCGGCGCATGGGTGAGCGACCACCTCGCCGCCACCGCACCCGGACTGCTGCCCTACATCTACGTCGATCGAGTCGAGGAAACGATCACCCGGATCCTCGCTGAAGGCGGCGAGATTGTCACCAAGCCCTTTCCGTCGGGCCTACTCACCATCGCCACCTTCCGCGACCCCGCCGGCAACGTGCTCGGCCTATGGCACGACACGACACGCTGAGTCTTGCCCCGGGGGATGCTCTGCGCGGGAACGCGATCCCCTCGACGCCCAGCTCGGTGAAGGTGACCGGGCGCGTTTCAAACCTGCCGCAGCCGGGCGAGGAGCCGTTGCTGTCGGGCGTCTGGCAGCGTCATGTCACTGATTGTCTCGCCGCGCGGGCATCCCCGACTCGCAGAGAGCCGATCACCTCCTCGGCGTCGACACGTGCTTCATGGCCCCGAAACCCGACGCCCGCTCCCGATGTCGGGAGGAAAGGTGCGGCCACGCACCCGAGCAGTCCGCCGAGAGTGGAGCGCTCTCCCTCACCCGGTCAGGCAACGGTGGCCAAAGCTGCTCAACGGTGTGCGTCGCCGGCGGGCGGGGTAGGTTGGGCCCGCGACGTGGCGCCGCTGGATGCTCTGCTCAAGGTGGCTGTTCGCGGCTGGGAGCCGCGGCGCCGGGCCGGACGCGTACGATCCCGCAGAATGAGCGGGGCTCCTTTGACCGCGGAGCCGACGGTGAGTGACTTGGGATCGGTTGTGGTTCTGCGTCGCTACCCGGTGAAGTCGATGCTCGGCGAGGATCTCGCGGAGGCCGTGCTGTCCACCAGCGGGGTTAGGGGAGATCGTGTGCTCGCGCTGATTGATCTCGAGACAGGCCGAGTTGCCTCGGCCAAGCACCCAAAGTCGTGGCGGCGGCTGCTGCAGTTCTCAGCGTGGTGGGACAACGGATCGATATGGATAACCCTTCCAGACGAAACGAGGATCCACGCCGAAGACAGCGCCGTTGATCTAAGGCTGTCCCAGCTGCTCGGCCGCCGGGTGCATGTGGCGGAGACTCGACCCGACGGCGCGACGTTGGCCAGGCCCGCCCCCGAGGACGTAATCGCCCAGGGTGAGGACGCCGAGGTGCCCTACGAGCTGCTCGAGATCGGCCAGGGAACGTCTGGCACAACGTTCGTTGACTACGCGCCAGTGCATCTGATCACCTCGGCCACGCTCGAGCATGTGGCCGCCGAGATGGTGCGTTACCGGCCCAACGTGGTGGTGGCCACGCCGTCTGTGGCCCCGTTTGCCGAGAACGACTGGGTCGGTCGGGAGATCATGATCGGTCCGGTGCGGTTGCGTGGCATCCTGCCCACGCCCAGGTGTGCGATACCGACGCTCCAGCACGGTGAACTGCCTAGAGCCACACACGCCGTGCGCACGTTGCTCGCAGAGAACCGGGTTGACGTCCCTGGCTTCGGCGTGCTGCCGTGCCTGGGGCTGTATGCCGAGGTGCTCGAGGGCGGGATGATCCAGCTCGGCGATGGCGCGCTGCTGCGCTGATCAGCCGGAGGACCTTGCCGGTGCCGCAGTCCGCGCCGCCCAGCGTCCGTTCACTAGAGTCGCACAACCTCAACGGCACTAGCCGCGCCTTCAGAGCATCTACAGAGGTCGAGCAAACATCCGACACCGCCGACGAGCAAGCCAGCGGCCAATCGCGGTCCTCGCAGGCAGGGCGAGAGTGCTGGTCTTCGTCGTTGGAGGCCATGCACCGCCGCTGTCGGTTTGCGATCACGAACCGGCTCGATTCCTGTCATCCGCTCAACTCACACCTAACCAGGGAGAATGCCCAGCCTGTAGACGGTCCGATGCTCACGCTCACCTTTCCCACCTGGCCGGGCGCTCACCTTTCCCACCTGCCCGGGCGCTCACCTTTCCTCCCTGCCCGGGCGCCGCCTCTCGACCCGCGGCGTCGAGAGTCGTCTTTGCGGGTAATGGGCGAAAAGAGATGCGTGCCGTGAATCCACCGGTGCCCGACCCACCTTCCTCGCCGGGCGGTCCGGACGTGCCCGACCCTCGGCCACCGCGCCCGGCACCGCCGGATCCGGCACCGCCAACGCCGGCGCCTGAGCCAGGCCCGCTGCCGCCCGACCCGAGCCCGCGGCCAATCTGAAGGCGGTTCTCATCCCGAGGAAGGCGCGTTTAACCCCCGGGCGCAACGGCTCCACCGAGCGCTCGGGCCCCGCCAGCTTGGGCGCGTCGGGATGAGCCCAATCGCCTCGAGCGTCGCGCTCGAGCCGTGGCGGAGAGCTCGCCGCGCATGGCGTCGAAGGCGCGCAGGATGTCCTCTCGTAGCCAGCTCCGGGTCGCGGGCCGCCGCCATCTGCATGAATGTCTCAAGTTCCACCGGCACGCCCGTCGTACCCGATCTCTGGTGCATCAACGGCACGGGTAACTCGTCCGGTATGGCTCAGCGTGTCCACACGGTGAGATCCTGAGTCGGTTCGCCAGCGATCCGAGCGGCGCTGATCGAGACACGGCGGAGGCGGTCGTACCCGATCGTTACTCCCTCGGCTCATCGACGCCGGAACCTTCACGTCCGCCGGCGTCTCGGCGCCACGAACGGCTCGACAATCCGCTTGGGGCCTAAGTCACGCGCGCCGCGCCTGATGAGCCAGCTGCGTCGAGCGTGGCAACGCGGCGTAATTACCACCCGCCTGACCCGGGCTCCGGCGTCAGGCCCGGTCGAGGATCCAGATCCGCGGCGCGATGACCGCGTTGAGCTGGAACAGGACGAGCAGGCCAATAGCGACGTAGGTGTTGACCAGGCTCGTGAGCGCTGCGAACGCGTAGAGCCACTGGTAGACCACGATTCGCCGCTTCAATGCCGCGCGCATCTCGACACCCGTTTCGTCGCTCATCAAGTCGGCGCGGTCGGCGTAGCGGAGGCTGGCGAACAGCGCCACACCGAGCGCGAGCAGGTTCAGCCAATAGACCGCTATCGAAGACCGGTAGGTGATGTCCTGTGCCAGCAGGCTGGTCGAGAACGGCATCAGCGTCACCGCCAGCAGGAACGCGAGATGGATCCAGGTGAGCGCGCGGTTGCTTTGCGTGAAGCTCTCAAGCTGTGTTTGCTGCCCCACCCAGAAGATTCCGAGCGTCAGGAAGCTCATCGCGTACGGCAGCAGATGCGGCGCGACGTGGTGCACAAGGTCGTGTATCAGGACGTGCTCGGAACCGCCCCCGCTGGCTGACCAGATCGGACGCTGAGCGCGCGCATGAAGGACCGGCGCCTTAAGATCGAGCACGAGCAGCGTCATCGCGACCGCGAATACTCCGTCGCTAAGCGCGGCGAGACGAGCGAGGCTTGAGCCGGCGAACCGGTGATAACTGGTCGGCATCCCGCGCTAGGACGCTACCTGAGCCCCCGGCGGCGTCTCGAGGCCGCCTTTGAGGATTTAAAGCGCCTGGTCGAGAATCTCGATCACTCGCCGATGATCGGTTTCGTCGGTTCGCCCCTCCGCCCGCCCCCCGATCCGGTCCGCTGCGCAGCGGCGTAGCTCAGAGGCCGAATAGGAGAGCCGGAATCGTGTTCGTGGCGGCATGAAGGAGCCAACAAGGGCCGATGCTCTCCGATCGCTGGCGCAGCCAGCCGAGGAACAGTCCGGCTATCAGCTGAAGGGGAAGGAGTGGCCATAGCGAGACGCGGACCAGCAGCAGCAGGAGATGCGGGGCGAGGAACACCAGTGCCTGGAGTAGGTTGCCTTTCCTAAACCCGAAGCGTCTGAAGAGCACACCCGCGATGAGGCCCCGGAACAACATCTCCTCGGCGAGGGCAAGAAGCACGATCGCGACGTAGTCGCTGACCGTGCGCGGCGCGCCTACGATGTTCTTGGTGTGACCGTGCAGGACGCTGCTGGGAACGATGTTCAGCAAGAGCACCGCGACCGCGCTGACTGGCACGATCATTGCCAGTGCGATCAGGTACGGCTGCGGCTTGCCTGGCTGCAGGCCGATCATTTTCCGGGCACGATCTCTGGAGATTCCCGCGCGTTCGAGTCTGCGGGCGTAGATCACCGACGGCAGGCTGAGGACTACGAGCTCGAGCAGTGCGGAGCCCATGTCATTGCTCCCGCGTGAGGTCGAACTGTTCCTCGTCGATCGGGCTCGTTTGCCCCGTAAGGCCGGTGCGCGGCTCGAGGGCATCACTCGTCCCGACGTACTCGAGCAGCTCACCGGGTTGACACTCGAGCTCGCGGCAGATCGCCTCGAGCGTTGAGAAACGGACGGCTCGCGCCTTTCCGGTCTTGAGGATCGACAGGTTGGCGACCGTCAGGCCCACGCGCTTGGACAGCTCCGTGAGTGTCAGCTCGCGTCGATAGAGCAGGCGCTCCAAATGCACAAGGATCGGCACCCCGACGCCTCACACGGTGAGGGCTTGCTCCTCGGCAAGCTCTGAGCCAACGCGGAACGCCGCGGCGAGCGTTAGCAGCAACAGTCCTAACAAAACCACCGTGACGTCGACGCCGAAATGCGCACGCACGCTGAGGCCGCGGACAACCAATACATGCTTCAGATACAGCGTGCCGAGCCACACGCACACCGCGTGCGTCAACTCGAAGCCGATCACCCCCCAGCCGATTCGCGTCAGCCGGACGGAGTTCTCGCGAGCGAACGTCCGGCCCTGATCGAGGCTCGCTAGCAGCCGTCGGAGCTGGTGCAGAATGAACAGCCACCAGGCGGCCGCCACCTCAAACACGGCGCCCGCCACGAGGACGAACGCGATACGCGGGCGTGCGAAGCCGAGCTGGCCGCTACTTATCCCGACCGTGGCCGCCGCCGTGCTCAGCTCGTGCGAGGAGATGTGATAGCTGCCCGCCGGAAGCCGAAAGTAGAAGTCCAGCTTCAACGCGCCGCCCCCGACCCAATGTGCAGCCACGACTAACAGCAGAATCGTCGCGAGCGCGACTCCCGCGATCGATGCCCACCATGCGACGGCGGTAACCGTCGCGAACCATCGTGATTTGGATCTCATTCGCGTCACCAACCGATCAGTCCCATCACTGCATATCGATAATCGATATGCCCCGATTGAGGCTAGGCCAAACGTTCAGCGCCGCGCGATCGACGCCCGCGTAGGCCCTCATCCTGTCCTTCTTCCCGGTGGACACTTGGGGTTCCGATACGCCGCGCATACGGCTCGCGTGTCACAGCCGGGGCTGCCGCCTTGTCTTGCACGGTGTAGATGATCTTCGCTGAAGGAGCTGATGATGAGAGTGTTTTTGGCAGGAGCGACGGGAGCGATTGGAAAGCAACTCGTGCCACGGCTGGTGGCCGCGGGCCACGAGGTGGTGGGGATGACCCACAAGCAGTCCAACCAAGCTCTGCTCGAGGAGCGTGGCGCGACACCCGTGGTTGCCGATGCCCTTGATCCCGATCAGGTTGCGGAGGCCGTGGGCCGGGCGAGTCCCGACGTGATCGTCCACGAGCTGACCGCGATCGGTGCGGTCGACCTGCGTCATTTCGATCGCGACTTCGCGCTGACGAACCGTCTGCGAACGGAGGGCACGGACCACCTGCTCTCCGCCGGGCGGGCGGTCGGGGTGCGACGGGTTGTGGCACAGGGGGTAGGCGGCTATGCCGCGTACGCACGAACCGGCGGAGGGGTGAAGAACGAGGAGGACCCGCTCGACCAGACTCCCGCACGTGAGATGCGCCAGACCCAGGCGGCGATCCGGCATCTCGAGGAGGCGGTTCTTGGGGCGGAATGGACGGAAGGGATCGTGCTGCGCTACGGCGTCTTCTACGGGCCGAGCACGTCGATGGCGCCGGGCGAGGACCAGTTCGAACTGGTCCGCAAGCGCCGGTTCCCGCTGGTCGGCGACGCCGGAGGGGTGTGGTCGTTCATCCACATCGCCGATGCCGCCGAGGCGACGCTGGCGGCGATTGAGAACGGTCGCCCCGGCGTCTACAACGTGGTCGACGATGACCCCGCCCGGGTCGCCGAGTGGCTGCCGGCGCTGGCACAGGAGCTCGGCGCCAAGGAGCCGATGCGCGTGCCGCGATTCGTCGGGCGGCTGTTCGCCGGGGAGGCCGGCGTGGTGTTGATGACCGAGGTCCGCGGGGCGTCGAACGCGAAGGCCAAGCGCGAGCTTGCCTGGCGGCCGGCGCATCCGAGCTGGCGGCACGGGTTCGCAGCGGCATGACCGATCGCGAGCAACTGCTTGATGACCTGCGACCGGGCTCTTTCGCGATCGCCTACCGGATGCTCGGCAGCGTGGCTGAGGCCGAGGACGTCGTGCAGGAAGCGCTACTCCGGCTCCACCGCGCGCTCGAAGGCGGGGAACAGATCCGGTCCCCCCGGGCATTCGTTGCGACCGTCACCACACGGCTGGCGATCAACGAGCTGCGCTCCGCGCGCGCCCGCCGCGAGCGCTACGTCGGCGAGTGGCTCCCCGAGCCGATCATCACCGACAGCAGCGATGACCCGGCGCGACATGCCGAGATGGCCGATTCGCTGTCGATGGCGATGCTGGTGCTGCTGGAGAGCCTCTCCCCGGAGCAGCGCGCCGTGCTGCTGTTGCACGACGTGTTCGACTACGACCACGCCCAGATCGCGCAGATCATCGGCAAGAGCCAGGACAACGTGCGCCAGCTCGCCAGCCGCGCCAGGCGCCACGTCGAACAGCGCCGACCCCGCTTCCAAACGACTCGCGAGCAGCAAGAGGAGCTGTCACGACGGTTCTTTCAGGCCGTCGAGCATGGCGATCTCGGCGGGCTCGAGACGCTCCTCGCACACGACGTGCGGCTAACGGGCGACGGTGGCGGCAAAGCGCCGGCGCTCGCCCGGTCGGTGCGCGGGCGCAACCCTGTCGCACGCCTGCTGATCAACTGGGTCCGCCGAGCCGCCCGAGTTCCGGGGGTTTCGTTGCGCCCCGTCGAGGTCAACGGCGGCCCAGGAGCACTCTACTTCGACGCACAGCAGCGGCTGATCGCCGTGGTGGCGCTCGACATCGCCGGTGGTCAGATCAAAAGCATCAGCTCGATCGTCAACCCTGACAAGCTGGCGCACCTCGGACCAGTCGGCGACCTCACATCGCTACTGAGAGCCGCGAGATGAACCCCGGTGCTCTTGCCGCGTCGTCAATAGGCCAGCAACGGGCAATAAGCGACCATCGGGCGTGTATATGAGGCGATGAACACCCGGGATACCGAGCTCATCTCGACGACGACCGACCCTGCAAACGGCCGATCGAGATGTCGAGCGCCTCCTCGCCGCGCTCGCCCGCCTTATCTAGGCGCGCCGGCACTTTTGGCTTTCGCGAGGCCCCGCGCTCTGGCGCTCATGCCCAACCCCGCCCGACGGACGAGCCACAGCCCACCAAACCCACATCCGCGGACGCATCCGGTAACTCCGGTCACCACAACGTGTTCACCGTCGAAGTACGTCGCACCTGCAGCGGAAGCGCAGGCCGGGCCGCACCGCCACTGCCCCGATTGCTACTACGGTCATTCGTAGGTCGCGGGAAGATCTGTCGACTTTGTGACGTCCCCCAGATGAACAGTAATTACAGGCCGATCCCGCGTCCGTAAGGACTGACAGCGGCAGATTTTCGGCCGAATCATTCAAGGAGCCACAGTCATGAGTCGCACTCGTCTGTCACTATCGGTTGTTGTCGTCGTAGTTGCCGCCGTCATCGCGGTGATCGTCTCGACCGCTGGCGGAAGCACCACGAAGGCGCACCCCGCGGTGGCCGCTAACTCGGCGATCTCGGTCGATCAGACCTCCTTCGGCAAGGTGTTGACCGATGCCAACGGCCGCACGCTGTATCTGTTTGCGGGCGACAAGTCCAACCAGAGCACGCTGTCGCCCGCGGGTCGCGCCTTCTGGCCGCCATTCACGTCGGCCACGAGGCCATCGGCGACCGGCGGTGCCCTGGCCGGTGAGATCGGCACGGTCAGCGGCGGCAACCAGCTGACCTACAACGGCCACCCTCTCTACTACTTCATCGGTGACCATAAGGCCGGCCAGACCGCTGGACAGGGACTGAACCAATTCGGCGCCCGCTGGTACGTCCTTTCAACTCCCGGCGCGGCGATCACCTCGGCCCCGAAGTCGAGCGCGTCGAACAACTCGACGGGTGGCGCATCCACGTACGGCTACTGATCGCAGGCGTCCCGGGTCCGCCGCGCGCGACGCGGTACCCGTTGCGTACGCGCAGTCCTCATTCTCGTTGCGTGCGGCGGACTGAGATTTCCACGTGTGCTGCGGCGCGTATGCCGACCGCCGACGGCGAGCGGGCCAGAATTGCCGGCACCACCACGAACAGAAGCTGCAGGCTGACCAGCGGGAGCCCGGCGACAGGATACGTAGAGTCCGGCGCCCGGGCACCGGTCTTGTCTTTACCAAGGGGTGCAAGTTCGCTATTGATTTCGTACCGCGGCCCACTGACACGACGCCCTCGCGGATGACCGTGCGTAACCAGGCCAATCGCACGTGGGAGCGGCCGCCGACCTGGTCCTGCGGAAGTCGTACAGGCGGCCGTCGCAGGCACACACGAAGCTGTCAGCGGCCGCCACATGCCGTGGGCAGCCGACGTGAACAGAGCAACCGCCACCGCGGCGCCGGCGCGGTCTCCGGGTCATCACCGCGGAGTGCGATCGTCTCGCCGTCGGCGCCGCCGCGAAGCCCGCGATCGTTCATGTACTTTCACAAAGATCATTCGATGGGGCGGATGCGGGTTCAGAAGCGCGAGGCCGGATCAAGCCCGCACGCAGTGGCCGTCGACGGGGCGATCGCAGCCGGTGCGCAGGAATAAGTCCCCACGCCAGTCCGCCGAGCGCAACCGGGAGGGACAGCGAGATGCCGCGGTAAAGAAGCACAGCACCGCTCGCGGGGACCGCGGGGGCGCCGTAGAGCACGAGGGCTCCGATCAGGCCACCCTCGACGCCGCCGATGCCCGCCGGAAGAGGCAGGACCGTGCCCAGGGAACCCACCAGGTACCCCATCACGATCACGCTGATCGCGGGAGTCCGGCCGTACGCGTGGAAGGCGGCCCACAGCACTGCGTTGTCAAACGCGTAATAACCGAGTGCCCCGGCGAGCTTCCAGTTCCCCTCGCTCACTAGGCGCCGCGCTTCCGAGGCGCCGGCGTGGCAATGCGCAGCAGCCGTGATCAGGCGGCGGCCTCGCTCAAATCGAGGCTGTGCGCGGCGCGAGGGGGAGGCTCGGGCGATCATCCACACGCTCGCGACGAGCGCCAGCGCAACCCCGGCCTCGGGGAGGGTGAGGAGCGCGTTGTGGGGTCCAGGTGGCCAGCCCAGCCAGAGTGCGATCCCGAGGCCTCCGAGGATCAACAGACCCGGCGCATTGGTGAGGATCGTCAGCGCGACCGTCGACCGCGTCAGCACCGGAAGCGGGGTGGCCTCCGCGGCTGCCGCTCGAGCCGCTACCGCCGGGCCCACCAGCCCTCCTGCCGGCAGCACGGTGATCGCTCCGAGCGCTCGGAACCCGGCGCCGAGTCTTTCCCGTGGGCGCAACCGCGCACCGAAGATCAGCGCGAACACCAAGACGAACCCGAGCATTGACAGCAGCTCGAGTGCGGCCGCCAGCGCGATCCACTTCGCGCACGCCGTGACGAGGCGGGCAGGCACGTGAGCGAGCGGCGGGACCGCGAGAAATGCCACCGCGACCGCTACCAGCGTGCCTCCTCGCTTCCACCGGAGTGCTCGCATCGCGGTCGTCCGGAAGATCATGCGCGGCGGCGACAACGTGCGGACCTAGGAGCGCGAGTCGGCAGTCTTCGCGACGACGGCCCGGGATCTATGGCGGCGGCTGGCAAGCTCATCTACTACGCAGCGTAGCAGATTACAGGCCGTCGAATCACGAGTGCTACTATTCCGGATAGTATTCAATGCGCCGTAGAAACCACGACCCAAACTAGGAGCCGGCCATGATCAGCCGGGAGGCCAGCACACCCGATCGTGAAGAGACCATCGCCCAGGGGCGCGCGATCCAAGTCGAGCACCCCACGGCGACAGCGCGCTCCGGAAACCGCGTCGAGCCCGCTGGCGCCGGGGCTCCGTACAGCGCGGTGCAGCGGTGGACCGACGGGTATCGACGCTCCGCGGCGAGCTGTCGGCAGCTGGGAAAGATCATCCGAGGAGCGCGCGAGGCATGAGCGCTCCGAGATCCTCCACCCATGGAAGCATCCGAGTTCCACCGCCCCTCCATGAGCTGGAGGCCGAGGTGATGGAGGCGGTGTGGGAGCGCGGGGAAGCTTCCGTCCGCGAGGTCATGAGAGCGCTCAACGCGGGGACCGACAGAGAGCGTGCGTACACGACGATCATGACGATCATGGCCAGGCTCGGTGGCAAGGGGCTCCTGGAACGCCGCCGCCAAGGAAAGACGGACCTCTACTCGCCGCGATACACGCGCGATCAGTATGCGGACCTTCGCGCCCGCGCCGAGCTCGACTCGATCGTCGATCAGTTCGGCGAGTTGGCGCTCGCCCACATCGCGCGCCAATGGGCCGGGCTTGATCCGCAACGCCGGCGCGCGCTTCAGCGTCTTGCTCGTGAGACGTGACTTCGCCGTCGACCGTCCAGGCCACGGCCTCGTGTTCGGGCTGGCGGGCATCCTTGGGACGGCCGGCATACTTGCGGCCACCTCCGCCGTCGGCGCCGCGATCGGCTCGGTCCACCGCGCGTCGACAAGCGCCGGCCACCTCAACGTGGTCGGTCTCGTACTCTCGTACCCCGAATTGAACGGTGCGGGGTGGCTCCTACTCGGCCTCGCCGCCGTCGGAGCCACCGCAATTACCGTCGCGGGCCGATCGGTCTGGCGCCAACGCTCCACATACCGCAGCTTCCTCGAGCGGCTTGACGTCCTCGGTGGCCTTGATGATTACCCGGCCGTCAAGGTGATCGCGGGATCGCGACCCGAGGCCTTTTGCGCCGGATACATCAGACCGACCGTCTACATCTCCAAGGGCGCGCTCGACTCGCTGACAAACCCCGAGCTCGAGGCGGTGCTCGCGCACGAGCACCATCACCGCTCGGTTCGCGATCCGCTGCGCTTCGCGTTTGGGCGCACCGTCAGTCAGGCCGTGTTCTTCGTTCCGGTGCTCCGGTCGCTCTCTGACCGCTACGTGGATCTCGCCGAGCTGAACGCCGACGGAGCGGCGGTTCGAGCCAGCTCGGGTCGCGAGGGGCCGTTGGCCTCCGCGCTGCTCGTGTTCGATGCCAGTGCTCCCGCCGGGGTCAGCGGCATCTCGTCTGCGCGTGTCGACTCTCTGCTCGGTGAATCGCCCCGTTGGCGGCTGCCCGTTTGGCTGATGGTGGCATCGCTCCTCTCGCTCTGCGCCCTGAGCCTTCTGATCTGGCAGGCCAGCGAGGTTGCGTCCGTCCGGGCCACGTTCAATGTGCCGATCCTTTCCTCGCAGCCGTGCGTGGCGATGATGCTCGCGATGCCGCTGCTGGGCTGCGTCGCCGCCTTTGGGCGCTCGGTCCGCGCGCGATCGATCAGTCAGCAGCGCGTCTGAGACGACGAGTCACCCCACGGACTGGTGTAAGGCGTGCTTGTCGCGGTCCGAGCGAGCTACGAACCAGGATCCTAGGTCGCTCCATCTCCGAAGACGCCGATCCAGCGCAGAACCTCCCGACGCCGGGGCACGACCTTTTGGTCTTGACCTACTACGGATCGTAGTGTTATGCTGCGTAGTAGTCGGTGGATGATTCTTCCTCGAACGATTGGAGACCTTGTGACCAAGCGCATCGCCCTCGTCGCCACCGCCGTGGCGCTACTCGTGAGCCTCGCGATGACCGCCATTGCGAATGGACGTACCTCCCGGCACCGCCACGGCGTGGTGCGTGCCCGCCTCGCCTCTGACACCCCCGACCAGGTGATCCAATGGAACCAGGAACTGCAGAAGGTCCTGGTCGCGCCCGGCGCGCAGCCTGCCTCGGTTCACCCCACGCGCACGATCGCGATTACCCAGATCGCCGTCTACGACGCGGTGAACGGGATCCTCCGCAGCGGTGAGCCGCTCCTCGTAGACCTTCGTGGACCCCGCCGCGCCTCCGCCGATGCCGCGGCGGCCGCGGCGGCGCACACCGCGCTGGACGCGCTGCTGCCCAGCCAGCGGGCGACGGTCGACGCGTTCTTCCAGGCATCGCTGGCCCAGATCGGCTCTGGCGAACGCGTTGAGCGAGGCATCCATTTTGGTGATGAGGTGGCAACCGCCGTTCTCGCCGCGCGGGCCAACGATGGCGCTGCCGCGACTCCTCCGGTGTTCACTCCCGGCACCGGGCCCGGGGAATACCAGCTCACGCCGCCAGCATTCGCGCCCGCCGCCTTCACCCAGACAGCCCACGTGAGTCCGTTCGTCCTCGAGAACGCCGGCCAGTTCCGCCCGGCACCACCGCCGGCGCTGGCGAGCGCGAAGTACGCAGCGGACTTCAGCGAAGTGCACTCCCTCGGTGAGCTGGATAGCACCACTCGCACCGCGGATGAGACTGCGATCGGCAAATTCTGGGGCGCCGCCCCGATCTGGATCGTGTGGAACCAGATCGCCGACCAAGCCGCGAGCGGTTTTGGCAACAGTCTCGAAGAGAACGCGCGCCTGTTTGCCGTGCTTGATACGACCCTCGCGGACGGTGCGATCGCTCTGTACGACGCCAAGTACGCCTACCACCGCTGGCGCCCGATCACGGCGATCACCGCGACCGACCAGGGCAATCCCAACACCACCGCGGATCCGCAGTGGGTGCCGCTGGCCAACACGGCAAACGACCCGAGCTATCCGGGTGCCCACGCCACGTTCAGCCAGGCGGGTGCCTCGGTGCTGGAGGATTTCTTCGGCACCGACGTCTTCTCGTTCTCGCTCACGAACCCGTCGGTGGGCATCACCCGGACGTTCACAAGCTTCTCGCAGGCCTCCGATGAGGCGTCGGAAAGCCGCATCTTCGCCGGACAGCACTTCCGATACGACGAGGAGGCTGGGCAGACGCTCGGCAGTCAGGTGGCCGACTTCGTGACCGACCACGCGCTGCTGCAGATGGACCATGACCACCGCTAGAGACCGGGCGGCCTGATCTGTCAGGTTGACGCGGGTCATCACTGACGAAGTGGCGACGGCGCTGCCGGCGCATGACGGGCAGAACCTCCTGGATCAGCGCGATCGCCGCGGCCAGGTCGCGCATTCGGGCTCGATCCAGTAGGTCGAGGCCATGGACGACGAGGCGATGCTCAACCGCGAGGCAGCCTGGCAGGCGTAGGGCAGCCGATCATTGTCACCCCGGGGGGCGCGCGGCCACCCGGGGTCGACATCATCGGCCGCGTCAGCGGCCTACGCCGAGCTCCGGCAGAACCTCCTGCGCAAACCGTCGGTTGGAAGCCTGCACTGCCGCTGGATCGGCATCTAGCGAGCCCGGCACCACGATCACGCGGT
>JAFASF010000378.1 GCA_019244745.1 Solirubrobacterales bacterium | reverse complement strand
GACCGATCGCGGCGGCGACTACAGCGGCCGTGGAGTCCACGCCACGGCGCGCATCGCGGCCGCGGCCGGCGCCGGCGAGATCATCGCCAGCCGGGCGGTCATCGAAGCCAGCGGGCCGGGCTTTCGCGCGTTCGACGAGCGATCCCTCGAGTTGAGGGGACTCGAGGCGCCGGTCGCCGTGGCCACGATCGATTGGTCAACCGTCTAGACGCTTGCCAGTTTCTGTGGCAATCAACCTTGACAACTTCCACCGGCGTCCTATTTCAATCATCGAGAGGTAACCGACATATCACAACGCGGCTCATCATGTGAGTGGAGCCGGGGCCCGTAAGCTTTGGGGGTAGGGACTGAAGTCCGACCCACCGCCTCCAGTGGAGGTGACTGGCCCCGGCTTTCACGCCTCTGTTTCGATTTGTCGCATGTGTCCTCTCGGGCGGGGCTCTCCGTGCCGGAACCGCGAGCAATATGCGTTGTGAGCTGGCGATGAGTGGCCAAAGGGACGAGATAACCCGTCTCGAGAGTGAGCTTCTCGAGCTCGAGTCCCGTGAGGCGCGAGATCTCGACCAAGGGCTTGCCCGCGACCTGAACCGGGCTCTCCCGTCCGGCGCGACGAGCTCGGCCAGCCATCTGAGAAGGCTCAATGCGCGTCCGCCTCTACCCGTTGCCGTCGAGCGCCGGCTCGTGCGAGCCGCGCAGGCCGGCGATGCAACAGTTGGTCGCGGAGCTGACCCGGCCCATGGTGCTCTCCGACCGAACGCTTCGCCAGCTTGCGCAGCTGAAGCGCGCCCATGGCGAATTCGTCCGACGGCGGGGGCGTGAACCCACTGGCGGGGACCTCGCCGTGGATACCGGCCTGAGCCGGGAGCAGGTCCGCGACCTGCTCGCCGTCGAACGGCTTCCGCAGTCCTTGGATGACCCGGTGGCGTCCTCCGATGGAGAGGTCGGCACGTTCGGGGAGTTGCTCGTTGACCCTCTCGCGAGCGACGCCTACGAGCAGCTTCTGGACCACAGCGAGATCGAACAGGTGAGGACCCTTCTCGGAAGCCTGAGTGAGCGCGAGCGCATGATCCTGCGCAGCCGCTATGGCCTCGACGGTCCCGAGCAATCCCTGCGCGATGTGGGCGAAAGCCTGGGCTTGAGTGGTGAGCGGGTGCGTCAGATCGAGGAGCGCGCCCTCGGCAAGCTTCGAGCAGCCACGAGCCGGACGATCACCGAATTCGCACCTGACTGATCAGATCGGGAAGGCTCTCAGCCTCCACTTCAGAGCAGCCACTCCTGACCTGAAAGCGAGCTACAGACGTCGTTGATGGCGGCCGCGGCCCGCCGCGCGTGCACCGCCGTTGGCCGCGGTTGTGAGCTCATTGGCGGTGGAGTCCCCGCGGCTGGCCCTTGCCCGTCTGCCGGCCTCGCGAATCCAGAGTCAATCGACCCTGACGTGCTCATCGCCAAAGATGAGGCGGTCGCCTGGGTGCAGTTCACAGCGGCCAACGCGCAGAGCGTTGACGAGCGTGCCGTTGGTCGAGTCGAGATCCTGGAGAATCCAACGCCCATCGCGAAAGTGCAGCCGAGCATGCCGACGGGAAACGCTCAGGTTCGAGATCACCACGTCACAACTCTGGTCGCGGCCCACCAGCAACTCTCGCTGTCCGCCACCCCAGTCAAGCGCCAGCAGGATCGGCCGGTCCTCGATCCGAGCGCCGCGGATGCGGATGCGTCGCAGTGCAGCAAGCACAGAGGCGATGAAGCGCATGGGCCCGGCGTCTCGCGAGCTTCGGAAATTCAAATCACCGATTAGCCGAAACGGATCGATCAGCCTGCCCTCCAACAGCTGATCGAGGCGGCGGGCGAACGTGTCCTCACTGAGCAGGCCGCCGGCATAGGCTGCATTCAGCACTCGGGCGATCTGCTTCCGCGATGCTCCGGATCGAAGCATCGGCCGATTCTCGCGCTCCTGAAGCCCAGTGTCCAACCTCCCGTGGTGCGTGAGTCCGGCTCGCACCCGCGATCTTGCGAGGCCTCGCTCCGACCCCTGATCGTGAACGTCGCCGCGCGCTGCAGGGGTGGCGACAGGTCAAGCTGGAACGGCCCGCCACATCGTTGTCGAGCCTTGGCATCGAGGTCATCGAGCCTCGCATCACGCGGTCTCCCAGTGCGCGGCGCGCGGCCCGACGGTGATCCTGCGTCGCCTCGCAGCCCACCACGGCGGCGCTCGCCGGCAACTGAATGGCGAGCAACAATGAGTAATGGCGGCGGGGGCCCGAAATTCGCCGCTCAGTTTTCCTCGTGGCGGACGCCTCAACAAACGCAGCAATATCGGTCCGATCGAAGGAGAGCCGCGATGGGAAAGCTCGTGATCAGCACGAATGTCTCGCTCGATGGAGTGGTCCAGGACCCGGACGGTAAGGAGGGGTTCAGGCTGGGCGGCTGGTTCGGCCAGTTTGGGGGCGAGGATCTCGAACAGTGGGCCAAGGTCGAGTTCGAGGAGGCGCTGCGCACCGAGGCTCTGCTGCTGGGTCGCCGCACCGACGAGTGGTTCGCCGAGCGGTGGCTATCCCGCGATGACGAGTGGGCGGACACCTTGAACAGCCTGCCTAAGTACGTCGTCTCTTCGACCCTTGAAGATCCCCGCTGGAGCAACGCCACGGTCCTGAATGGCAACGTGGTCGAGGAGGTATCGAAGCTCAAGCAAGAGCTGGACGGCGAAATCGTCGTCTACGCCAGCTATAAGCTCGCGCGGACGCTGATCGAGAACGACCTGGTCGACGAGCTGCGCCTGTTCGTCTTCCCGGTCGTGATCGGCGCCGGCGAGCGCCTCTTCGGTGAGACCAGCGCCCAGAAACCCGTGCGGCTAGTCGATGCCAAGACCATTGGAGACGGCCTCGTCTTCCTCACCTACGAGTTCACCCGAGTCCAGTAGCGGGCGTAGGAGAGCGCCGGCCTGGCGAAGAGACTCGGACGCGTGCGCTCGGCGATCATCCGCCCGCTCCGAGCACCCCGGCGGTGTCGCGTTGCGACCTTCGAGACCCGCGCGACGGCCGGTGCGAGAGCAACGGAGGTCAGACTGCAGCCGTTTGACGTGCTGTCGTCGGCTGGGTCGCTCCCAGCCGGGCGGACTCAGTGCAACCCTGCTGGGTCTTGAGGCAAAGACATGGTGATGGGTGCGGAGACCGACTATGTGTTGGTTCGCGAGTCCCTGGCGGTGCCGGCGGTGTTCGCCGGGATCTCCGATCGACATTCGCGGACGGTGTATCGGTACGTGCGTCGCTGTTCGTGTATTCGTGATTCGGCGGTGATCCTGTTGGCTACACCCGCCCTCGCGGCTTCGTTGGGGCTTCAGCTACGGTCACATGCATGATGGAGTGGCAGCTGCCGACGCTCGCAGATGTACTTGAGGCACGACGTCGGATCTCGGCTCATTTACGCCCGACGCCCCTCTACGGCTATCCGAGCATCAACGAGCTTCTCGGCGCCGAGGTCGTGGTCAAGCACGAGAATCACCAACCGGTCGGCGCGTTCAAGGTGAGGGGTGGGGTCAACCTGATCTCGCAGCTCAGCCCGGAGGAGCGCCAGCGCGGGGTAATCGCCGCCTCGACGGGAAACCACGGCCAGTCGATCGCCTACGCGGCGCGTCTGTTCGGGGTGCGAGCGACTATCTGCGTTCCCGAGGACGCGAACCCGGTCAAGGCTGCCTCAATTCGCGGACTCGGAGCGGGGCTCGTCTTCCGTGGCCGCGATTTCGATGAGGCCCGCGAGCACGCCGAGGAGCTCGCCCGCGAGCATGGTTATCGCTACGTGCACTCCGGGAACGAGCCCCTGCTGATCGCCGGTGTCGGCACCGAGACGCTCGAGATTCTCGAGGAGCAACCGGAAACAGACGTGATCGTCGTTCCCATCGGCGGTGGGAGCGGGGCGGCGGGTGCCTGCATCGTCGCGAAGACCATCAACCCCTCCATCCGAGTGGTCGGTGCTCAGTCGGACGCCGCGCCGGCGGCGTTCCGGTCCTGGCGGGAGCGGCGCCTCGTCGAGGATCGGACAAAGACGTTCGCCGAGGGCCTAGCCACGCGCACGCCCTTCGAGCTGCCCCAGAGAATCCTCTGGCGCTGGCTTGACGATTTCGTGCTCGTCAGTGATGACGAGATCCGGGCAGCACAGGCTTTGATGATCGAGGCGACGCGCAACCTGATCGAGGCGGCAGGTGCGGCACCGCTTGCAGCAGCACTCCGATTAGGCGACCAGCTTGCTTCAAAGCGCGTCGCCTTGATCGCGAGCGGCGGGAACGTGACTCGAGCCCAACTTCTCGAAGTGCTCGGCGAAGAACGCAAATGACTTGATGTCGCTAACCGTCGGTCTACGGACGCAGTCCGCGCTGTCCGCTCAGCCGACCATGCGTGGGCACAGTCAGTCGGTGTCTGGCTTGGCCGCCGGTCTCAGACGACGCGCGGGGGTTGGCGCGTCCAGTGTCTCGGACACGTGCAGGGTGTCGCAGTACTCGACGACGTCGTCCACGATGCCGTAGGCAAGGTGGAGCACGTAGCGTCGGCGTTGTCGAATCTCCTACCGCTCTTGGTTGTGGTGCGGCCGATCAGCGCGTGGTTGAACGGCACGACCCGGGCCACCACGCCGGAGGGTATGTAGGAGGTGTAATGCAAGCCGTCGGAGAGGCGGGGATCGTCCGTCCCCCATGCCAGCGCGCCAGCGACGGCCACAGACGGAGGTTCAGCGTCGAGTATCGAATGTCGAAGCGCATTGCGCTCAGAGGACTGCCCGAATCGACGGAATCGATGTAGGCGAGCTCCTCGCTCCGCTGCTCGATCAGATCAGCGAGCTTGAAAACAACTCAGATCGACCATCGATGCCAAGCGCCTGCCACCCAGGCTGCGCTCGTCTTGCGGCCTGCACGGCACGATCGACGTCCTCACGCGAAGCGTCTGGAACCATGGCAACCGAGTCGCCGGTCGAGGGATCCTCCACATCGCGCCCGGCGGTGCCGCACAGCTCGTCGCCCACAGCATTCCGAACGCGTAGCGCTCGACGGGCTCAGGGTCACGGGACGCGGTCGAGGCCGTGCTCATGGTTTCTCCTTGCGCGAAGCCGACACAGGCGAGGCAGAGTGTATACCGTCTACACCTATGGCTCAGCCACTCCCAGAGAGCCGACCAGATTGCGAGCGATGGCGGGCGCGGCTTGACGCGCACGGCGCCGAGCGCCGGGTCATCTCGAGACGGACGAGCCGCCACATGATCCGGGGAGAACGCGCGGTCGAGATGCACGATCTTTCGGTCGACGGCATCGCTGACGGCTGGGTGCTCGCGGGAGGTCTGCTTGACCAGCTCGCGACCGACGCGTTCGGATGGCTCCTCGACACCGATATCGCTGTGGCCCAGGAGCGCCTGGTCCACCGCTCGCACACCACCCGTGGCGAACCGGTGACGCTACCGGTGTTGCTGCGCGAGTGGGAGGGCGAGGCTGTGTGGGCGTCCGGGCGCTTTGCAGGAGCCGCTGGGGCCGGGATGAGGCTCATCGTGCCCACCGACGCGGAGGACTGGAATCGTCGGCTCGCCGTGCTCACCTCGGGCAGCGGTGTCTACCGCGATCTGGCCGCTGCGTACCTCGATGAGCGGGCACGGCGCGATGGCGCGCTCATCGAGTTGGACCGCGACACCGGCTTTGCGCCGGGCCTTGGGGCCAATCTCTACGCCGAGCTCCTACTCGACCGCGGGTATGCGGTGGCCTGGCTGCGCAAGGATGAGGTGCGTCCGCCAGAGGGCGTCAATTCCGTCTGCAGCGACGATGGTCGCAGTTGGCGGGTCTCCCATCACTCCAACGTCGCCTACACCCTGGGTCTGATCGAGCTCGCGCAGTCGCAGATCAAGGAGCTTCTTGGCCAGCTACCCGCGCACTCCTATCTCTACGGTCACTCGAGTGGAGCGATGACCGCCCGGCTCGTGAACCTCCGTCCCGAAAGCAACACGAGCGCGACCGGGGAGACGATCGTCGACGGCATCATCGGAGACGACACCGGGGCCGGCTTGTATCTCCCGAGCGCGCTCGACGCCGACGGGGAGGAGACCGTGCTCGTGAGCGAGCAGTCGCGAGGACGCTTCGTGCCCCAGATCGACGTCAGCCGCGCCCTCTATCAGCCGCAGGCGTACCTACCGCTGAAGCGCTACTTCGGCGAGGTCATCGCTGAGCGAGGTCTTGCCGGCCGCTACCGTCACTACGAGATCGCGGGCGTCTCGCACTTCGATGCCGGAATGGCGGGGCGGCCTGACATCCTTGACCTGGGTGGGCTGTTCGGCGCCCTGTGGGATGCGCTCGACCAGTGGTGCAGCGAGGGGCGCAATCCTCCGGAGAGCCGCCAAGGCGATCGGGCCGTTCGCCTTCCGGAGGTCGCCGCCCCACTAGGGGAGTGGGTTGCCCCTAACGGCGGTCCCTTCACGGTCTTCCGGCCGTTCGACGGCCAACCGAACCTCGAGGACGACCGACGCGCGCGCCCGACCGAGGCCTGGCAAGAGCTGGCACTTCTTGAGCGAGGGTTGACGGTCGACGCTGCCACATATGCCGGCGCGCTCGCCGCCGCGGCGGCAGAGCTCCGTCGGGGGCGGCTATACAGCGCAGAGGCCGAGCTCTGGATCAACGCCAACTCGAAACGATTGCTCGCGGAGAGCGGCGTGCAGCCGTAACCAAGACACGGAGAACAGCGCGATGGCACTTTGGAACGGCAAGCTGACGGCGATCGTTCTCACGGCCGCAGAGCCTATGGAAGCAAGGGAGTATTGGGCAGAGCTCCTGGGAGGTCGCGCCGACGGCGATTCGGTCGAGCTCGGCGGCGGGACCCGGATCGTCATCCGCGAGGGATCCCGCGAAGGCTTGGCAGAACTGCGGCTCGACGCGGGCCTCGAGCTTATGACAGCGGCCCAGCACCTCGGCGGAGACGCTCAGAACGGACCGCTGCAGCTTCGTGACCCGGACGGCTGGCTGCTGCAACTGCGCGGTGTGGAGGCCGTTGAGCCCTTGACCCTCGGGCGGGTCACACTGTCTCACGTCACGCTCAACAGCCCCGATCCGCTGCGCCAATCGAGGTTCTACGGTGACCTGCTGTTCCTCCTTTCAGACGCGCTCGGCGAGCTCTTCTTCTGGATGCGGCTCAATCCAATCCATCACTCGATGGCGTTCGCCAAGCACCCGGCGGCGAACATCAATCATCTCGCGGTCGAGTTACCGACTCGACATGACTTCATCTCGGCCATCGACCGTGTCACAGCCCACGGCCTCAAACTCGAGTTCGGGCCAGGGCGACACCTCGTCGGTGGCAACCTGTTCGCCTACTTCGTCGACCGCTACGGACTTCGCTGGGAGCTGTGCGCGGAGATGGCCAGGCTCGACCCGCAGCACGAGCCCGGCCGTCTGACGGCCGAGGATCGCGCGCGCTCGGTCAACACCTTCGGCCCCCCTCCTCCGACGAGCTTCATCAATGAGCCCGGCGGACCTCCCCCGGTATAGCCACGCCTGAGGTAGCCGACGCCGCGGCTTCAGATCCCGTCGAAACTCGCCTGTCCACAAAACGCTGGGACTTGCCCAATCGCGATGCCGAATTGCGGGAGTGGTCTGGAGCATCTATGTACTCCCAAACGATTCCAACCCAGCAGCCGTTCGTGTTGCGCCGCCTCGCGCTCGCCGAGGTCGTCATGACGCCGCATTTGAGCGGCGTATCGAGCGCCGCCGACGGCGTCACGCTGCGCCACATCTACACCGAGCGCGACGAGCGGCGCGAGGGCGTGGGCCTCGTGGTCATGGCTGGGTACCGCCGGGCTGTTGTCGATCTGC
>JAFASF010000213.1 GCA_019244745.1 Solirubrobacterales bacterium | reverse complement strand
CGCCGGCACCGAGGGGCTCATCTTCCTCCCCTACCTGGTCGGCGAGCGCACCCCGCACGCCGACCCCGACGCCCGCGCGGCGTTCGTCGGGCTCGACATCCGCCACGACCGCGGCGCTCTTGTGCGCGCCGTCCTCGAGGGCGTCGCATTCGGGCTGCGCGACTCGCTCGCCCTGATCGCCGAGCTCGGCGGTGCGCCGGCGCTCGGGCGCGTGTCGGGCGGCGGCGCGCGCAGCGAGCTGTGGCTGCGGATCGTGGCCTCGGTGCTCGAGCTGCCGCTCGAGCGCGTCGCGGTCGACGAGGGGGCGGCGTTCGGGGCGGCGATCCTCGGTGGCGTGGCGGCGGGCGCGTGGCCGGATGTTCAGGCCGGCGTCGCCGCAACGGTCCGTGCGGGAGCGCGCATCGAACCGGTTCCGGAGTGGGTGCAAACGTACGCCGAAACCCAGGAACGGTTTCGAAGTCTCTACCCCGCCGTCCGCTGACTCCGTCAATGGGTGTCCGAGATTTGGCCCCTAGACGGGGCCTTTTCTCGGACACCCGAAACGCTTGCGCTACGCCAGCGCCCCGATCTCGGCCTCCACCGCGGCCAGCAGCGCCCCCGACCGCACAAGTTCCTCGGAGGCCGCCACCTCCGGTGCGACATACCGGTCCGGACCGGGCCCCCCCACCCGCTCACGCACAACCGCGCGCGCCGCGGCCGTCCCCGCCGCCGCCGCCAGCGGCGCCCGCAGATCGAGCCCCCGCGCCCCGCACACCAGCTCGACGGCCAGTACCCGCGCGAGATTCAAAACAGCGACCCGGAGCTTCCGAGCTGCGCCCCACCCCATCGACACGTGGTCCTCCTGCATGGCGCTCGTCGGCAGCGAGTCGACGCTCGCCGGCGCCGCCAGCCGGCGATTCTCGGCCACGATCGCCGCCTGCGAGTAGTGCGCGAGCATCAGCCCCGAGTCGACCCCGGGATCGTCGGCCAGAAACGGCGGCAGCCCGTGCGAGCGGGTCGCGTCGAGCAGGCGGTCGGTCCGCCGCTCGGCGATCGCCCCCACCTCCGCCGCCGCGATCGCCAAAAAATCGCACGCCAGCCCAACCGGCACCCCGTGGAAGTTGCCGCACGACTCGACGCGACCGTCGGGCATCACCATCGGGTTGTCGATCGCCGAGCGAAGCTCCGCGCCGGCGACCGCGGCCGCGTGCTCGACCGTGTCCCGTGCCGCGCCCACCACCTGCGGCGCGCACCGCAGCGAGTAGGCGTCCTGGACGCGCGGGTCGCCGAAGCGGTGGCTGGCGACGATCTCCGAGCCCGCGAGGAGCGCGCGCAGGTTGGCGGCACTCGCGGCCTGCCCGGGCTGGGGGCGCAGCGCGATCAGGTCCTCCGCGAACGCTCGGTCGGTGCCCAGCAGCGCCTCGACCGACATCGCCGTCGCCACGTCGGCGACTCGCAGGAGCCCCCGCAGGTCCTCGATCGCCAGGATCAACATCGCGAGCATTCCGTCGGTCCCGTTGATCAGCGCGAGCCCCTCCTTCGCATGCAGCTCGACGGGCTCGATCCCGGCCTCCGCCAGCGCCTCCGCCGCCGCCCGCCGCCGACCGCTGCCGTCGAACACCTCGCCCTCGCCGATCAGCGCCAGTGCGCAGTGCGCGAGCGGCGCGAGGTCCCCGCTCGCGCCGAGCGATCCATGCTCAGGAACGACTGGCGTGAGACCGGCGCCGAGCAGCCCCAGCATCGTCTCGACCACGACCGGTCGAGCCCCCGAGTAACCCATCGCGAGCGTCCGCGCGCGGAGCAGCATCATCCCCCGCACCACCTCGCGCTCGACCGGCGCTCCGATCCCCGCGGCGTGCGAGCGGACCAGCGCCCGCTGCAGCGCCACCCGCCGCTCCGCGGGGATGCGCACCAGCGCGAGCGAGCCGAACCCCGTCGAGATCCCATATGCGGGCTCGTCCGAGCTGGCCAGGGCGCTCACCGCGGCCGCGGCGCGCTCCATCGCCGCGCGGGCCTCGACCCCCAGCGACACGGGAACGTCGGCGCGCGCGACGGCGACGACCTCGGGCGGCTCGAGCCCGTCCGGCCGGAGCTCCACTGAACCGGCGACGGTCATGCCCCGGACGCTACTCGAGCAGCCGCGCGCCCGGCCCCG
>JAFASF010000108.1 GCA_019244745.1 Solirubrobacterales bacterium | reverse complement strand
GTACGGGTGGCCGTCGTACGTGGCCACGAACGTGTCGGCGCCCCGCTCGGCGAAGATCAGCTGGTAGTCCTCGGCGATCTCCTGGGAGAAGCGCACGCAGC
Source organism: Solirubrobacterales bacterium (assembly GCA_019244745.1). Taxonomy (GTDB): domain Bacteria; phylum Actinomycetota; class Thermoleophilia; order Solirubrobacterales; family Solirubrobacteraceae; genus Palsa-465. The sequence goes on along the minus strand of JAFASF010000108.1, from coordinate 12,456 downwards.
GGTAGCAGAGGATGCAGCGCTCGCGATCGATCGCGATCACCGGGCTCAGCGCGAGCGGCTTTACGAAGTGGCGCTTGGGCTCGATGAACCGCGAGCGCCCGAGGCCCCACCCGAACGTGATGTCCTGAAGCGGGCACTCGCCGCCCTTGTCGCACACCGGGCAGTCGAGCGGATGGTTGACCAGCAGGAACTCGACGATCGCGTTCTGGGCGTGGTGGACCCGTTCGGTCTGGGTGTGGACGACCATCCCGTCCTTGACGGGCGTCGAGCACGAGGTCTGGAGCTTGGGGATGCCCTCGATCTCGACCAGGCACATCCGGCACGCCCCGACCGGATGGCCGAGCTTCGGCTGATAGCAGAAGTACGGAATCTCGACGTCGCCGTACTTGGCCGCGTCGACGAGCATCTCGCCCTCGGGCGCGCGCACCTCTCTGCCGTCGATCGTCAGCTGGATGATCTTCTGTTCGGGGCGGGGCATCGTCCTGGTCGGGGTTCAGCGCACCGTTTCAGTGCACGGGGAGAGGACCGGCGTGCTCGTCGGCCACGCCGAGCGCGATCACGTCCTCGAGCTCGCCCGTCGCGGCGCGCTCGCGCGCGGCTTCGATCTCGGCCTCGAGCTCGTCGCGGAACTTCTCGATCATCGAGCCGATCGGCATCGCCATCGCGTCGCCCAGCACGCACAGGCAGTTGCCGATGATCTGCGTCTGGACCGAGGCCATGAGATCCAGGTCCATTGGCGTCGCCTCGCCGGACTGGATCCTCCTCAGCATCTTGACCGTCCAGTTGGTGCCCTCGCGGCATGGAACGCACTTGCCGCACGACTCGTGGGCGTAGAACTTCGCGAGCTTCAGTGCCACCTCGAGCACGGTGTGCGAGTCGTCGACCACGATGATCGCGCCCGAGCCGAGCATCGAACCCGCTTTCGCCATGCTGTCGAAGTCGTACGGGAGGTCGAGGTCGTCCTTGGTGAGAACCGGCGCGCTCGATCCCCCGGGGAACCAGAACTTGACCTCGCGGCCTTCGGGCGGGCCGCCGGCGAGGTCGTAGATGAGGACGCGCGAAGGGATACCCAACTCGATCTCGTAGTTGCCGGGTCTTTGCACGTCGCCCGAGACCGAGACCACCTTCGTCCCGGTCGATGTCTCGGTGCCGATCTTGGCGTACTCGGCGCCGCCGAGGCGGATGATCGTGGGAACGGTGGCCAGCGTCTCCACGTTGTTGATCAGCGTGGGGCCGTGGTAGAGGCCCTCGATCGCCGGGAAGGGCGGCTTCAGGCGCGGGTTGCCGCGCTTGCCTTCGAGCGAGTCCAGCAGGCCCGTCTCCTCGCCGCAGATGTAGGCGCCGGCGCCCCGGTGCAGGACGAGATTGAGGTCGTGCGCTGACCCGAGGATCCCCTGGCCGAGGTAGCCCGCCTGCTCGGCTTCGGCGATCGCCGCCTCGAGGATGTCGGCCTGGTGCGAATACTCACCGCGGATGTAGATGAACGCGCGGTTGATCTCGGCGGCGTAGGAGGCGATCGCGATCCCCTCGATCAGCATGTGGGGGCTCTTCTGCATGAGCTCGCGGTCCTTGAACGTGCCCGGCTCGGACTCGTCGGCGTTGCAGACGAGGTACTTCTCCATGTCGCCGTGTGGCAGGAACGACGCCTTCTGCCCCATCCGGAAGCCGGCGCCGCCCCGGCCCCGGAGGCTCGACTCGGTGATGTCGCTGAGCACCTCCTCGGGCGTCATCGTGAGCGCCTTTCTCAGCGCCTGGTATCCGCCGCGGCGCTCGTAAACCGGCAGCGTGTTGAGGCCCGGCTCGTCGATGCCGTCGAACAGCAGCTTCATTCGTCGTCCTCGTGGGTTTCGTTGCCGGCGCCGGCTTGGTTGCCGGCGCCGGCCTCATCGACCGGGATTTCGATCGGCGCGGTCGGGCCGGGCCGGTCTAGCGTGTCGCCTCCGGGGCCGAGGCCGGCGGTGTCGGCCCGCGGGACGTCGGGTTCCGGCGGCGCGAACTCCTCGGCGCCCTCGGCCACGCCGGGATCGGCGCACCTGCGGTAGCGCAGCTGCTTGTGTTCCAGCACCGGTCGCCCGGCGCGGAGGTCGTCGACGATCCGGGCGGCGTCGTCCGTCGTCAGCGGGCCCACGTACTCGCCGTCGACCGAGGCCATGGGAGCGATGTCGCACGCACCCAGGCACTCGAACGAGGAGACGTGGACATCGGGGTGCTCGGCCGCGGCGCCGACCATCGCGTCGAAGAAGTGATCCGCGCCGCGCAACGAGCACGAGATGTTCGTGCACACGTAGACGTCGTGGTGCTTCGGTCTCGGGCGGGTCTCGAGCATGTCGTAGAAAGTCGCCACGGAGGTCAGGTAGGCCGGCGTCACCTGCATCACGGTCGCTACCTGGTCGATCGCTTCGGGCGAGCACCAGCCGTGCACTTCTTGCGCGGCGTGCAGCGCGGGGATCGCCGCCGAGCGGCGGTCTGGGTACTTGGCCATGGCCGCTTCGATCACGTCTCTGAGCTCTTGTGGCACGGGCGTCGTCGCCGGGTCGGGAATCGTCGCCGGGGGTTTGGTCAGGTCGACCGCCTCGTCCCAGCCGGGGACGCGCGAGCCGTGGCCGAAGCGGGGGACAGGGACCGGGGGGCTCATCGGTCAGGCGCTACCCGTCTATCCCGCGAGTGGGGTGCGGCGCAACTCACCTGTCGATTCCCCCGAGGATCGGGTCGAGCATCGCGAGCGTCGCGATCAGGTCTGCGATGTAGCCGTCGCGAACCATCGGCGCCAGCGCCTGCAGGTTGGTGAAGCTCGGGTCGCGCATGTGCACCCGTGCCGGCTTGGCCGACCCGTCGGCGCGCACGAAGCAACCGAGCTCTCCGCGGGGCCCCTCGATCGGGTAGTACGCCTCTCCCGGGGGGACGCGGAAGCCCTCGGTGACGAGCTTGAAGTGGTGGATCAGCGCCTCCATGCTCGTGGCGAGCTCGTGGCGCGGTGGCAGGGCCACCTTGCGGTCGGGCGAGATGAACGGCCCTTCGGGGAGCCCGGCCAGCGCCTGCTCGACGATCTTCGTCGACTCGTACAGCTCGGCGTGGCGCACCCGGTAGCGATCGTAGTTGTCCCCCACGGTCCCGATCGGGATCTTGAAGTCGAAGTGGTCGTAGCTGCAGTAGGGCTGCGCCTTGCGCAGGTCCCAGGGATTGCCGGCGGCGCGGAGCAGCGGGCCGGTGACCCCGAGGCCCAGCAGCGTCTCCTGGTCGACCATCCCGGTCCCCCGCAGCCGCTCGAGCAAGATCTCGTTCTTTTCCAGCAGGTCGGCGTATTGGTCGGCCCGGGTCGGCATGATCTTCAGGAACTCGCGCAGCTTCTCCTCGAACCCGCGCGGGATGTCCTCGAACACCCCGCCGACCTGGATGTAGCGCGTGTGCATACGCTGCCCGGAGGACATCTCGAACAGGTCGAGCAGCTTCTCTCGCTCGCGAAGGGCGTACCAGAAGACCCCGATCGCTCCGAGGTCCAGCGCGCTCGTACCCAGCCAGAACAGGTGCGAGGAGATGCGGTTGAGCTCGAGGTGGATGACCCGCAGGTACTGAGCCCGCGGTGGCACCTCGAGGCCGAGCAACGTCTCGATCGCGCCGCAGAACGCCATCGCGTTGAAGTAGTAGCCGAGGTAATCCATCCGCTCGATGACCGGGATGACCTTCCAGTAGGACTTGTCCTCGGCGGTCTTCTCGATCCCGGTGTGGATGTAGCCGATGATCGGCTTTATGTCGCGGACGACCTCACCCTCGAGCGTCGAGAGGAGCCTCAGCACGCCGTGGGTCGAGGGATGGTGAGGACCGATGTTGAGCGTCAGCAGCTCGTGGGTCTCCTCGCCCGCAGGCTCGGCGGAGAGCGTGATCGATTCCTCGCGACGGCGATAGTCGTCGGTGAGGCTCACTGCCACCTTCCGTAGTTCTGCTCTTCGTTGTAGGTGAACAACACCGGCTCTCCTCCGAGCGGGAAGTCGCGTCGCTGCGGGAAGCCCTCGTAGTCCTCGGGCATCAGGATCCGCCGCATGTCGGGGTGTCCGTCGAAGACCACGCCGAACATGTCGTAGACCTCGCGCTCCGGGAAATTGGCGCCGGAGAACAGATCGACGACCGAAGCGATGTGCGCGTCGTCGCTGTGCACGCGCGCCTTGACGCTGATGCGGTCGACCTGCTTCATGTCGAGAAGCTCGTACAGAACGCCCAGCCTGGGCTCCTCCGGGTAGTAGTCGACGCCGTGCAGGCTGGCCAGGAAGGTGTAGCCCTTCGTCTTGAGGTGCTCGAGGACCTTGCTGATCTGCGGCGGGTTTGCTATCAGCGTGGCCCGGCCGCGGTGGAACTCGGTGTCGACGATCGACTCGGCATCCAGCTCGCGGAGCTCGTGAGCCGCCAGCTCGAGGCCGGTCGCGTCAGGCACCGGCCGTGTCCCCGGGCTGGTAGACGTTGATATCGGCGCTGGTTGCCGGCGCCTCCACCGGGAGCAGCTCCTCCGTGCCGACGGCGTCGTAGCGCTCGCGCCAACCCTCGGGCGCGTGACCCTGGATCTTCGCGCGCAGCCTGAGGATCCCGTGGAGGAGGGCCTCCGGCCGCGGTGGGCAGCCCGGGACATGCACGTCGATCGGCATGAACTTGTCCGCCGGGACCAACGCGTAGTTGTTGTACACGCCCATCGACGAGCAGCAGGCGCCCATCGAAATCGCCCACCTCGGCTCGAGCATCTGGTCGTAGAGGCGGCGGATGATCGGGGCCATCTTGATCGAGACGCGCCCCGCGAGGATGATCAGGTCGGCCTGGCGGGGCGAGGCGCGAAACGCCTCCCACCCGAAGCGCGCGATATCCACTCTCGACGCCACGATGTGAATCTGCTCGATCGCGCAGCAGGCGAGCCCGAACGTCAGCGGATAGATCGAGTTCCCTTGAGCCCACGCCACGGCCTTCTGGACCGTGGTCGTGAGCACCCGCTCCTCGACATATCGCTCGAGGTCGTCGCCGTCGAGGTCGCCGCGCAGCAAATCTCGCGCCCGCAGCTGACGGACGCGAAAGTCGCTGCTGGACACCGGCTCGCGCTTTATTTCCACTCCAGCGCTCCCCTGCGCCACACGTACACGAACGCGATCATCAGCAGCACGACGAACACGACCGTCTCGGTCAAGGCAAACGTTCCGAACGCCCGCAGCTGGACCGCGATCGGATAGAGGAAGATGACCTCGATGTCGAACAGGATGAACAGCATCGCCACGAGGTAGAAGCTGATCCCGAAACGGAACCCAGCCCGGATGTGGGACGGCAGCCCGCATTCGTACGGCTCGTCCTTGGAGCGATTCGGGCGGCGCTTGCCCAGCAGCACGTTGAGGACCGCGAACAGGCTCCCGACCAGTGCGCCGAGTATCAGGAAGACGAGAGCCGGTAGGTAGTCACGGAGCACGACAATCCGTTATATCACCGCGTCGGGGTAGCTTGTAACAACATGTTACTTAGTGCGAAATGCGGCTATGTGGCGGGCTCGCCGCGGGATCTTCCCTCACGGTGAAGGAGGTCCATCTAGTCGTCGGGGTGCTCGCGATCGCGCTCAATGCGATCGCCGGGCTGTACGGAGCCTGGTGCTGGTGGCGGGCGCGACCCAGCGCCTGGTTCTGGCGAATCCTCCGCGCCGGCCAGGCGGTCGTCGTCGTGGAGGTTGCGCTGGGCGGGGTGCTCGCGTTACTGGGGCGCAAGGCGAGCGGATTGCACGTTCTGTACGGCGTGTTGCCACTGCTCGTGTCACTCCTGGCCGAGCAGCTGCGGATCTCGATTCCGCAGATGGTGCTCGACGCCCGCGGGTTCGAGTCCGCGCAGGCGGTGGGGGAGCTGCCCGAGGAGGAGCAGCGCGGAATCGTAGTCACGATCCTTCAGCGCGAGATCGGGGTGATGGCGCTGGCCGCGATCGTCGTCGTCGTGTTGCTGGCGCGGGCGGCCGGGACGGCTGGCTAGGGGGTGGCGCGGTGCTGCAGGAGGCCTCGGCGGTTTCGTGCTCCGGGCCTGGCGAGGCGGGGGAGTGGCCGGCCACGGGTGTCGCGTTTTCGCGACGGTAATCGTCCCGAAAACGCGACGCCTCGACGCGCGTGCCGGGTTTGGTGCGCTCGGAACCTCGACTACTCGCTCAGCAACGGCGCGGCGTGGTACCGGCTCGCGTACCACAACAGAGGATCCCCCTCCCCGAGCCCCATACCCGCGACCTCCCCGATCGCGATCGTATGGTCGCCGCCGGGCATCAGCTCGCGCAGATCGCACACCGCCCACGCCAGCGAGCCGTCGATGATCGGCACCCCGGACTCGAAGTGGTGCTCGACGCCCTCAAGCTTCTCCGCTTCGGGGAGCTTGGAGGCGAAAATGCCGGCGAGCTCCTCCTGGCCGGCGTTCAGCACGTTCACCGCGAACCTTCCGGCCTCCCGGACGATCGGCAGCGTCCGCGCGCGGTTCTCAAAGCACACCAGGGCGAGGGGCGGATCGAGCGAGAGCGAGCAGATCGCGTTGGCGGTCATTCCGCCGGCGCCCGATCGGCCGGCGCTGGTGATCACCGCGACGCCGGTGGCGAATCTCCCGAAGACCTCGCGGAACAGCTCCGGATCGCCGTCTATCACCATCCTCGCGGGTTATATCGCCGCGGGTCCGAGGGGGGTGGATGTCGCGTCTCGATGGGGGCCCCGGCGCCGGCCCCTTGGTTGCCGCCATTGGGGACGCACGCGAACAACGGACTAGAGGCGAACGTCACGTTGGCCGGCGCCGGGATCGCGAAGATGTTTCGGCGCTGAAGCGCCGGCTCCTCCCTGGATTCACGTTTACCGGGGCGCCCGCGCTACGACGTCACCCTGAGCGTTCCGTACTCCCCCAGCGCCTGGTCGGCCTGGATCGTGGAGGCCATCTGGTAATCGCCCGGAGCGAGGGACAGCGAAAGCTCGGTCGTCTGGCCGGGCCAGATCGGCTGAGTCGAATCGACGGTCTGCCCGTTGCTCGAGACGACCAGGTTGTGGGTGAGCACGCCGTAGTTGTGGACCACGATCGTCAGCACGCCGGCGCTGACGCGCGCATTCTCGGGCGTCAGCCGATACTCCGTCAGCCCCAGCTGCAGCGTGCGGCTCGCTCCAACGCCCTCGGTATGGCCGCATCCCGCGACCATGAAGATAACGGCCGCGATGCCCGCGAGCCGAAGTGAGCGCAGCGGCTCTGGCATGGGGATCTGATTATGATCCGGACCTCCATGCGCCGGCCCGCAAAGGTCCTCCTAATGAGTGCATCGATCGCGGTCGCGGGCCTCGCGTCCGCGTGCGGCACGCAGCGCATCAGCATTCCGAAGTCCGACCCGAACTACACCTCCAATCTGCTCGGCGCGCAGCTGTTCGCGCAACGATGCTCCGGCTGTCACACGCTTTCCTACGCCGCCACCCATGGATCGGCGGCCAACCCCCGCACGGCCCAGTTCAACAACGGCCCGAACTTCGACGTCCGCTGCGAGCGTCCCATCACGCGGGTGCTCTACGCGATCCAGAACGGCGGCTTCTCGGGCGCGATCATGCCTCAGAACGTCGTCGTCGGACCGGACGCGATCGCGGTGGCAAGGTTCGTCGCGACCTACGCGGGACGCCAGGCCAAGAGCGCGCCCGGCGTGACGCAGTGCGTCGATCTGCCGATCGGGACGATCCCGGCCACCACGCCGACGGCGACCACGGCCGCGGGCGCCACCTCGACCACCGCGGCCGCGACCCCCGCGACGACAACCGCGACCACCGCGACCCACGCGAAGCCGGGCACGACCGCGAAGAAGAAGAAGTAGGAGAGCCCGCGTTCTCGACATCCAGCTGATTCGCCACGATTCGGACACCGTGCGGGCGGCACTCGCTCGTCGCGGACCCGAGCTGCCGGCCGCGGTGGACCAGTTGCTCGAGCTGGACGGGCGCTGGCGCGCCCTCGTCGCCCAGCTGGAGGAGCTCAGGGCCGAACAGAACCGGGCGAGCCGCGGACGCCGCGGGCCGCCAACGCCCGAGGAGCGCGAGCACCTCACCGAGCTCGCCGAGCGCGGACGCGCGCTCAGCGACCAGGAGGCGGCGGTCCGCTCGCAGCGCGACGCCGTCCTCTCCTCGCTCCCGAGCCTCCCGGCCGCCGATGCGCCCGATGAGGACACGGTGCTCTACGAGGTGGGGGAGGCCGGGGCCACAGGGAAGGACCACCTCGAGCTCGCGGGCTCGAGGATCGACATGGAGCGGGCCGCGCGGACCTCGGGCTCGCGGTTCGCGTACCTGCTCGGCGACCTGGTGATGGTGGAGTTCGCGCTCATCCGCTACGCGCTGGAGAAGCTGCGAGCGGAGGGCTTCGAGCCCGTGATCCCGCCCGTGCTCGTCCGCGAGCAGGCGCTGTACGGAACCGGCATGCTTCCGGACACCGAGCAGCAGATCTACACCGTCGCGGACGACGCCCTGTACCTGGCCGGGACCTCAGAGGTGCCGCTCGCCTCGCTTCACGCCGGCGAGATCCTGTCAGCCGATTCGCTTCCGCTTCGGTACGCCGGCTTCTCCACGTGCTTCCGCCGCGAGGCCGGCGCGGCCGGCAAGGACACGAGGGGGATCTTCCGCGTGCACCAGTTCGACAAGGTCGAGATGTTCAGCTTCGTGCTGCCCGAGGATGGAGTCGAAGAGCACGAACGACTTCTGCGAATCGAGGAGTCGATCCTCCAGGAGCTGGAGATTCCATATCGGGTGGTCTCGATAGCGGTAGGTGATCTCGGCGCATCGGCCTCCAAGAAGTACGACTGCGAGGCGTGGCTACCGGGGCAGGCCCGTTATCGGGAACTGACCTCAACCTCCAACACCACCGACTTCCAGGCCCGCCGGCTCGACATCCGCTACCGGACACAGGACGCGAGGCCGGCGCACGTCCATACGCTGAACGGCACGGCGGTCGCCGTAGGCAGAACGATCATCGCGCTCCTCGAGAACGGCCAGCAGGAGGACGGCTCGGTGCGGTTTCCCGAAGCGCTCGTCCCGTGGGGAGCGCCCGCGGTGCTGCCCCCGGCCGAGTAGACGCTGACCTAAACGGCGCGCAGGCGTCGTGCCTGCGTATCCTCGAGGACGACGAGCGCGGCCCGCGGCGGGCCGCATGGGGCGATCCGGGCGCGCATCCGCACCCCGAACGTGTTCCACGGGCGCACCACCGCGCTCGCACCTTCGTCCCTGCCCGCGGCCGCGTCGGCGATCGAGCGGGCAAATCCACCGGCGGAGCCGGGCTCGGCGTCGGCCGGCACGAGCAACTCACCCACCGGGCGGTTCACCGCGGACTCCTCCGCGATATCGAGCAGCCTCTGGGCATGGCGCGACATCGCCTGGATGAGCAGGCTCGAATCAATGACCAGGAAGGCGTCCTTCGGGCGGGGCGCGACGTCCTTGCGGGTCTCGAGCAGCAAGCCGAGACCGCACGACATGCACACGCGCGCGCCGGGGGCGGGCGCGCCTTGTCCCGGCGCCGGCGCGGCGCAATGGCCGCAGAACCACCACCACTCGACTTCGGCGGGAGACGCGTTTACGCCCTGTACGAGTCTCAACGCCGGACGGGATCCTTCCATTGTCCTCATGCCCTTACCCTGATCCTAGCTTTTCTGATCTCCAGAGTGTTGGCGAGACCCGCCTAGTTGTACAACCTGGAGGGTTTCTTTTTGCCGCTGTGCGCACTGATTTTCCGCAAAATCCGTAAATCCGGGTGGATGTGGAACGGTCACATGCCGCGCGGATGTGGAACGGCCACATCCCGCCCGCGAGCGGAGAGGGGGGGATTCGAACCCCCGAACGAGGTCAACCCCCGTTACGCGATTTCCAGTCGCGCCCGTTCAACCGCTCCGGCACCTCTCCTGAGAGCGGACCTAGCCTACCGCGCCGGCGATGGCTGAGAGGGTGGCCGCGTTCTTCGATCGAGCGGCGCCGCCGCGGGAGGACGGCGCCCGGCCACTGCGGCGTCAGATCTGCCAATCCCCGTGCCGCAGGAGCGGCACCTCGCGCCCAGCGTGGTCGACCCCCGTCACCAAGACATCGTCGGCCCCGACCATGAAGTCGAGGTGGAGATCGCTGCGGTTGATGCGCTCGCGGTCGGCGTAGCGGTCGACGGCGAAGTCGAAGCCCTCGCCGAGGGCGATGTGACTGGCGGCGTTCTCGTCGAGCAGCGTCTCGAAAAAGACGGTGCCGAGTTGTCCGATCCGGCTATCGCGATCGACGAGCGCGACCTCCCCCAGGCGCGCAGCACCCGCGTCGTGCGCGGTCATTGCCCGGAGCGTCTCTGCCCCGTGATCGGCATCGATCTGGACCGCGCGTCCCCCTTCGAACCGCACGAGCAGGCCCTCGATCCTCACGCCTGAGACGAACAGGGGCTTGCTCGAACGGACGACGCCCTCGACGCGAGCCGGATCGGGCGTCGTGAACACCTCCTCTGTGGGGATGTTCGGCGCGTGCGTGATCCCATCGACCGTGGAGATCCGGGCGCACTGCCAGCGGCTCGAGGCGAACAGCCCGATGCTCAGGTCGGTGCCCGGCCCCTCGAAGCGCACAAGGTCCAATTCGAGCTCGACCAGGCGTCGCGCCACCGACTCCAATCGCTCCATCCGCCGCACCCATGCCGCGACCGGGTCGTCCTCGTCAAGCCGGCACGCGTGCGCGATCTCCTCCCACAGCCGCTCCAGCGCCTCCGCCGGCTCCAGCTCCGGGTAGACCAGCTCGGCCCAGTCCGGGGTCGGGCACGGCGCGACGGTCCAATTGACCGTGCGCTCGTTCACCACCTCGATCGATTCCTTGATCCGAGGGAGCAGGTCCTTGCCGAGCAGCGCCGGGTCGACCCCGTCCATGAGGCGCGGCGCCACCGGCCCAGTCAGGGAAACGGTGGCGCATCGGTGCTCGCCCAGCGCCCGCACCCTCTCCCCGTACCAAGGCGGGACGAATTCGAGCGTGTCGGGCGCAGCCCGCAGGGCGCGGGCTCGCTTGAAGTGAAGATCGAACACGCTCAGGTCGACAAACAGCGCGCCACGGTCGTACGCGGCTTCCGCGACCGCTCGGGCCAGCCCTTCCTTCCCGGGCTCGGAGGACACCGCCACGATCTGACCCGGCTGAACGTTCGCGCCGAAGCCGACGATCAGCTCGGCGAGCGCGCGGGCCGCGTGGACCTCGGACGATCGCTCACTCACTGAGCGAGCCTCCGTTCTGAGACGGCACGAGGAGGACCCCCCTGCGCGCATCGACAACGATCCTGTCCCCACCCGGCATGCGCGCGCAGAATAGCCATCTTAGAGTTCACCTCCAATGTCGGTCGAGTTGCGCAATCTCGACGAGCACCGCGCCACCGTACTCGAGTTGCTGTGCGAAGCGATCGTCCCGGGCTCCGGTCGAGTCGGCCCCGTGGTCTACATCGATGCCGTGCTCGGGCAGATGTCGCCCGCGGAGCGGGACCTCGCGCTCCAGTCGATCGATGCGCTCGCCGACGCGGCGCCCGGAGGTCCGGAACAGCTCGCGCCGCACGCCGCCACGCCTGCGTTCCTTCACGTGCGGGCACTGGCCGTCGAGGCGTTCTACAGCGACTTCCTGGCTCCCGGGGCAACCGGTCCCAGCGCATACGAAGAGATCGATTTTCACTCGCCCTTGGCGATGCGGATCAAAAAGGACTGGTCGTATCTGGGGGTCGCGGGATGAAGCCAGGTGTCGGACGGTGAACGCGGGATGACGGGATGAGCGAGCGCTTCGAGGTGGTCGTGGTCGGCTCCGGCGCCGGCGGGGGCGTCGTCGCCGGCGAGCTCGCGGAACGAGGCCGTTCCGTGCTCGTGCTCGAGGCGGGCGGGCACTACACCGCGGCCGACTTCACGCGCTGGGAGAGCCGCGCCGCGCACGATTACTGGTGGCCGCTGCGCTTCGCATTTCCCGCCGGCGACCCCGGCTTCGGGCCGGTCGCGCTGATCGCCGGCCGCTGCGTCGGGGGCAGCACGACGATCAACACGAAGGTGGCTCTGAGGGCCAGCCAGCGCGAGTTCGACAAGTGGTACGAAGCGACCGGGCTCGAAGACGAGCACGGCGAGCCGATCTCCAGAGCGCATCTCGATCCTTACTACGAGCGCGTCGAGCGCTACCTCGGGGTCCGCGAGCGGACCGACGACTGGGACCTCAAGCCATGCGTCGAGACCGCCAAACGCGGGTTCGAGGCGGTCGGCGCGGCACTCGAGCCGGTGCGCGCCTACACGGACGAGAACTGCATGCAGTGCGGCTCGTGCCTGCAGGGCTGCCCGACCAACGCCGGCAAGTCGACGATGAACACCTACCTCCACCGGAACTGGATGTCCGGGGCGCTCGAGCTCCGCCCCAACGCCCCCGTCGAGCGCGTGCTGATCGAGAACCGGGGCAACGGACCCAAGGCCACCGGGGTCGAGTACATCGACGCCGCCGGCGCGCG
>JAFASF010000034.1 GCA_019244745.1 Solirubrobacterales bacterium | reverse complement strand
GAGATCGTGATGATCTGCCGCGACCAAGCCCGCGGCGGGCAGGCGCGATCGCTGGTCGCGCACGTGGCCACGGGAAGGCCGCCCGTGCTGCTGATCGCCGACCTTTCCGTCCAGGCCGAGGTCCGCCGCGTGGCCCGGGAGGTCAGGGAGCGCTATGCCGCGGTGGACGTTTTGATCAACAACGCCGGGAGTGCCTTCAACCGGCGTCAGCTGAGCGCTGACGGTCTCGAGCTGACCTGGGCGACCAATCACCTCGCTCCGTTCCTGTTCACCGATCTGCTGCTGCCCGCGGTGCTCGCCGCCCACGCCGGCCGGGTCGTCAACGTGACCTCGGAGATCTACAGCCGCAAGCTCGACCTGGACAACCTCCAGGGGGAGCGGAAGTACAGCTTCTTCGGCGCGTACCGGATCTCCAAGCTGGGGAACGTTATGTTCACGCGCGAGCTCGCTGAGCGCCTCGATGGCGCGGGTGTGACCGCGGTCTCGGTCAGCCCGGGTGCGGCCAAGACCAACTTCGGCGGTGATGGACCCGGCGGAGTGATGGGCGTTCTGACCGGTGTGCTCCGGCGCACGCCGGTGTTCCGCCCGGCCGATGAGGCGGCCAAAGGGATCGTCTGGGCGGCGACCGCGCCGACCGAAACCCGCGTCCTTCATCGCATTCCAAGGCGAGGTGCGCCGTGTGGCGGAAGAGATCAAGAACCGCTTTGACCGAGTGGACATCCTGATCAACAACGCAGGAGGCGCATACGCGCAGCGCCAGATAAGCGCCGACCGGGATCGAGCTGACGTGGGCCACGAACCACCTCGCACCGTTCCTGCTGACCGATCTGCTGCTCCCGCTGCTGGTGGCCGCACCAGCGGGACGGATCGTCAACGTCACCTCGGAGATCTACAGCCGCAAGCTCGACCTGGACAACCTCCAGGGGCAGCGGAAGTACAGCTTCTTCGGCGCGTACCGGATCTCCAAGCTGGGGAACGTTCTGTTCACGCGCGAGCTCGCTGAGCGCCTCGATGGCGCGGGTGTGACCGCGGTCTCGGTCAGCCCGGGTGCGGCCAAGACCAACTTCGGCGGTCAGGGACCCGGCGGAGTGATGGGCCTTCTGACCGGTGTGCTGCGGCGCACGCCGGTGTTCCGCCCGGCCGATGAGGCGGCCAAGGGGATCGTCTGGGCGGCGATCGCGCCGGAGCTAAACGGGGATGGCGGCGGCCTGTTCATGCGTCGCAAGGCGCTCAAGCTGAAGGGCGCCGCGGCCGATCAGGCGCTCGCCGCCAGGGTCTGGAGGATCAGCGAGGCGCAGGCGGGCATCGACCCGGAGCGCTCCTCGATGGCAGTAGTGTCTAGCCGAACCCGATCCGGTGCGTGACTCCGCGCAGTCCGGAGCGCTCCGGTGCCGTCTGATCGTGCTCGGGGCGCTCCTGCTCGCGGGAGCGACGGCCCTCCTGGCGGTGCCTGACCTCCGCGCCGCCGCGCACCGTGCGGCCTCGATCAGCCCTGGCTGGTTGATCGGGGCCGTCGCCCTGGAACTCGCTTCGTGCCTGAGCTTTATTGCCATCTTCCGGCGCTTCTTCGCCGAGCTTCCGGCGCCCGAGGCGCGACGCCTTGCGTGGATCGAGATGGGATCGGGCGCGCTGCTCCCGGGCGGTGGCCTGGGCTCACTGGCCGCCGGTGGCGTATTGCTTCGCCGCGGCGGTATGTCGACCGGCCGGATCGTCGAGAAGTCAAGCAGGCTGTTCTTCCTCACAAGCGGCACCAGCGTCCTGGCGCTCGAGAGCGCGGCGCTGCTGCTTGTGCTCGACGTGGGTGGTGGGCCGCACGGGCTCGCTCTCACAGTCATCCCCGCCGCGGTCGGGATCGCGGGAGCGGCGCTCGTGCTGGCGGTCTCGCGCTCGCGCCTGCACGGTAAGTGGCGGAGCCGCGCGTCGCGCTCGGTGGTCGACGGGATCTCGCAGGCAGAGCATGAGCTCCTCCGGCCGCACTGGCGGCTGCTCGGCGCGCTCGGGTATCTCGCTTTCGACATCGCCGTGCTCGGACTCACCTGCGCCGCAGTCGGCCACCCGATCGGCGCCCCGGTGCTGGTCCTCGCCTACGTCATCGGGTACGCCGCCAACTCGCTACCGGTACCGGGTGGGATCGGCGTGCTCGAAGGGGGTCTGGTCGGGGCGCTAACTGTCTACGGCGCACCCGTGATGCCGGCGACGGCCGCCGTCCTCATCTACCACGCCATCGCGTTTTGGATCCCGAGCCTCGGCGGAGCGATGGCGTAATTGGTGACCTCAGCCAGCCGGCAGCGGGGATCACTCACCGCTCGCGCGCGCAGACCGTGCGAGGACCAAGTGCACAGGCCCCACTCCCCAGCCGTGGCTCCAAGTCCGTCTGCTTCGTGACCGCACCCGATTCGGCCAGACGCCGGTCGGGTAGCGATATCGCGATACGACACTGCAGCGGCACGAGGATCGCAAGGGAGTGAACATGGCCAACAAGACCGCGTCTGACCAGCTGGTGGAGCGCCTTATCGAGTGGGGAATCGATGTCGTCTTCGGGCTGCCGGGCGACGGCATCAACGGGGTGATGGAGGCGCTTCGGACCCACCAGGAACAGATTCGCTTCATCCACGTGCGGCACGAGGAGACCGCTGCGCTCGCCGCCTGCGCCTATGGAAAGTTCACCGGCCGGCCCTCGGCGTGCCTGTCGACGGCCGCGCCCGGCGCGGTGCACCTGATGAACGGCCTGTACGACGCGCGCATCGACCAGTCGCCGGTGGTGGCGATCACCGGCATGACGTACCACGACGTGATCGGCACTCACTACCTACAGGACATCAACCACGACTTCGCGCTGAACGATGCCTGCGTGTACAGCCAGCGGATCATGGGGGAGGCGCACGTCATCCCGGTGGTCGATATGGCCGTCCGCTCGGCGATTGGGCAGCGGGGGCCGGCGGCGATCGCCATCCCGATCGACATCCAGTCCGGGGACGCGGTAACCGGGGACCGCTCGACCAAGAACATCGAGGGCCATTCCTCGGTGACCACGATCGACGGCCGGCGGCTGCCTCCCCGCGAGCGGATCGAACAGGCCGCAGAGATTCTCTCGGGCGCGGAGCGACCGTTGATCTTCATCGGCGCGGGCGCCCGCGGCGCAGGTGAGGAGGTAGAGCGTCTCGCGGAGAAGTTGGGGGCGCCGATCGTCAAGGCGATGCTCGGCAAGGACGCGGTCCCCGATGACAGCCCATATTGCTTGGGCGGGTACGCGCTGGTCGGGACGCGGCCGGCGCAAGATGCCCTCAAGAGCTGTGACGGGATCCTCATCGTGGGGAGCTCGAGTCCATATATCGAGTTCCTGCCGGAGCCGGGCTCGGCGGCCGGAGTGCAGATCGACGATCGCCCGGAGCGGATCGGGCTGCGCTATCCGGTGGAGGTCGGGCTCTGCGGCGATGCCAAGCTCACTTTGCGTGAACTCGAGCCACTGGTGCAGCACCGGCCCGACCGTTCGTTCCTGGAGCGCGCGCAGGCGCAGATGGAGGACTGGCGGGCGCTGCAGGCCGAGCGCGCCGAGCCGCACGAGCCGCCGATCAAACCGGACGCGATTCCGTTTCACCTGAGCAAGGCACTCGCCGACAGGGCGATCCTTTGCGGCGACTCGGGGACGGTCACCACCTGGGCGGCGAGGACCGAGCTGCGCCGCGGGCAGCTGTTCTCGTTCAGCGGAACGATGTGCTCGATGATGGCCGCACTGCCGTACGCGATCGGCGCGCAGGTCGCCTACCCCGACCGGCAGGTCGTCGCACTCACCGGCGACGGGTCGATGACCATGATGATGGGCGACCTCGCCACGCTCGCCCAGCACGCGCTCCCGGTCAAGGTGGTGGTGATGCGAAACGACGTGCTGGGCCTGATCAAGTGGGAGCAGATGGCGTTTCTGGGCAATCCTCAGTACGGCGTCGAGCTCTCCCCGGTGGACTTCGTCAAGGTGGCCGAGGCGTGCGGGCTGAGGGGGGTGAGAATCGAGGATCCGGCGCGGGTGAGCGATCAGCTGCAGGAAGCTCTGGCCATCGACGGACCGGCGGTGATCGAAGCGATGGTCGATCCGCACGACGTGCCAGTGACGCCGACGATCAATCGCGAGCACGCCAAGGGGTTCGCGTGGGGGCTCGCGCGAGGCGAGCCGAACCGCGAACAGATCGCGCTCACGATGTCGCGAGTGCTCGCGCGAGAGATGGAGTACTCGAGCAGCCCGGCGGGGGTGTTAGCGCGGGCCAAGGACCGCGTTGCGGACAAGCTTCCCGGAGGCGACGGGCACGGGACAGACGGAGATTGACATGGCGGTGGCGGCCCCCCTTGCCACGCCACCACGGTCCGCGCGCGAGGTCGATGCGCGCGCTCTGGCGCAGGAGCTCTCGCGGCAGGTGCGCGGCGAGGTGCGGTTCTCTCCCGGGAGCCGCGCCTTGTACGCCAACGACGGCTCGGTGTACCGGCAGCTTCCGATCGGGGTGGTGATCCCCCGCGACGCGGCCGATGTCGTGACCGCGGTCGAGGTCTGTAGGGAACACGGCGCCCCGGTGGGCGCCCGCGGCACCGGCACCGGGCTCGCGGGCCAGACGGTCAACGAGGCCGTGATCTTCGACTTCTCCAAGTACATGAACAAGATCGTCGAGTTCGATCCCGAGCAGCGCTTCGCGTGCGTGCAGCCGGGGATCGTCCTCGACTGGCTGCGCGACAAGGCGGAGGAGCACCAGTTGACGTTCGGGCCCGACCCTGCCACCCACAGTCGCTGCACGCTCGGCGGGATGATCGGCAACAACTCGTGCGGCACCCATTCGATCGTCGCCGGCGTTACCGCCGACAACATCCAATCGCTCGATGTCGTGCTCTACGACGGGGCGCGGATGACGCTGCCGAGTTCGGTCGACGAGGGCGAACTGGAGCACACAATCGCCGCCGGCGGGCGCAGCGGAGAGATCTATGCCCAGCTGCGCGACCTGCGCGACCGATACGCCGAGTTGATCCGGGAGCGCTACCCGCGGATCCCGCGGCGGATCTCCGGCTACAACCTCGATCGGCTCCTGCCCGAACACGGGTTCAACCTCGCGGCGGCAATGGTGGGCACCGAGGCGACGTGCGCGCTGGTGCTCGAGGCGCGCTGTCAGTTGATCGACAGCCCTCAGCACCGATCGCTGGCACTGGTCGGCTATCAGGACTGCCCCGAGGCGTCCGATCAGGTCCCGTGGGTCATGGAGTTCGGTCCGATCGGCCTCGAGACGTTCGACCGGCGCCTGGTCCGAAACGAGATCGCGCTGGGTCGCAAGCGGCGGACCGACCTGCTGCCCGACGGCGAGGCGTGGCTCCTGGTCGAGTTCGGTGGAGACTCCAAGGAAGGCGCCGACGAGCAGGGCGAGCGGTTCACCGAAGCGGTCCGGAAGGCCGGCGGTCACAAAGGCGTGAAGCTCTACGAAGACGTCGATGAGATAGCGCAGGTGTGGGAGATCCGCGAAGGAGGCGTCGGCCACAGCAAGATTCCCGGCGAGCATCCCGGATGGCCTTCGTGGGAGGATGCCGCGGTCGCGCCCGAGCGGATCGGCGATTACCTACGCGACCTCGAGGGGCTGTGCGCCAAACACGGTCGCCGCATCTCGTGCCTGTTCGGCCACGTGGGCCACGGCTGCGTGCACTCGCGGATCGACTGGGATTTCCTCACGCCGGACGGGGTGCGCAACTACCGCGCGTTCATGGAGGACGCGGGCGACCTGATCGCGAGCTACCGCGGCTCGCTGTCCGGGGAGCACGGCGACGGCCACGCCCGCGCCGAGCTGCTGCCGAAGATGTTCGGTCCCGAGCTGGTCGAGGCCTTCCGGGAGTTCAAGGCGATCTGGGATCCGGACTGGAAGATGAACCCCGGCAAGGTGGTCGACCCTTATCCGCTCGATACCCACCTGCGTATGGACCCCACCTACCGCACCCGGCCGGTGAGCACGGAGTTCGGCTTTCCCGGCGACCATGGCAGCTTCGCCGCGGCCGCTGAGAGGTGCTTCGGGGTCGGGGCATGTCGCGACCAGAACGCGGTGATGTGTCCGAGCTATCAGGTGACGCTCGAGGAGAAGCACTCGACACGAGGCCGGGCGCGACTGCTGTTCGAGATGATGCGTTCGGACTCGCCGCTCGAAGACGGGTGGCGAAACGAGGAGGTCAAGGAGGCACTCGACCTGTGCCTCGCGTGCAAGGGGTGCTTGCACGAATGTCCCGTCAGGGTTGACATGGCCACCTACAAGGCCGAGTTCCTCTCGCACTTCTACGCCGGTCGCCTGCGACCGAGGCAGGCGTATGCCCTCGGGCTGATCCGCTGGGAGGCGCAGCTCGCGGCTCGCGCGCCGCGGCTCGCGAACATGCTGACACAGCGGCAGCCATTCGCCGCGCTCGGCAAGCGGATCACGGGGATCGCTCCCGAACGAAGCATGCCGCCGTTCGCGCATCGCACCTTCAAGAGCTGGTTCGCCGGCCGGCAGGCGGCGACTGGCGGCGGGCGCCGGCGGGTGCTGTTGTGGCCCGACACGTTCAACGACCACTTCCACCCGGAGGTCGCGGTTGCCGCGACCGAGGTGCTAGAGGCGGCAGGGTTCGAGGTCGCCGTCCCGGAGCGGTCGCTGTGTTGCGGGCGCCCGCTCTATGACTACGGCATGCTGAAGCTCGCTCGCCGGCTGCTGCACCAGGTGCTCGACGGGCTCAGGGCCGAGATCCGCGCGGGTACCCCCGTGGTGGCGCTCGAGCCGAGCTGCCGAGCTGTGTTTCGCAACGAGCTCACCAACATGCTCCCCCACGACGAGGACGCCAAGCGCCTCGCGCGCCAGACTCACTCGCTGGGGGAATTCCTCGCCACCCAGGCCAAGGACAGGGATTTGCCGCGGCTCGAGCGAAAGGCGCTCGTGCACTTCCACTGCCATCAGCGGGCGACGAGCGACACGGACTGCGACCAGGCCGTCTTCGACCGGATCGGGCTCGACTACGAGGTGCTCGACACGGGGTGCTGCGGTCTCGCCGGCTCGTTTGGCTACGAGCGCGGCGAGCGCTACGAGGTGTCGGTCAAGGCCGCCGAGCGGACGCTGCTTCCGGCGGTGCGCGGGGCCTCGGCGCACGCGCTCGTGATGACCGACGGATTCAGCTGCCGCTCGCAGATCGAACACGGATCGGACCGGAGTGCGCTCCACCTCGCCCAAGTGCTGCAGATGGCGCTGCACGAGGGACCCAACGGCCCTGCCGCGCCGCGCCCGGAACAGCGTTATAGCCATCGGCCCCAGCGCGGGCGGCTCGCGACCCTCGCCGGGACCCGTTGACCACGAAGTCTTAGAGAACTCCGAAGTAAGAGCCACATCTTCCTTACGCGCGGGTTCCATGATGTCGCTGACATGAACGCGCTCGCGCACAAACCAGCGGCATTCGAGGTCCGGTTGGGCGGCAAGCCGGCCGCTGGGCGCCGTCTGATCCTCCTACCTACCGAGGACGGTTGGTCGCTGGTCAGCCCGAACGGCGAGCTCGCCTTCCACGGCCTCGGCACCAGCGGCCGTCGAGAGTGCCTTGAGTTCGCCCGGGAGCACGGAGTGCTCTGGGTGCTCAGCTGAGAGCATTTTCATAGGCTCCTCTTATCGTCTTCATAAGCGCCTCGGGAAGACTCGAGTGCATGAACGAGAGCTTCCACCTTGGCGAGATTCGCGGAGTCCGCGTCGGAATCAACTGGAGCCTTCTGCCGATCTTTCTGCTGATCGCGCTGAGCCTCGCGGGCACGCTGCTCCCCTCCGCGGCGCCTGGTTACACGACGTCCGCCTATTGGGTCTTTGCCCTCGTGACCGCCGCTGCCTTCTACGCGAGCCTCCTGGCTCACGAGCTCGCCCATGCCCTGGTCGCTCGCCGGCGCGGGGTCAGAGTCAAGGGCATCGTGCTGTGGATCTTCGGCGGAGTGGCCAAGCTAGAGGGCGATAGCCCCGATCCGCGCGCCGAGCTTGAGATCGTCGGCGCAGGTCCTCTTACCAGCCTCGGACTTGCCGCGGTTGGCGGGCTGGCGGCGGTGGTGCTGGGCGCCGTCGGCACGAGCGCTCTGCTGGTGAGTTCGCTCGCCTGGCTGGCCGGAATCAACGCTCTGCTGGCGCTGTTCAACATGCTGCCCGCTTTCCCATTGGACGGCGGGAGGATCCTGCGAGCACTGCTGTGGCGGCACTGGCACGACCGCATCCGCGCCACGGCCGTGGCCGCCAGAGTCGGAAAGGTTTGCGGCATCGGGCTCATCGCCGTGGGCGCGCTTGAGTTCCTCGCCGGCGGCGCGCTCGGAGGTATCTGGTTGGCCGTGATCGGCTGGTTCATCACGGTCGCCGCCGGCCAACAGCACCAGCAGGTGGCCCACCGATCCCGCGAGGGAGACCTCCGCGTCGCCGACGCGATGACGGGCGCCCCGCTCGTGGTGCCGACCGAGGCGACCGTGGACGAGGTGATCGAGCGATATGTCAGGCCGAACCGATTCTCCTCGTTCCCGGTCGTGGACATACACCGCCGACTGGTCGGACTGGTCACAGTGACGCGGATGGCAAGCCTCCCGCGCGACCGCTGGCACACCACCCCGGTCGGCGCCGCCGCGGCCCGGCCCACGGAGATCGTCCAGTGCGGTCCCAACGACAATCTGGCCCAGGTTGCGGTGCGGATGCAGGGCTCACCTGATCGGCGAGCGGTTGTCGTCGAGGGCGCGAGGATCGTGGGCATCCTCACCCCTTCCGATGTGAGGCGCGCAATCAATCATGCCGAGCTGTTCGGCCAGCCTCCCGGAGCTCGGGGTCCGTCTCCCGTGCAAGGCGAGCCGAATGCCACACCGGGGGGAATGTCCTGGGGGCCGGTGCCGGAAGCGTGACCCGCCCAAAGTGCTGGTCGGCTTTGGGGCGCCGGGGTCCACGGGTCTGCCGCGTTCGGAGGCTGATTCGCGCTAGACGGCCGCCGTAGACTTAACCGTCCCGAGGAGAGGACGAGCGGATGGCGAAGGCCAGGTCTACCGGCAGCGATGGGAAGCGGGCGAAGCGCAAGACAACCGCCAATCGGGCGTCGCCTGACGGGGCGGCCGCGCTCGGCGAGCGTGAGCACAAGCGACTCGCGCGCAAGGAGTTCGAGAAGGAGCTGCTCAAGCTCCAGCGCGAGCTGGTGATCATGCAGGAGTACGTAAGGGCCCAGGGCCTGAAGGTCGTGGTGATCTTCGAGGGGCGCGATGCGGCCGGCAAGGGCGGGGTGATCAAGCGAATCACCGAGCGGACCAACCAGCGCGTGTGCCGCGTGGTGGCGCTGCCGGCGCCCACCGAGCGCGAGCGGACCGAGTGGTATTTCCAGCGCTATGTGCAGCACCTCCCGGCGGGGGGAGAGATCGTGCTCTTCGATCGCTCCTGGTACAACCGCGCCGGGGTGGAGCGGGTGATGGGGTTCTGCACCGAGCGCGAATACGAGGAGTTCATGCGGTCGTGTCCGGAGTTCGAGCGCATGCTCGTTCGCTCGGGGATCCAGCTGATCAAGTACTGGTTCTCGATCTCCGACGAGGTGCAGGAGCGCCGCTTCCAAGCCCGTGTGCACGATCCCATGCGGCGGTGGAAGCTGAGCCCAATGGACCTCGAGTCGCGCGCCCGCTGGGTGGCTTACTCGCGCGCGAAAGACGAGATGTTCCGTTACACGGACCTCAAGGTCGCCCCGTGGTACGTCGTGCAAGCCGACGACAAGCGCCGCGCGCGCCTGAACTGCATCGCACACTTGCTCTCGCTGATCGATTACGAGGATCTCACTCCCCCGCCGCTCGAGCTGCCACCGCGCACCGAGGACCCATACGTCCGCCCGCCGATCGAAGAGCAGACATTCGTACCTGAGCGGTACTGACGATCGCAACTCTCGCCCCGCTTAGGGGTTCTAGCAGGCGCTCGGATTCCCATTGCGAGGTCGAGATCGGGAGGTGCCGGTGCGTGGTCGACTGCTGACCAGGTTGATGTTGCTGGTGGTCGTGGCGGGGGGCCTGGCCGCGTTCCTGGCCAGCACCTCGCTGGCAAGCCGGGCGCACCATCGTCACAAGCCGCCGCCCAGACCGTCGATCTCCACGGCTCCCAATCCGTCTGTGGCCGGCGAACGCGTGCTCGTGTCGGGGCACGTGCCCGGCGCCCGGCGCGGGACCGCGGTGTCGCTGTACCGTCAGCTTCCCACGGGCGGCCGCTTCGTCCGCGTCGCCGTGACGACCACCAACCGTCACGGCGCCTACGTGTTCCGCCGCACTCCCGGCGTGGTCTACACGAACCGGCGCTTCTACGTGATCGCGCGCCAGCGCCGCAGCCGGACGATTGCGCAGGCCGTGGAGGCGGTGGTGTCAGTCAGCGCGTCCTCGACGATCGTGAGCCCCGGGCAGAGCTTCACCCTCTCCGGTCACGTGACGCCAAACCATGCGGGCGAGTCGGTGCTGATCGAAGAGGAGCAGCCGGACGGCAGCTGGATGCTGCTGACCACCGCTCCGCTGGATGCCTTCTCTGACTACGCGGCGAGCACGCAGCTGGCCAGCGAGGGCACGTTCACGTTCCGTGCCGTACTGAATGGCGACTCGCGCAACGTGCTCTCGAGCTCACCCGCGGTGACAGTGACGGCCGAGTACATGGGCATCCACAAGATCCGCCACATCGTGATCATCATGCAGGAGAACCGCTCGTTTGACAGTTACTTCGGCACCTTCCCGGGCGCCAACGGAATCCCACCCGGGGTCTGTGTACCCGATCCGGTCAACGGCGGCTGCGTCAAGCCCTTCCACGACTCGGCCGATCTGAATTACGGCGGGCCGCACGGCCAGAGCAACGCCACGGCGGACGTCGACGGTGGGAAGATGGACGGCTTCGTCGGCCAGGCCGAGAAGGGGCAGGGGTGCACGAGCACGAACCCGAACTGCAGCCCGTGCACGACGTCGTCGACGAGCAAGTGCGTAGATGTGATGGGTTACCACGACGCCCGGGAAATCCCGAACTACTGGCGCTACGCCCAGGACTTCGTGCTCCAGGACAACATGTTCCAGCCCAACGCCTCTTGGAGCCTGCCCGAGCACCTCTACCAGGTCTCGGAGTGGTCGGCGTTCTGCACCGATCCACTCCAGCCGTCGTCATGCACGAACGCCCTGCAGAGCCCCAACCCACCGGGGGCGCCCCTCGACACCACCCCGCTGTACGCCTGGACGGACATCACCTACCTGCTGCACGAGTACGGGGTGCCGTGGGCCTACTACGTGTTCAAGGGCACCGAGCCTGACTGTGAGAACGACAGCGCGATGACGTGCAAACCCGTACAGCAGGGCCCGCAGACTCCGGGAATCTGGAATCCGCTGCCGCACTTCACCGACGTCCAGCAGGACGGGCAGCTCGGCAACGTGCAGTCGCTGACGGACTTCTTCTTGGCGGCCCAGGCCGGGGCCCTCCCGGCCGTATCGTGGATCGATCCCAACGGGACGGTGTCCGAACACCCGCCGGCGCTGGTGAGCGCGGGTCAGACCTACGTGACCGGGCTCATCAACGCGATCATGGCGAGCCCCGACTGGAACAGCACGGCGATCTTCCTCTCCTGGGATGACTGGGGAGGTTTCTATGACCATGTGGTGCCGCCGGTCATCGACGAGAACGGCCTGGGCCTACGCGTGCCGGGCATCGTGATCAGCCCCTACGCCCGGCGCGGCTACATCGATCACCAGCTGCTGAGCCACGACAACTTCACCAAGTTCATCGAGGATGACTTCCTCGGCGGCCAGCGGCTCGACCCGACCACCGACGGCCGCCCCGACCCGCGACCGGACGTGCGCGAGGCCAGTCCGGCTCTCGGAGACCTGAGCTCCGACTTCGACTTCACCCAGCCTCCGCGACCCCCGGAGATTCTGCCGGTGCACCCGGCTCCCGGCCCGCCATCGACCCCGCCCCAGTAACCCGTCGCAGTTCGCCAGATCCTTGACACCAGTCAAGGATCGAGGCGAATGGATGATTACCATGTTGGCGTGGCGACTGATGATCTCGACCTCGTTGCCTGGCTGTTTGCCAGCCCAGCGCTTCGGCTGGGGCTCGTGGGCCGGGCCGCTGCGAGATCGGCAAGCGAGGCGGTCGCCGCCGTGGGGCTCAAGCCACGCTCGTTGTACGTCCTCGCCCTCCTCCACGACCACGGCCCGATGAGTCAGCAGGCGCTCGGTGACGAGCTCGCCGTCGACCCGAGCGTCCTCGTCGTCCTTCTGAATCAGCTCGAGGCGGAGGGGCTCGCGTCCCGCCAGCGCGACATCTCCGACCGCCGCCGCCACATCGTGGCCATCACCGACCGCGGATTCGAGCGCCTGGGGGAAGGGCAACGCGCCGTGGCCGACGCCGAGGACAAGCTGCTGGTCAACCTCGACCTTGACCAACGTGAGCAGTTGGCGCAGTTGCTGGTTCACATTCAGCCCGCCGCCGAGGAGGAGAGGGGCGCCGGCGCGGTCGATCGGCTGTGCGAGACCGAGCCAGCGGACAGCTGCTGACGCCGGCGATGCTCCTGCGCCGGCTGGCTCCCGATCCGTATCGACCTCACGTCCCCATGACCGCGGACCTGCGCGGCCACCCGGTGGTGCAGATCCTGCTGCGCCGCCGGAGCGAAGGCTCGCGCCCGGGAGCCCGGAGCGACGGCCGGCGCGTGGCTCTGGTGATCGAGGGCGGCGGAATGCGGGGCGTGGTCTCGGCTGCGATGACCGCGGCGATCGAGCAACTCGGTTTACGCGACTCCTTCGACGAGGTGCACGGCGCCTCGGCGGGGGCGTTCAACGCGGCCTTCTTTCTCGCCGGCCAGGCGGCCTACCTGACGGCTCTCTATCAGCATGGCTTCGGCGATCCTCGCTTCGCGAGCGTCAGGCGCGCCCTGCGGGGCGGCCCTTTCCTGGACATGGACTACGTCATCGACCACGTGTGGACACGGCAGCGGCCGCTTCGCTTCGAGGAGATCCGGTCGTGCGGGATCGAACTGCACTGCACCGCAACGGACGCGGACAGCGCATCGGTCATCGACCTACATGACCTGGCCACCGACGAGGAGATCCGCTCAGCGCTGCGCGCGTCGGGCCGGCTCCCCTGGCTCGCGGGCGCGCCGGTGAGCTTCCGAGGGATGAGGCTTCTCGACGCGACGCTGGCCGAGGCAATCCCGGTACGAGCGGCCGGCGCGGCCGCCACGGACCTGCTCGTCCTCCAGACCCGGCCCCACGGGGTACGGCATGCACCGCTTTCGTCGCTGGTCGCGCGGCTCACCGATGCTTATCTGAGCAAGATCAACCCCGCTCTCGTCGAGTTACGCCGCACGCGCTCGCTTCGCTACGACACGCTCGCCGCCGAGCTTGCCGTGCAGATGGAAGATCCGGATCACGCCCCTGCGGTGTGCGTCATCCGCCCGCCGGCGGATTCGGTGGTGCCCGGGCACCTCGAGCATCGCGCGCCGGTCCTTCGAACCGCGGCGTGCGAGGGGCTGCGCGCCGCATGGATGGCGCTGATCGGCGAGGATCCGGAGCTGCTCGCGGTCTTGCGGGCCTATCCGACCGGTCACACCGCGACGCGGGAACCACGGATGGTCGCGCGACCGATATAACCGCTCCGTGGTCGCGCCTGCGCGAGGGTGGCTGAGGGAGCTCGGCCGGACGGGAATCTCCACGAGCGCGATCTCGCTCGGGCTCGCGGCGCTGGGACGTCCGGGGTATCTGAACCTGGGTCACGGCGAGGATTTCGAGGACCGCTCCGTCCAGGGGCTCGCCGATCGCAGCCATGCCGTCCTCGACGCGGCGTACCGGGCGGGCGTGCGGCACTTTGACGCGGCTCGCTCCTACGGGCGAGCGGAGGAGTTCCTCGGCTCGTGGTTGCGCTCGCGATCGCTCCGGCCCGGTGAGGTCACGGTCAGCTCCAAGTGGGGCTACACGTACACCGCCGGCTGGCGCGTGGACGCCGATCCGCCCGAGGTCAAGGATCTGAGCGCCGACACCCTTCGCCGCCAGCTCGGCGAAACCCGCGAGCTGCTCGGACCGTACCTGTCGCTCTACCAGATCCACTCAGCGACGGTGTCGAGCGGCGTGCTCGACGACCCCGACGTTCGCAGGGAGCTCGAGGCGCTCAGGGCGGAAGGGGTGGCCGTCGGCATGAGCGTCACCGGGACAGAGCAGGCCGCCACCATCGAGCACGCCGTGGACATCGGAGGATTCGAGACCGTGCAGGCCACCTGGAACCTCCTCGAGCGCTCGGCCGGCGAGGTGCTGCAGTCCGCGCACGAGGCGGGTCTGGGAGTCATTGTCAAGGAGGCACTGGCCAACGGTCGGCTGAGCCCGCGCGGTGGCATCGAGCCGCTCGCCCGGGCGGCGCGGCGGATCGGCGTGAGCGAGGACGCGCTCGCGCTCGCCGGCGTCCTGGCCCAACCGTGGGTCGACACCGTGCTGAGCGGCGCCAGCACGGTGGCCCAGCTCGAGAGCAATCTGAGTGCATTCGAGGTCGAGTGGGGCCCGGCCCTGGAGGACGAGCTCGCCCCAATCACCGAGGCGCCGGAGAGCTATTGGACGACGCGCTCGAGCCTGCCTTGGACTTGAATGGCCGCTCGAGCTGACTCCTGTAACGTTTGTTACAGGGCGGGGTTGTTGGGGCGTGCTCCCCGTCCGGCGTGATACGTCGCTGCCCGCGCGCGTGAAGCGCGGCGCGCGACAGCTGGGGGCGGCGGCACCGAAATGGCTTCCCGTTCGCCGCAAGTCATCGGCACCGGAGCGGTTCAAGCGGCGGGCGCGGGAGCTGATCCCGACGGCTCCGCAGCTCGACGTTCCGGTCGCGCGATCGCGCCCGGCCATTGCCACGCGCGAGGCCGTGCTGCGCTTTGTGCTGAACCCCCTCCTGACCTTCTACACGCGCCGGCGCACGAGCGGACGCGACAAGCTCTCGCGCGTTCGACCACCGGTGATCCTGGTGGCCAACCACGTGAGCCATCTCGATACGCCGGTGATCCTGGCGGCGCTCCCGCGCCGGGTGCGCAAGCGCACGATAGTGGCCGCGGCCACGGACTACTTCTACCGCAACCGAGTGGTCGCGTTTGTCGTCTCGCTGATCTTCAACACCGTCCCCATGGATCGCGGCGGCGGCGGACTCAAAAGGCACGCCGCCAGCCACGTCGACCGGTTGCTCGACAAGGGCTGGAACCTACTGCTGTATCCAGAAGGGACCCGGTCGCGCAGCGGTGGACCCGGACGCCTCCGGCGGGGTGCGGCCGTGCTCGCCGCCCGCCACGAGCTGTTGATCGTGCCGATCCGGATCACCGGCACACGCGACGCGATGCCGCCGGGGCGCTTCTGGCCGTCGCGGATCCGGAGTCACAACGGGTCCAAGCGCCACGCCGTGAGCGTCTCCTTCGGCGAGCCGATCAAGCCGACGGAAGACGTGTCCGCGACGATCGACACCGTGCAGCGGTTCTTCGAGAGCGCCTAAAGGCCGGAGCTGGATGCGTTTACTGGCGGAGCTGGATGCGTTTACTGCGTGCCGCTGAGTGACACAAGATCCGCCGCCAGCCAGTCGTCCTCGTCGAGCCATTCGATGGTTCGCGCCACCGCCTTCTTCCACTTCCGATAGCCCTTCTCGCGCACCTCGGGATCGAGTTTCGGGAGCCACTCGGCCGCCTTGTGCCAGTTGCGCTTGAGGCTGTCCAGGTCCGGCCAGAACCCGACCGCCAGCCCGGCGGCGTAGGCCGCGCCGAGGGAGACGGTTTCGGCGACGATCGGGCGCATCACCGGGGCGTCGAGGACGTCGGCGAGGAACTGCATCAACAGGTTGTTCGCGGTCATCCCGCCGTCCACCCGAAGCTCGAGCAGCGCGCCGCCGTAGTCGGCGTGCATGGCCTCCACGACCTCCCGCGTCTGCCACGCGGTGGCTTCGAGCACCGCGCGAGCCAGGTGCCCCTTGTTGATGTAGCCCGTGAGGCCGGCGATCACCCCGCGGGCGTCGCTGCGCCAGTGTGGCGCGAACAGGCCTGAGAACGCCGGCACGAAGTAGCACCCGCCGTTGTCCTCCACGGTCAGCGCGAGCGTCTCAATCTCCGGCGCGCTGCCGATCAAACCGATGTTGTCCCGAAACCACTGGACGAGGGCGCCGGTGATCGCGATCGACCCCTCGAGCGCATACGTCGGGCGGCTCGAGCCGAGCTGATAGCCGAGCGTCGTGAGCAGCCCGCGCTCGGACGCGATCGGGCGGTCGCCGGTGTTCAACAAAAGGAAGCTCCCGGTTCCGTACGTGCACTTCACCTCTCCCGGGTGAAAGCACGTCTGCCCGACGAGCGCGGCGTGCTGATCGCCGAGCACGGATGCCACCGGAACGCCCGCGAGCGCGACGCCGGCCTCGCCATAGATCTCCGACGATGGCCGGATCTCGGGAAGCATCGCCCGCGGCACGCCGATCATCGAGAGCAGATCGTCGTCCCAGTCGAGCGTGTGGATGTTCATCAAAAGCGTTCGGCTGGCGTTGGTCACGTCGGTCACGTGGCGCCCGCAGAGATTCCAGAGCAGCCACGAGTCCATCGTGCCGAACAGAACCTCCCCCGCCTCGGCGCGTTCTCGCACACCGGCAACGTGGTCCAGCAACCAGCGCAGCTTGGGACCCGAGAAGTAGGTGCTCAACGGCAGACCGGTCTTCTCGCGGAAGCGCTCCTGCCCGTACTCCTCGGCCAGCTGTTGGCAGAGCCGGTCGGTGCGGGTGTCCTCCCAGTTGATCGCGTTGTGGACCGGCCGTCCGGTGCGACGGTCCCACAGGACCGTCGTCTCGCGCTGATTGGCGATCCCCAGGGCGCTCAGCTCGGTCGGCGAGAGCTTCGCCTTCTCAAGCGCCTGGGAGACGACCGTGAGGACGTTGCGCCAGATCTCGTCGGGATCGTGCTCGACCCACCCGGGCATCGGGTAAATATGGCGATGCTCCTTCTGGGCCACCGACACGAGCCGCGCGCGGTGATCGAACACCAGGCATCTCGAGGATGCCGTGCCCTGATCGATGGAGACTACATACCGACCACTCATCTCGAAGGTGAATTCCTACCACGGAATCGCCCCCAGTTCGCGAGAAACTGTTCGTGCGGTCTCCATGACGTAGCCCACGAGCTCGCCTCTCGGGACGGTGCTCTCGCACAGCCGCTCGATCGGACCCGAGATGCTGATGGCCCCCGCGATCACGCCGCGCCGGTCCTCGATCGGGGCCGCGATCGACGCCACTCCGGGAAACAGATCCCCCACCTCGCTCGCCCAACCCCGGCCGGAGATCTCCTCCAACTCGTGGCCGAGCCGCTTCACATCGGTGATCGTGGCCGGCGTGTAGCTTGGCAGCGGACCCGAACCCAGGTCCGCCAGCAGATACCTGTGATGGGCGAGCAGCGCCTTCCCCAGTGCACTCGCGTGGACCGGGACGAGGCTCCCCACTTCGAGCGCCTGGCGGCTGTCGTCGGGCCGGAACACGTGGTGGACGATCAGCACCTGCTTCTCATGCAGCGTGCCGATCCGCACGCTCTCGCCGCTCTGCGTGGCGAGCGCATCCGCCCAGTTCAGGGCGCGCGTGCGCAGCTCGTTGGCGTCGAGGTAGCTCGATCCGATGTGAAGCAGGGCCGCCCCCAGCTGATACTTGCCCGAGTCTCGATCCTGCTCCACGAAGCCGACCGACTGAAGCGTCCGGAGGATCCCGTGCACGGTACCCTTCGGCAACCCGAGCTGTCCCGCCATCTCAACCACGCCGAGACGCCGGGACCGTCCGGACAGCAGCCGCAGGATCGCTGCAGCGCGCTCGATGGATTGGATCGGTCCGGACACCTACTCCTCCTCAGATCACCCGCCTCCCGTCGCTCGCCGTCCGTGGGTCGCGCGCGTTCCGCTTAGGACCACCCGCTTTCGCTAGGAGCCTCCCCGAACGATGTTTGACATTGGCGAACGATTTCCGCTATTGTCGCAAACGGACGCTCGTGGGTGGAGAGCGATCGGCTCGAAGGAGGGTGCTTGTTCGGCATTTTCTGTGCTGAAGGAACCGCTCAAAGCGAGGTGCGCGTCCTCCGTCCCACCATGCCGCTCGGGACCGTGCGCGATCTAAGTGGCCCCGTCCACGTGGGCGTCTCGTTCCTAACTGCGCTGCGCTGCTGGAGGCCACATGAAGAAGCTGATCAACGCCCCTGACGATGTCGTCCTGGACGCGCTTCAGGGCGTCCAGGCCGCGTACCCCGACCGCGTGCGGGTCAATTACGAACCACGGTATGTAGTTCGCGCCGATGCCCCGGTGAGCGGCAAAGTCGGGCTGGTGTCCGGAGGCGGCTCCGGCCACGAGCCGATGCACGGCGGGTTTGTCGGCCCCGGCATGCTCGACGCGGCCTGTCCCGGGGAGGTGTTCACCTCACCGACGCCGGACCAGATGCAGGCCGCCACCCAAGCCGTGAGCGGCGGTGCCGGCGTGCTGCACATCGTCAAGAACTACACCGGCGACGTCATGAACTTCGACATGGCCGCGGACCTGACGCGAGCCGACGGGGTCGAGGTCGAGTCGGTGGTCACCAACGACGACGTCGCGGTCGAGGACTCCCTTTATACCGCGGGACGGCGAGGAGTTGGGATCACGGTCATCCTCGAGAAGATCTGCGGCGGCGCTGCCGAGGACCGCCGCTCGCTCCAGGAGGTCGCCGAGCTGGGGCGCCGGGTGAACGCCAACGGCCGGTCGATGGGAATGGCCTTGACCCCGTGCATCACTCCCGGCTCCGGCCAGCCGAGCTTCGAGCTCGCCGACGACGAGGTGGAGATCGGGATCGGGATCCACGGCGAGCCCGGTCGCTTCCGGGAGAAGATCGGCCCCGCCTCCCAGATCGCCGAGCGCCTGTTGACCCCGATCGTCGAGGACCTGCCGTTCTCCTCAGGCGACCGCGTGCTGGCGTTCGTCAACGGCATGGGCGGCACTCCGGAGATCGAGCTGTACGTGCTCTACAACGAGGTGGGGAAGCTCCTGCACGAACGCGGAGTCCAGATCGAGCGCAACCTGATCGGGAGCTACATCACCTCGCTCGAGATGCAGGGTTGCTCGATCACGCTGCTCAAGCTCGACGAGGAGATGACTCGTTACTGGGACGCGCCCGTGAACACCCCCGGGCTGCGCTGGGGCGTCTGACCGTTGGCGGTCACGACTGACACGGTCGGCGACTGGATGAACCAGTTCGCGGCCTCCATGCAGGAGCACCGCGAGGAGCTCGTGCGGCTCGACACCGCGATCGGCGACGGCGATCACGGCACCAACATGGACCGCGGGATGCGCAAGGCGCTCGAGCAGCTCGGCACCCAGCCGCAGGCAGATGTCGGGGGAGTCCTCAAGACCGTGGCCATGGCGCTCGTCTCAAGCGTGGGCGGCGCGGCGGGACCGCTGTACGGGACCCTGTTTCTGCAGATGGGAACCGCGCTCACAGGCAAGGCGGAGGTGGACCTCGAGGAGTACGCCGCCGCCTGGCGGAAGGGAGTCCAGGGAGTGGAGGCGCGCGGCAAGGCCGAACCCGGGGACAAGACGATGGTCGATGCCCTCTTGCCGGCGGTGGAGGCGCTCGAGGGGGCAGCCGATCTCGATTCCGCCTTGCAGGGCGCGGTGAGCGCGGCCGAGCAGGGGATGCGGGACACGATCCCGCTGGTCGCCCGGAAGGGACGGGCGAGCTATCTGGGAGACCGCAGCCGGGATCACCAGGACCCGGGTGCGACCTCCTCCTACTACCTGTTCCAGACCGCCGCCGAGGCCCTGGCAGGTTGACTCAAGACACACGTGGACGGATGACTACCGCCGCCGAGACGCTGGCAAGTTGAAAGGAGAAAACTCGGATGGCTGATTACGTCGCAGCACTGGATCAGGGCACAACCAGCACGCGGTGCATGATCTTCGACCACGGCGGCAACGTCGTGGCAGTCGACCAGCGCGAGCACGAGCAGATCTACCCCCAGCCCGGGTGGGTCGAGCACGATCCCAAGGAGATCTGGCAGCGCTCGCAGGAGGTGATGGATGCCGCCGCCGGCAAGGTCGAGGGCGGAGCGGGCAACGTGGCCGCGGTCGGTATCACGAACCAGCGGGAGACGACCGTGGTGTGGGACCGCAACACCGGCGACCCGGTCTACAACGCGATCGTCTGGCAGGACACGCGCACGGACAAGATCTGTGCCGAGCTCGAGAAGGACGGCGGGCAGGATCGCTTCCGGGCCAAGAACGGGCTCCCGATCGCCACCTACTTCTCGGGTCCCAAGGTCCGCTGGGTCCTCGAGAACGTCGACGGCGCGCGGGACCGGGCGGAGGCCGGCGAGCTTTGCTTCGGCAACATCGACACCTGGTGCATCTGGAACCTCACCGGCGGCACCAACGGCGGGTTGCACATCACGGACGTGTCGAACGCGAGCCGCACGATGTTGATGAACCTCGAGACGCTCGATTGGGACGATGAGCTGCTGAGCGCGATCGGAGTCCCGCGCTCGGTGCTGCCCGAGATCCGCCCGTCGGCCGATCCCTACGGGGAGATCAAGAACGGCGCCTTCAACGGGATCCAGGTCGCGGGCGACCTCGGTGACCAGCAGGCGGCGACGTTCGGTCAGACCGCGTTCTCGGTCGGCGAGGCGAAGAACACCTACGGGACCGGCAACTTCCTCCTGCTCAACACGGGCAACGAGGCGGTCCAGTCCAAGAACGGGCTGATCACGACCGTCGGCTACAAGATCGGTGACCAGAAGGCCGTCTACTGCCTCGAGGGCTCGATCGCGATCACCGGCGCGCTCGTGCAGTGGCTGCGCGACAACCTCAAGATGATCAAGACCTCGCCGGAGGTCGAGGAGCTCGCGAAGACCGTCGAGAACAACGGCGGCTGTTACATCGTGCCGGCGTTCTCCGGCCTGTTCGCGCCCTACTGGAAGGGCAACGCTCGCGGCGTGTTCGCGGGGCTGACGCGCTTCGTCAACAACGGGCACATCGCCCGTGCCGCGCTCGAGGCCACCGCGTTCCAGAGCCGCGAGGTCGCGGACGCGATGGAAGCCGACTCGGGCGTGCATCTCGAGTCGCTCAAGGTCGACGGCGGGATGGTCGTCAACGAGCTCCTGATGCAGTTCCAGGCCGACATCCTGGGCGTGCCCGTGATCCGGCCGAAGGTGGCCGAGACGACCGCGCTCGGCGCGGCCTATGCCGCGGGACTCGCGACCGAGTTCTGGAACACCGAGGACGAGCTCCGGGAGAACTGGGTCGAGGACAAGCGGTGGGAGCCGAAGATGGACGAATCCGACCGCGAAAACCTCTACCGCTACTGGAAGAAGGCGGTCGAGCGGACGTTCGACTGGCTGGAGTAGGACGCCGACGCCGTCGTTCCGGGGCGCCGGCAATCGCCAAGCCGGCGCTCCGGCGGCATCGCCGTTGCAGGAGTAAGCTCACGCCGTGGAAAAGCTCAGCACCGACGTCCTGGTGATCGGCGGGGGTGCGACCGGCGCGGGGGTGGCCTGGGACGCGGCGCTGCGCGGGCTCGACGTGGTGCTCGTCGAGCGGGGCGATCTCGGCACCGGAACGAGCGGGCGCTTCCACGGCCTGCTGCACTCCGGCGGCCGCTACGCCGTCAAGGACCCATCGGCGGCCGACGAATGCGCGCGCGAGAACCTCATCGTCCGGCACATCGCGCCCGACGCCATCGAGGACACCGGCGGCTTCTTTGTCACCACCCCGTTCGACGATCCCGCCTACGCCGATCGGTTCGCCCTGGGATGCCGCAACACCGGTGTGCCATGCGAGGAGATCGAGCCGGCGCAGGCGCTGCGCGAGGAACCGAGGCTGAACCCGCGGGTCTCCCGCGCCTTCCGCGTCCCGGATGCCAGCATCGACGTCTGGAGGCTCGTGTGGGCGCTTGCGCGCGGAGCCCAGGAGCGCGGCGCGCGCGTATTGCCCTACCACGAAGCCGTGGCCGTGCACCGCGACGGCGACGAGATCAAGGGTGCGCGCGTGCGTAACTCGCGCACCGGAGACGAGCTCGACGTAGAAGCTCGGATCACGGTCAGCGCGTCCGGTGCCTGGGCCGGCAAGATCGCCGGTCTGGCCGGAATCGAGGGCGTCCAGGTCCGCCCGGGCCGGGGGATCATGATCGCGATGAACCACCGCCTGGTCAACACCGTGGTCAACCGATGCCAGATGCCGACCGACGGCGACATCATCGTCCCGATCCGCACCGTCTGCGTGGTGGGTACGACCGACGTCGACACCGAGGATCCGGACGATCACTCGGTGATCCAGGACGAGGTCGACGCGATGCTCGCCTATGGCGAGCGCCTGGTGCCCGGGTTCAAGGACGCGCGCGCGCTTCGCGTGTGGACCGGTGTGCGTCCGCTGTTCGAGGACACCAAGGGCAACGGCGACGGCGGCTCCTCGCGTGACGTCACCCGCGCCCACGCGCTGCTGGACCACATGGATCGCGACGGGGTAAGCGGCTTCTTTACGATCACCGGCGGCAAGCTGACCACCTACCGGCTGATGGCGCAGGACACCGTCGACGCGGTGTGCCGCCAGCTCGGCGATCCGCGACCGTGCACAACCGCGACCGAGCGGCTTCCTGGCTCACACGACGGCGAGTACATAAGGGTTGAGGATCGGCTGGGCCGGCGAGAGCGCCACTTGCGCGACGACCAACTGATCTGCGAATGCGAGCTGATCCCGCGACGGCGGATCGAGGACACCATCCGGCAGCGAGGCACCACCGACCTCGACGACGTCCGGCGACTGCTCCGGCTGGGGATGGGCCCCTGCCAGGGAGGGTTCTGCATCTACCGGGCCGCGGGAATCCTCCACGGACACGACGGCATCGACACCTCGCAGGCCAACCGGGCGCTGGTCGACTACGTCCTGGAGCGCTGGAAGGGCGTGTGGCCGATTCTCTACGGCGATCAGCTCCGCCAGGCCAGGCTCGACGACTGGATCTTCCAGGGCGTGCTCGACATCGAGCATCTGCCATGAGCCCAACGCTTCACTATGACGCGGTGGTCCTCGGCGCCGGCGTGGCCGGCCTCACCGCCGCGGCTCGGCTGGCCGAGGGCGGTGCCCGCGTGTGCGTGCTCGCCAAGGGGGTCGGCTCCACGCACCTGGCTCCCGGGACCATCGGCGTGCTCGGGTACGACCCCGAGCGCGTAGAGAAACCGGCGGACGCGCTGCCCGGCTTCATTGCCGCCCATCCGGATCACCCCTACGCGCTGTTCGGCGCGGACGCAGTCGCGCCGGCGCTGGAGTGGTTCGCGGACCGCGTCGAGGCCGGACCTCAGCCCGGATATAGATACACGGGAGGCCTCGAGCGAAACCACTTCCTCCCCACGGCCGTCGGCGCGCTTCGCCCCTCCGCGCTCGTCCCCGAGACGATGGCCGCCGGCGACACGAACGCCCCGGTGTGCGTGGTCGGCCTGCCGGTGCTGAGGGACTTCTATGCCTCCTTGTGCGCCGGCAACCTCCGGCGGGGCGGGATCGAGGCCCGCGCCGTGGAGATCGAGGTGGAGGTGGGGCGCGTCGAGGCCAACGCGCTGGGTCTCGCGCGGCGCTTTGACGACCCCGCGTTTCGCGCCGCCTTCGCCGGTCGGCTGGCGCTGCTGCTGCGTCCCGGAGAGCGGGTGGCGATGCCGGCGATCCTGGGCCTCCGTGACCCCCACGGCGCATGGTCCGACATCCAGCGCCGGCTGGGAGGGCCGGTGTTCGAAGTGCCGACCCTCCCGCCCTCGGTTCCCGGGATCCGCGTGTACAACGCCCTCGTGGCCGCGCTCCGCGCCGCGGGCGGCCGGCTGATCGTCGGAGCCGAGGCGCTCGGCGTGGAGCGCGAGGGCGAGCGCGTGACCGCGGTGCGAGCGCACACCAGCGGCCATGACACTTTGTTTAGCGCGCGATGGGTCGTGCTCGCGACGGGCGGCTTCGCCTCGGGCGCGATCACGCTGGGCTCCGATTGGCAGCCGCACGAGACCATCGTGGGTCTGGCGCTGCGCGGGATGCCGGCTCCCGGGGAGCCGCGCTTCGCCGGCGACTACTTCGGCCCGCAGCCCATGTCGAACGTGGGAGTGGCGGTCGACTCGGGACTGCTCGCGGAGGGAACCGAGAACGTGTTCGTCGCCGGCGCCGCGCTCCCCGGGGCCGTGCCCTGGCGCGAGGGCTCGGGCGAGGGCATCGCGCTCGCGAGCGGGCACTGCGTCGCGCAGTCGGTGCGGGAACGGGAGGGAGCGGCGGCCGCGGCATGATCGAAGACCTCCTGCACGAACCGCTGCGCAACTCGCTCGATCACTGCGTGAAGTGCACGATCTGCGAGACCGTGTGCCCGGTCTCGAACGTCACGCCGCTGTTTCCCGGACCCAAGTACGCGGGTCCGCAGGCGGAGCGCTACCGCGAACAGGGCGAGCCGGTCGACGAGTGGTCGGTCGACTACTGCTCGGGCTGCGGGCTGTGCACGATGCATTGCCCGCAGGGAGTGAAGATTGCCGAGCTCAACGCCCACGCGCGGTACGCGGTCAAGCAACGGGGCGGCGTACCGCTGCGCGATCGACTCATCGCGCGGCCCACCGTGCTCGGCCGGCTGGGCACGCCCGTGGCGCCGCTGGCGAACGCGGCCTTGCGCGCGCGGGCGACGCGGGTGCTGACCGAGCGGCTGCTCGGCATCCATCGCGACGCGCCGCTCCCGGCCTTCGCCGGCCGCACGTTCCAGGGCTGGGCCCGGAAACACGAGGGCCCGGCCACCGGCACCAAGATCGTCTACTTCCACAACTGCGGCACCGAGTACTACGAGCCCGACGTGGGCGAGAAGGTGGTCGCGGTGCTCGAGCACAACGGCTACCGCGTCGAGGTGCCGAAGCAGGACTGCTGCGGGCTGCCCCTTCAGTCCAACGGCTTGTTCGAGGACGCGCGAAAGTACGTGCTCCGGCTCGCGCGTGCGTTGGCCCCGCACGCCCGCGACGGCACGCTGATCGTCGGTAACGCCACCAGCTGCACGGTGATGCTCAAGCGCGAGGCGCGAGAGATCCTGGGCCTCGAGGACGATCCGGACCTGGCGCTGGTGAGCCGCCAGACGTACGACGTATGCGAGCTGCTGCTCGAGCTCCACGACCGGGGCGAGCTCAAGACCGACTTCCAGCCGGTGGAGGAGGTCGTCGCCTACCACGCGCCGTGCCAGCAGCAGGGCCACTGGATCGGCAAGCCGGCGCTCGACCTGCTGGCGTTGATTCCGGGACTCGTCGTCCACGAGCTCGACGCTCGCTGTTGCGGCATCGCGGGCACCTACGGCCTCAAGCGCGAGAAGTACCAGATCGCCATGGACGTCGGGGCTGATTTGTTCAATCAGGTTGCGGCGTCGGGGGCCGGGCTCGTGGCGTGCGACAGCGAGACCTGCCGCTGGATGATCGAGCACGGCACGCACCGCCGGTCCGTGCACCCCGTCGAGTTGTTGCACCAGGCCTACCGGCTCTAGGGGACCGCCGGACATGGTCGGGATCGTGGTCGTCTCGCACAGCGCGGCGCTCGCGGAGGGCGTGGTCGAGCTGGCGCGGCAGATGGGAGGCGAGGAGGTTTCGGTGCAGGCCGCGGGCGGACTCGAGGACGGGTCGATCGGCACCGACGCGGAGCGCGTGCGCGCTGCGATCGAGCGGGCGATGAGCGACGACGGCGTGCTCGTGCTGATGGATCTGGGCAGCGCGCTGATGAGTGCGGAGATGGCGGTCGAGCTGCTGGGATCCGACGGTCGCGTTTCGCTGAGCGAGGCGCCGCTGGTCGAGGGCGCGGTCGCGGCGGCCGCAGCGGCGCGCGGTGGCGCCTCGCTGGACGAAGTCGGCGCCGAGGCCCGGCAGGCGATCGGGATGAAGGTCGCACAGCTCGTTGGCGAGACCGGGGGCTCCGGCTCGGAGGACGCGGGCGCTTCGGACGCCGGCGACGCTCCGTCCGGACCCGAGGTACGGATCCCGGTGCTCAACGAGATCGGCCTGCACGCCCGTCCGGCCGCGTTGGTGGTCGAGCTCGCGGGCCGCTACGACGCCGACCTGCGGCTCGCCAAGGCGGGCGCGGCCGGTCCGGTGAGCGCACGCAGCCTGACCGGCTTGATGACGCTCCTCGCGCGCAAGGGCGATGAGCTGGTGGCGACGGCGAGCGGCCCTCAGGCCGACGAGGCGCTGACCGCGCTCCAGGATCTCGCGCGCGAGGGATTCGGAGAGGGAGTGGCGGGCGACGCGGCGGCTGGGTCCCTCACTCCGGCGGCCCAGGCCAACAAGGCGGCGCGCGCCACCGATCGCCCCGCCGAAGCTGAGGGGGGTGTCCGAGATAAGCCGCCGTACGGGAGGCAAATCTCGGACACCCCGGGCGAGCGCCCGGCCACACCCGAGCCGGGGACCGTGCTGCACGGGCTTCCGGCATCCGCGGGGATCGCCCTTGGGCCGGTCCGCCTTCTGGACGAGCCGCTCGGCCCGCTGGCCGAGCGGCCATCGCAGGGATCCGAGGCCGAGTGGGGACGGCTCGAGTCGGCGCGGGCAGCCGCCAGGACGGCGATCGAGCACGATCGCGACGACGTGGCGCGCCGGAGCAGCGCCACCGAGGCGGCGATCTTCGCCGCGCATCTAGCGCTGCTCGACGACGACGCGCTCGCCGAGGCGGCGCGCGAGCGGATCGAAGCGGGGGCGGCGGCGGAGACCGCGTGGGGGGAGGCGAGCCGCGGGACCGCCGCGGCCTGGAGGGAGCTCGACGACGAGCTTCTGCGGGAGCGGGCGGCGGACGTCGAGGACGTGGGACGGCGCGTGCTGGCGGCACTCTCCGGAGGCGAGGCGCGTGCGACGGTCAGCGGCGCGGGCGTGCTGGTCGTCTCAGAGCTCACGCCCGCCGACGCGGCCTCGCTCGATGCGGAGCTCGTTCGCGGGATCGCGGCCGCGCGCGGCACGGCGACCGCGCACGCGGCGATCCTCGCGCGGGCGTT
This sequence comes from Solirubrobacterales bacterium, assembly GCA_019244745.1. Classification (GTDB taxonomy): domain Bacteria; phylum Actinomycetota; class Thermoleophilia; order Solirubrobacterales; family Solirubrobacteraceae; genus Palsa-465. Next base: position 7,369 of record JAFASF010000034.1, on the reverse strand, counting down.
CGGGATCCCGGCGGTGGTGGGCCTGGGGCCTTCCATACTGGCGGTGGACGAAGGCACGCCGGTGCTCGTCGACGGCGGCGAAGGGACCGTGCTGGTCGCTCCGAGCGAGGAGGAGGGCGAGCGCGCTCGGCGGGCGAATGAGATCGCGGCCGAGCGCCGGGCCGCGGCGAGGCGCCGGGCCGGCGAGCCGGCGGTGACGCGGGACGGGGTTGCGGTTGAGGTGGCGGCGAACCTGGGCGCCGCCGACGAGGCGGCCGCGGCCGTCGAGCTCGGAGCCGACGGCGTCGGCCTGCTGCGGAGCGAGTTCCTGTTCCTCGACCGCCCCCAGATTCCCGACGAGGAGGAGCAGGTCGAGACGCTCACGCGGATCGCAAAGGCACTCGACGGCCGTCCCTTGATCGTGCGCACGCTCGACGTGGGCGCGGACAAGCCCCTGCCGGCGTTGCCGATGGAGACCGAGCAGAATCCGTTCCTGGGCCAGCGCGGAATCCGGCTCTCGCTCGAGCACCCCGACCTGTTTGCGGTTCAGCTGCGCGCCGTGCTTCGGGTCGCAGCCGAGCATCCGGTCAAGGTGATGTTCCCGATGGTGGCCACGCCGTCCGAGCTCGAGGCGGGGCTGGCCGCGGTCGCTTCGGCGCGGGAGGCCACCGGAGTGGATGCGCCGCTCGAGGTCGGGATCATGGTCGAGGTGCCCTCGGCGGCACTGCAAGCCGAGCAGCTCGCCGCCTCGGCGGACTTCTTCTCGCTCGGCACCAACGACCTCACCCAGTACACGATGGCCGCCGAGCGCGGAAACGAGCACGTTGGAACCCTGCTCGCCGGGCCGCAACCCGCGGTCCTGCGCCTCGTGCAGGCGACGGTCGAAGGCGCCCGGGCCCACGGGCGCTGGGTCGGGGTGTGCGGTGAGCTCGCGGGAGACCCCGCCGCCGCTGTCCTCCTTGTGGGCCTTGGAGTCCGGGAGCTGAGCATGGCTCGGCCGCTCATACCGGAGGTCAAGGAAGCGCTGAGGTCGGTGGCGCTGACCGGCGCCGCTGAGGCGGCGCGGCGGGCACTGGATGCTCGTGACTCGGCTGAGGCCCGCCGGTACGGCGCCGATCTGCTGTCATAGGTTCACGATGGATGCTGGCGCGCTGAGACCAGCGAGAAGAGGCAGCACCCGAGCCGGCGCTTTGATCCTGGCCGGCACGAGCATCCGGATCGTGGCCACCCCGGTGGTGATGGGCCTGATCCTCGGCCACTCCTGGACGGCTGCGGCGATCGTCTTCCTGGCGGTGTCGAGCACGGATTGGTTCGACGGACGCCTCGCACGCCGCTGGAACGTGAGCTCTCGCCTGGGCTCGTTTCTCGACACGACGGCCGACAAGCTGCTGGTCACCGGCGTGCTCATCGCGCTGGTCGCGACCGGGCGCGCCTCCCCCTGGCTCTCGCTGGCGATCATCGGCCGCGAGCTCATCGTGCTCGGCTTGCGCGCCGCCGTGGCCGCCCAGGGCCTCCATCTCGAAGCCTCGATGCTCGGCAAGTGGAAGGCCACGGCGCAGTTCGTCGCCCTCACGCTCATCATGCTTCGGCCCGAGGTCACGTTCGCCGGCGCATACCTCGATCAGTGGCTGCTCGGCGTGGCGGCGCTGGTGACCGTCTGGTCCGGCGTCGACTATTTCGTTCGCTTCTCCTCTGCTCTGCGCGCCGATGGATGAATCGCGTCTTCGTGACGTGTCCCGGGGACGTCACCGTTCTGCCGCCTCCGGTTAACGAGCGCGGGCGGCGGCGCCAGTAGCGCCACCGCCCGGTTGCCCGTGTCTTGCCAGGTTGCGTCTACGCCGGCAGTCCTCCCGGCGGCCCCGCCGTCGGCGGCACCTCTCCGCCGGGTTCCGGTGTGGGCTCTGCTGCCGCTTGCCGCGCTATGAGGATCTTCCGCATCCCGATGTCGTACGCAGGGACGGCCAGCGCCGCCCCTATCAGAGGTGCGACGATCGGCACCCAGAAGTAGGTGTTTATCCATCCGTAGTCGCCAGGCATCGCCAACCTCCCCCAGCCCGCGATCCACGCAAACAACCGCGGGCCGAAGTCACGGGCCGGGTTGATCGCATAACCGGCGTTCGCGCCGAACGAGATACCGATCGCCAGCACGATAAACCCGACGATCAGCGGCCCCAAGTTCGAGCCCGGTGCAAGCGCGAGCTCGTCGGTCACCGCGAACACGAACAGAGCCAGGAAGAACGTACCCACGACCTGGTCCACTATCGGTCCTAAGACGTTGTGGAAGTACGGCGCCGGGAACGTGGCGAACGTACTGTACGTCGCGAGTGAGTTACCCATGGCCGGTGGCGTCCTGCCCTTGACGAGGTGGTTCACCTGGTCGAAGTGGTTGATCGCGTTGTTGTAGACCAGGAACACGAGCGCGGCGCCGACGAACGCGCCGGCCACCTGGACCGCCCAGTAGGGCGCGACCTTGTTCCACGGCAATGCCTTGCGCATCGCCGCACCCAACGTGATCGCCGGGTTGATGTGGGCGCCGGTGACGCCGCCCACGGTGTAGATGGCGAAGGTGACCGCGAACGCCCATCCAAACGTGATCAGGAGCCAGTCACCACTGCCCAGGAGCGGCGCGTGCGAAGAGAAGATCCCAGCCGCCGGTGTGAAGACGGTCGGGATCGAGCGCCCGGACCCGTTCAGGGCCCATAGCATCGCCACCACGCCATCGCCGAAGCAGATCAGGATGAACGTTCCGAAGAACTCGGCCCACAACTCGCCGCCCAGTCCCGCGCGCCAGCCCAATCGACGCGCTGATGCATCAGCTACTGCCACATGCCCTCCTCCCAAGACGTTGGGTACAAGGAAACGACCTCTCTCTCGAGCTCCGCATTCATCGCTATGACCGCTCTTCGGCCCGAGGATTCGGCGCGCCCCCGGTGCTTCCTGCTAGCTCGAGGAGATCGCCCACGGTTGCGATAGATCTGCCGCTGGCTAAGCGCCACAAGTTTGGCGCTCCATCGAGACGTCGGCTGCGAGTCTGACTGCGCTCAACGAAACCACCCTCGACCTCGGCGTGGCCGACCGCTACGCCGCCCACAAGCACCACGGGCGTGGCCGAGATTACCAGACTCCGTTCGGCAGTGTCAAACCACGTTTGCCTAGGCGGCGCCGCGTTGAACGGCGCCGCCAGCCCCTCTGTGGCTCGCGCCTACTGGGCCTTCACGAGCCCGACGACGTGGCCTTCGGGATCGGCGAACATGGCGATCGTGGGCCCGTCCGGGACCTCCATAGGCTCGGACACGGTGCTGCCGCCGAGCGACTTGATCTTCTCGAGCGCGGCCGCAGGATCGTCGACCTGGACGTAGAACGTGACGTGTCCGGAGCCCCCGCCGGGCGCGGCGCCGACGCCGCCCGCAACGTCTCCCTCGCCACCGGTGTTGACCATGTAGTAGGCGCCATCCATCACGTCTTGTAGCTGCCAGCCAAAGGCCTCCCCGTAGAACTTCTGCAGCCCCGCGGCGTCCTTGCCGACTACCTCGAAATGAACGACCGGATTTGCCATGCGCGGCTCCTCTCGTCGGTGGACGTCGGGAACGTTAGCCCACCGTGCCCGATCGATTCCAGGCGATCGAGCCTTGGTCGCTTCGTCTGAGGATCGGCAGCAGTGCAGTGTTCGCCTGCATGTAAAGCACCCTTGACATCCGCGGATGTCAAGCTACCTTTCCACTGTCAAGCAGATTTGACAACACCGGATGCAAAATCTTGTCCGAGAGATGCGATCGGCTCGAGGGATGTCCCAAGGACAGCTCGCGTCCGCGATGGGTGTCTCCCGGCAGACGATCAACTCGATCGAGCAGGAGCGGTACACGCCCTCGCTCGCGCTAGCGCTCGCGCTGGCACGATTCTTCGAGACCACCGTGGAGACGATGTTCAATGCCCATGACTAAATCCAAATGGTTCCTGCCGCTGTTCGCCACTGCGTTGGGGATCCTGGTCTTCGCCGCCCAGTGGATCGGCGGGGATCCAGGCGGCGGTCTCGTCTCCCTGGCGATCATGACCGCCGTCGGCGCGCTGTTTCTGTTCGGTGGGCGCAGCGAGACGATCCGTGGGCTGCGCGGCGACGGGAGCGATGAGCGCTTCCGCCAGATCGACCTCGACGCGACCGCGATCGCCGGGCTCGCGGTGATCGCCGCGGTCATCGTCGCGTTCGTGATCGAGCTCGCGCGCGGACACAGCGGCTCGCCGTACTCGTGGCTTGGCGCGATCGGCGGCCTCACCTACGTCGTCTCGATCGTCGTCTTCAGAATCCGCGGCTGAGCCGAAGGGCCTGTCTGTCGGTCGCACGTTTCGCGTCCGGCCGGACGCGAGGGACCGGCGCAGGACGCGAGGGAGGCGGCGAAGTGAGGCGGGCGAACAACTTTCTCGATGGCAAACCAACCTTTGAACCGCGCTCGCGTTCATACAGGTGAAGCAGCCGATGACGGAAACGGCGCGCAGTATGGGGGCAACACCTGACCGTCGAGGCAGTGACGGCGCCCCGGGGCACCGGTTCCCCGGGGCGCTGTCTGGGGGGCGCCGTCTTGCCCGGACCGGTGGACGCGTAACGCGACGCATCTCGGGCAGCCGGTTCCGCCGAGTCTAGGCCATTGGGTCGGTCTCGACAATCGCCGAGGGGCACAAGTTGGGTGTCCGGCATGACACCCATCAAGATCTCGAATGTCTCAGCTCGACCCCCGGCGCGATGAAGGCGCATACTTTGCACGTATGGGGGCAACCACCGTACTTGTGGGATGCCGTCCGGCGATGGACCGCAGACTTTTCCTAGGGCTGACCGACGACGAGCTCGTTGCGCAGGTACGCGCCGGCGACGATTGTGCCTTCGAAGCGATCTACGATCGATATGCCCGGGGCGTGCTCGCATTCTGCGTGCACATGCTTCGAAGTCGCGAGGAGGCCGAGGACGCCTTACAGCAGACGTTCGTCTCCGCGTACCGGGCGTTGCGTGGTGGGGACAGTGGTATCTCGCTGCGCCCCTGGCTGTACACGATCGCTCGCAACCGTTGCCTATCGGAGCTACGGGGCCGCCCCGATGCGGTGTGCGTCGATGGTCCGGTCGAAGATCGGTCATGCCCGGATGGGCCGGCGGACCTGGTCCAACAGCGCGAGCAGCTGCGCGAACTGCTCGAGGACATCCGGCGGCTTCCGTACGACCAGCGGGCCGCCCTCGTCCTGTTTGAGCTCGGCGATCACTCGCACACCGAGATCGCTTCGGTCCTGGGGGTGCGGCGCGAGAAGGTAAAGGCGCTCATCTTCCAAGCGCGCGAGGCGCTCCTGCGCGGCCAGCGGGCCCGGACCAGTTCCTGCACCGAGACCCAGGAGCTGCTGGCGACGGTCCGGGGCAAGATCCTGCCGCGCAGCATGACCCGGGCGCACATCGACCGCTGTCCGAGCTGCGCAGCCTTCGAGAGACAGGTGCACCGCCAGCGAGCGGCGCTCGCGCTCATCCTTCCTGTCCCGCTGGTCGCCGAGCTCAAGCCATGGGTGCTCGCAGCGGCGCACGCGGGTGGAAGCGGAATTGCGGCTGGCGGTGGGATCGCCGGCGCCGGTGGGATCGCCAGCGGCGGAGGCATCGCGGGCGGTGGAGGAATCGTCGCCGCGGGGGCGGGCACGAGCGGCGGTGGCGCCGCGCTTGCCGGTGGCGGTGCGGTGGCCGGCGGAACGGCCGTCGGAGGCGGAGGCGCGGTCGCGGCGAGTGCCGGGGCGATCGGGGGCCTCGCCGGCGCCGGAACAGGTGCCTGTGGCATCGGGGTGGCTGCAGCCGCGCCGGCTGCCGCCGTGGCCACCGGCCTCACCGCCGGAGGCACCATGCTCGCCGTTGTCGGCGGTCTGACCCGGGCAAGCCCGACAGCGCTCGTGTCGAAGATCGTCACCGCAGTCGCAATCGCCACCGGGGTCGTCGCTCCGAGCCATGCACTGTCACTGACCACCACGCCGCCGGCGATCACCTCCAGCGTGTTCGTGATCCAGAACGCACCGGCCCCGGCGCCGCCGGCCAAGCCATCTGGCGCGAAGGCAGCCGCGACCCCGAGCTCCGCCGCGACGAGCGCGACCGCGACTACCAATTCTGTCGCGACAAGCACGACTCAGACGAGCACCACCGCGACCGAGTCGGGGGGCGCGGGCGCGGCGACATCCACCACCGCGCCCAGCGCGGGCTCCGCCGGCTCGAACTCCGGCGCCTCAGCAACGTGCGCTTCTTCGGCCGCCGGCGCGTCGACCGGATCGGTGGCGCCGACCCCGTCGAGCTGCGCGTCCTCGCAGACGACCTCGACCAGCTCGGATCCCTCCGCGGGCCCGGTTTCCCCGGCCGCGGCGAAACCGTCGTCGGCCGCAGCGCCAGACCTGCCTCCGACCGTCCCGCTCGGATCCGACGCGTCCAGCGCTCCCGGCAACCCGGCGGCCGGCTCGAACGGCGCCGCTGCGTCGACCCCGGCAACGGGATCCACAAACACCCCGGGGGGCACAGCCAGGACGACGCCCGCCTCCCCGGGCTCCAGCTCCCCCACCGGTGCAGCGCCGTCGGGCTCGCCGGCTGCCTCCCCGGGCTCCGGCTCCGCCACTGGTACAGCTGCCACGCCGTCCGGTTCGAGCGTTGCGCCCGACTTGACCACGAGTTCGGGCAACGGCGCGGGCTCGGGCCCGTCCGCAGCCGCGACCGGCGCCAACACCGACGCCACTACCGCCTCGGCCGGAGACGGCCCGAGCCCGTCCGCGGGCGCCGCCGGCGGCGGCGGGTCGAACAGCGCCGCGGCAGCGCCGGCGGGAACCAACGCCGCCCCGAACGCCTCCGCCTCGTAAGACGCCCGCCGCGGCGGGTCCTAACAACTCCCGAGCATCGCTGTAAGCGACCCGATCAGGTGAGCGTCAGCAGCGCTCGAGCGCGGGTTCGCCGGCCCGGCGCAATGTGTCCACTCCGAACGCGGGCTCCTGCTCGAGGTCGAGGACCGTTACGAGCCGGCACATCATCCGAAAACAACCCGCGGTGAGAAGGAGCTCGAGTATCTGGCGCGGCGGGAAGTGCTCGCTGAGCTGGGCGAACGTCTCCTCCGAGACGGTTGGCGCCTCCACGGCTTCGTCGGCAAACGCGAGCGCTACTCGCTCGGCGCGGCTGAACGCATGGCCCACCAAGCGGCCTTGTTTCAAAGCGGACACCTGCGCGGGAGCGACGCCCACCGACGCGGCGATAGCGGCGTGCTGCGCAAAGGCGTAGGCGGCGCCGCTGCGCTGAGCGACGCGGAGAATGACGATCTCGCGCAGCCGGGGATCGAGTTCCGTCTCAGTGAGGACGGCGTAGATCAAGTTCAGCGCCCCGGCTCCAACCGAAGGCGCCCGCGCG
>JAFASF010000029.1 GCA_019244745.1 Solirubrobacterales bacterium | reverse complement strand
CCCCCCGAGAGCTGATCGGGGCGCTGGGCGGCCCAGGTCGTGAGGCCCACCAGGGCCAGGAGCTCGTCCACGCGCTCGCGGACCTCGGCGCGCGGGCGCTTGCGGATCCGCAGCCCGAAGGCCACGTTCTCGAACACGCTCATGTGCGCGAACGCGGCGTAGTGCTGGAAGACGAAGCCGATGCCGCGTTCCTGCGGGCGCGCGCGGGTCACGTCGGCGCCGTCGATGCAGACCGTGCCGGCGTCGGGCGTCTCGAGGCCGGCGACGATCCGAAGCAGCGTCGACTTGCCCGACCCGCTCGGACCGAGCAGCGCGGTCAGCGAGCCCTCGGGGACCTCGAGCGTGATGTCCTCGAGGGCCGTGAACGCTCCGAATCGCTTGCTGACGGCCGCGACGTCGATCCTCATCTCGTGTCCTTCCTCCGGGGCGCCAGGACGGTCATCGCCAGCAGCACGATCAGCGACATGATCGCGAGCTCGGTGGCGGCGGCGTACGCCCCGGTGATCTGACCCGACCCGATTTGGGAGTCGCGCTCGTAGACGAGCAGCGGCAGGGTGAGCGTCGAGCCGGCGACGTTGGAAGACACCACGAGCACCGCACCGATCTCGCCCAGGGCGCGCGCGGTCGTCAGCACCACGCCGTACGCGACACCCCACCGGATGCTCGGCAGGGTCACCCGCCGGAACGTCTGCCACGCGGAGGCCCCGAGCGTCGCCGCCGCCTGCTCCTGCTCGTCGCCAACCTCGATCAGCACCGGCGCCACCTCGCGAACGACGAACGGCAGCGACACGAACACCGTGGCCAGGACCATCCCGGGCACCGCGTAGATGATCCGGACGCCGTGATCGGCGAACCAGCGCCCGAACCATCCCGTCTGGCCGTAGACGAGGATCAGCGCGAGGCCGACGATCACCGGCGAGACCACGAACGGCAGGTCGATCAGCGAGTCGAGGACTGCCCGGGCGCGCCGGTTGCCTTTGCTTCGCACCAGCACGAGCGCGCACCCGACGCCGAAGATCGTGTTCAGCGGGACCGCGATCGCGGCCATCGTGACCGTCAGCCAGAACGCGCTGATCGCGGCCGGGGTGGTGACCCACCCCCAGGCGGTGCCGAGCCCGTGCTCGAAGGTGCGCGCGAACACGACGCCGACGGGGAGCAACAGGAGCGCGGTCAGGTACAGCAGCGCCACCGCGCGCAGGGAGAGGGTCGCCCGGCGGCTAGTGAGCACCGCGCGCTCCCAGCCGGCGGAGGATGACCAGCACGATGAGGGACAGGATCAGCAGCACCAGCGACAGGGACGCCGCCGCCTGCGGCGCGTCCGACTCGATGTCGGCGAAGATGACGATGCTCGCGATCTGGACCTTGCCGACGACGAGCACGAGCGATCCGATCTCTCCCACCGAGCGCGCGAACGCGAGCGCCGACCCGGACGCGACCGCCGGCTTTAGCGCCGGCAGGACGATCCGTCTGAACATGGTGGCGTTGGACGCGCCGAGCGATGCGGCGGCCTCCTCGACCTCGCGGTCGAGCTCGATCAGCACCGGCTGGACCGAGCGGACCACGAACGGGAGCGTTACGAACAGCAGCGCCATGAGCACGGCCCCGCGCGCGTACGCGAGGTGGATCCCGAACGGGCTGTCGGGTCCGTAAAGCGCCAGCAGGGTGAGCCCGGCGACGATCGTCGGCAGCGCGAACGGCAGGTCGATCAGAGCGTTGACCACCCGCTTTCCCGGGAAGTCGTCGCGCACGAGCACCCAGGCCACGAGCGTACCCATGACCGCCCCGATCGCGGCCACGAGCGCGGACGCCCCGAGGCTGACGCCGAGCGCCTTGAGCGCGACCGGGCTCGTGACCGAGTTCCAGAAGGGGCCGAGCCCGTGGGCGACGGCCTTGACCGCGACGGCGGCGAGCGGGATCAGGACGATCACGCTCATGTACAGCGTGACCAGGCCGAGGCCGAGGCCGAGGCCGCCGCGCCGCGCCGCGCGCGCGCCCACCCCCCACATGCGGTTGGGGACGGGCGCGGCCGCTACCTGTGAGCTAGCTTGAGGCAGTGGGCACTCCCGCGGCCTGCTCGATCTTCGTGATCTCTCCCTTGGACGGGTCGAAGAACGTGCTTTTGACCTTCGTCCAGCCGCCGAGGAACTTGATCGTGAACAGCTGGGGCGGCGTCGGGAACTTGCTCGCGTACTGGCTCGCAACCGAGGCCAGCACCGGGCGGTAGCCCTGCTCGGCCCAGATCGCCTGGCCGGCCGCCGACCACTGCCAGTTGAGGAACGCCTGCGCCTTGGCGGCGTGCGAGCTCTTCGCGGTGACCGCGATCGGGGTCTGGATCAGGATCGTCTGCTTGGGGACGATGTACTGGATCGCGTCGCCGGCCTTCTCGGCGGCGATCGCGTCCGACTCGTAGTCGAGCAGAGCGTCGCCCTTGCCGCTGGTGAACGTCTGGAGGGCCGCG
>JAFASF010000454.1 GCA_019244745.1 Solirubrobacterales bacterium | reverse complement strand
AGCGGCTTCAGGCGTTCCGCCGTCGCCGCGATTGGGAGCGGTTCATCGCGCAGCCCACTCGGCCGCCAACGCTGGAGCTGATGGTCAGAGATTGGCCGAAACTCGGGATGGTGACCGAGCGTCCCGGCCCCGGCGACCCGCAGTTTCCACACACGTTTAAGGTCGAGTCCTATGTCGGCTTCTCGAAGGAGCCCACCCACGATTACGGAGCGGACCTGTGGGTGACCCAGTATTGACGGGGCGTCGAAGACCGGCAGGCGCTGAGGTCGTGGTTGTCGGCGGGGGTCCGGCAGGAGCCGCCGCCGCCGCCGCGAGGGCCGAAGGATTGGACGTCGAGCTGCTCTGTGCACCTCGGGGGTTCCGGCCGGCTCTCGGCGAGAGCCTGCCGCCCGGCACCGACAGGCTGCTTCACGACATCTTCGGCGCCTCGATGCTCAATCACCAACAGCATCGAGCCTCCTTCGGCAACCGCAGCGCCTGGGGCACGGCCGATGTCGAGGCGACCCAGTTCGTCGATAACCCGTTCGGACACGGATGGCATGTCGACCGGCCGGCGCTCGACGAGTCGCTTCTCGATCGGCTGCGGACCCTGGGCGTTCGCGTCCGCTCAGGCGCTCGGGTGGCCGGACAAGAGTGGACCGATGACCAATGGCGAATCTGCCTCAACGATCATCCAGGCACAGCGATCAGGGCTCGCGCGATCGTCGACGCCACCGGCCGAGGCGCACGCATTGCACGATCTCAAGGCGCACGCCGACGGCGGCTTGACCGACTCGTGGCGGCGTACTGGATGCTGATCATCGCCGACGCAGGCGACGACGACTGCACGACGCTCGTGGAGGCGGTCCCCGACGGCTGGTGGTACACGACGCCGGTTCCCGGCCACCGGCGGGTAGTGGCGTTCCTCACCGACTCCGACCTGATGCCGCCGCGCGTCGCCCGCACGGGGCCGGACTGGCACGAGCGACTTGCGCACGCGCCTCACATCAGGGACCGGCTGGCGAGCAGCGGATCCCGTCTGTACAGCAGCCCAGTGATCCTGGACGCGGCCGTTGCCCACCTCGACCATCCCGCGGGCTGCGGATGGGTAGCGGCGGGTGACGCGGCCGTCTCCTTTGACCCGCTCTCATCCCAGGGAATTCTGACCGCGTTAATGATGGGCCATGGCGCTGGACATGCCGTGGCCGCAGTGTTGACGCGGGCTGACCAACAGCCGCTCATCCGGTGGGGGGCAGAATACGCGCGGCTCCTCGAGGCGCACCTTCGCCTCCAAGCGGCTTACTACGCCCTCGTGCGCCGCTGGCCGACAGCGCCGTTCTGGGCGCGGCGCCAAAACGGTAACTGTCGTCGGATGTAAGCTCACCGACCGCGTCCGGATGTGAGCTCACCAACCGTGTCCTGGAGCGCCTTGCCCAGCTCCACCTCACCACGGGCCCTGCCACAACAACAGCTGTTCGAGGTCATTTCGGCAAACCGGGCTCGCCCTCAAGAGTAATCAGGTGCGCGGGCGGGACCCGGCCGGCCGGGGGCCGAGAGCGCGGGCCACGATGGCCGGGGCGCCGAGCGATCCGACGCGCCCAACCTAGAATCCGCCCATGGTGCTCGGACGCGCACTGGCCTGGACCGCCAAGCGGTATCCGGAGCGCCCCGCGGTGGCGGGGGCGCGGCCCCTGACCTACGCGGAGTGGGATGCGCGCACCAACGGCCTGGCCCGTGCGCTTGGGGAAATCGGCGTCGGGCGCGGCGATCGGGTGGCGCTGGTGGCGGCCAACAGCGAGCCAATGGCGAGCGCGCACCTCGCGGCGCAGAAGCTCGGCGCCGCCTCCGTCCCCCTGAACGTTCGCTATGACCCTGACGAGCTCGCCTACTGTCTCGCGGACGCACAGCCGAAGGTACTTCTGTCGGACGACAGCACGGTCGAGCTGGTGGGCCAGGCCCTCGAGCGCCTTGCAGACGGCGATCGAACCGTTCTCATCCACGACGGCGAGAACCCTCCCGACGGGGCACGCACGCTCGAGGCGTTGACCGCAGGCGGATCCGCCGGGCCGCTGAACGCCGGGGCCTCCCCTGACGACACCTCCGTGATGCTATACACCGCCGGCACCACGGGCCGTCCCAAAGGTGTGCCGCGTAGCAACCGCGCCGAGGTCTCGGCGGGCCTTGCGCACATCATCCAGGCTCGCTACGGGCCATCTGAGTCGACGCTGTGCGCGATGCCGATGTACCACACGATGGGTATGCGCTCTCTCGTGGCGATGGTGCTGCTCGGCGGGAAACTCGTGTTCCTACCGGCATTTCGCGCCGGCCCCGCGCTCGAGGCGATCGAGCGCGAGCGCCTGACCGCCCTCTACCTGGTGCCGACCGCGTACTGGTCGTTGCTCGAGGAGCCCAATGCCGCCGACGCCTGCCGGAGCGTAGGCAAGCTCGCCTACGCGGGCGCTGCGATGACCGAAAGCCTCACCATGCGCCTGGCCGGAGCGCTCCGGCCCCAGGTGTTCATCAACCACTACGGCTCGACCGAGATCTACACGTTCAGCATCGAGGAGGACGCCGCTGCGCGGCCGGGTAGCGCAGGACGAGCGGGGGTGTTCTCGCGCTTGCGGGTGGTGACCGCCGATTCGACTCGCCGGGTGGGCCCTGACGAGCTGGTGGGAATCGGCGAGACGGGCGAGATCGTCGCCTCGCTCCAGTCCGATGAGGCGTTCGGCGGTTACTGGCACCGTCCCGATGCGGACGAGCGGGCGCTCCGCGCTGGCTGGTACTTCACCGGCGACGTCGGCGAGTTCGACGAGCGCGGCGACCTGCATGTGTCGGGCCGGATCGACGACATGGTGATCAGCGGCGGAGAGAACGTCCATCCGCTCGAGGTCGAGGATGCGATGGCGCGCTGCCCGGATGTGGCCGAGGTCGCGGTCGTGGGGTTGCCGGACGAGAAGTGGGGCCACGCAGTGACCGCGTTCGTGGTGATCGAACCCGGCGACGACAACCCCGCCGAGCGGGCGCGGCAGGTGGCGTCGTGGACCCGCGCCGAGAGCCGGCTGGCCGCGTACAAGCGTCCCAAGCGCATCGTCGTGATCGACGCGGTGCCGAAGAGTCCCGTTGGGAAGGTCCTGCGCCGGGAGCTCGCCGCCGGCCATTACGAGGCCCGCGCCGAGGCAGAGCCTTAGGGAGGCAGCAGGATGACCGTCAGCGCTGCGCTTCCCGCCGAGCGTTTGAGACGATACGTGGGGGCTGCCGCCGAGCGGGTGGAGGACGCAGCGCTGCTGGTCGGTCGAGGTAGGTTCATGGACGATCTCGATCCGTTCCCCGGGACTCTCGAGGCGGCGATCGTCCGCAGCCCGCACCCTCACGCCCGGATCACCAGCTTCGACGCCGGCCGCGCGCTTGAAGTGCCCGGGGTCCGGTTTGTAGTGGGGCCCGAGCAGACCGCGACGCTGCGCCCGTTCCCGCTGAGCTTTCGCGCGCCGATGCCCTACCGACCGGCGGCGACCGACCGCGTCCGGTATGTCGGGGAGCCGGTGGCAGTGGTCGTCGCCTCGTCGCGGCACCTGGCGGAGGACGCCGCCGAGCGCGTCAATGTCGGATACGAGCCGCTGGAGGCGGTCGTGGAGGTACGCGATGCGATGTCGGCGGATGCGCCCCGCCTGCATGACGAGGCCGAGTCGAATGTCGCCACCGACCGTACGTTTACGTTCGGCGACGTGGACGCCGCGTTCGCCGCCGCCGACCGCGTGGTCGAGGGCGAGTTCTCGTTCCCGCGCTACTCCTCGACCCCGATCGAGACCTACGGCGTGATCGCGTACTGGGACAACGACGGGACAGGCGAGCGGGTCACCGCCTACTCGAACTTCCACGGGCCGTTCGCGATGCAGCCGGTGATCGCCGGGGCGCTCGGACTCACCTCGAGCCGTGTCCGGCTGATCGTCCCGGAGGACATCGGCGGCTCGTTCGGGATCAAGTCGGGCATCTACGCTTACGTGGCGTTGATCGCGCTCGCCTCGAGGCACGCCGGAGCGCCGGTGCGCTGGATCGAGGATCGCATCGAGCACCTGCTGGCGAGCTCCGCGGGCAACGATCGGGAGATGCGATGGGCCGCCGCGGTCGACCGCGACGCCCGGGTGCGAGCTCTGCGCGTGGAGCTGATCGACAACGTCGGGGCCTACCTGCGGCCGCCCGAGCCGGCGACGCTGTATCGCTGCTTCGGCAACCTGACCGGGGCGTATGCGATCGAGTCGGTCGCGCTCCGCTCGCGCGCGGTGGTCACTAACAAGGCGCCAACCGGACTCAACCGCGGTTTTGGCGGCCAGCAGCTGTACTTCGGCCTCGAGCGATTGATGGACAAGGTCGCCGCCGCGTGCGAGCTCGACCCGGCCGAGTTCCGCCGGCGCAACCTGATCCCCAGCGAGGACTTTCCCTACTCCACCCCGACGGGCGGGCTCTACGACTCGGGCGACTATCAGGCGGTGCTCGACCTCGCGCTTGAGCGCGCCGGCTACGCGGAGCTCTGCCGGCGTCGCGACGCCGGCCGCAGCGAAGGTCGTCTGCGCGGGGTGGGGATTGTGACGATCGTCGACCCGTCGGGCACCAACCTCGGCTATGTCACGCTCGCCACGCCTCCCGAGCAGCGGGTGCGGGGCCGCGACAAGTCGGGGTCGACCGAGCACGTGCGGGTGGCGGTCGACGCCAGCGGCGAGGTCACAGTGATGCTCGGCACGACGCCCCAGGGCCAGGGCCACCGCACAGTTGCCCGTCAAGTCGTGGCCGACCGGCTCGGTCTCTCGCCCGAACAGGTGCACGCCGTCGCCGAGATGGACACCGCGACGACCCCGTGGACGGTGTCGTCGGGCAGCTACTCCAGCCGCTTCGCGCCGCTGACTACCAGCGCGATCGCGGCCGCGGCTGAGCGGGTCGCGACGACCGTTCGCGCTGCCGCCGCGGTGATGCTCGACGCCGATCCAGACGAGCTGGAGCTCGCCGAGGGGATGGTGCGGGTCGCCGCCGACCGCGAGCGAGCGGTGCAGTTCCGCCACGCCGCCGGGCTGATCCACTGGGACCCAGGGTCGCTGGGCGGCGAGGCGCGGCTGTACGCCGACGCGGCGTTCACCCCTCCCCAGTCTCGCCACCCCACTGCCAATGATCAGATCAATTCATCACTGTGCTACGGATTCGTGGCCGAGGTGGTCGCTGTCGAGATCGATCCCAAGACGCTCGAGCTCCGGGTCCAGGCGGTGACCTCGGTCCACGACTGCGGGACGATCCTCAATCCGCTGCTGCTGAACGGCCAGTTGGCCGGATCGATAGCCCACGGGCTGGGTGGGGCGACGCTCGAGGAGCTCCGCTACAGCGCCGACGGGCAGATGATCGCCGGCTCGTTCATGGACTACCTCTGCCCCACCGCCGCAGAGCTTGGGTTCGAGCTGACGCTCGACCACGTGGTCACGCCTTCGCCGAATACACCACTTGGCGCCAAGGGGGCTGGCGAGGGCAGCACGATGAGCTTGCCGGTGGCGCTCGCCAACGCCGTCACCGACGCGCTGCGTCACCTCGGCGTGGAAATCGACCGCCTGCCGGTCCATGGTTCGGTGCTGCACGAGCTGCTGGGGGGCCGGGAGAAGCGCGGAGATCGCCCCAACGACCAGAAAGGACCCTGATGCCGCTGACCGGTGGAGAAGTGCGCTTCGGACGCGAGCACGATGGCCGCGTCGCCGCCCTGACCCTCTCACGCCCGGGCAAGCTGAACGCGATCACCTGGGAAATGCGCCATCGGATGCTCGAGCACTTCCAGAAGATCGATCACGATGGCGAGATCCAGCTGGTGGTGATCCGCGGCGAGGGCGACGCGTTCAGCCCCGGCGGCGACATCCCTGGGTTCATGGAGGTGGAGCCACGCGACTTCCTCGATCTCGGCCACAACCTCACAGCCCCGGCACGTAGCCCCAAACCGGTCCTCGTCGCGATCGACGGATACTGCTTCGGGGCTGGGCTCGAGCTCGCGATGGCGTGCGACATCCGGGTCGCGACACGCCGCTCCGAGTTCGGCCAGCCGGAGATTCGCCTTGGGATGATCCCCGGGAGCGGAGGCAGCCAGCGGCTGGTCCGCTATTTGGGCCGGTCGCGCGCCAAGTACTACATCATGACCGGGGAGCGGTTCTCGGCCGAGCAGGCACACGACTGGGGGTTGGTGGCGTCGCTGGCGCAGGACGCGGATGCGCTCGAGGCAGAGGTCGAGCGGATTGTCAGGACGCTGCTCGGGTATTCGCCGCTTGCGCTGAGGCTGGCCAAGGAGGTGATCGATGCGGGCGCGGACGGGCCACTTCAGACAGGAATCGAGCTCGAGCGCAAGGCCTACTCGCTGCTGCGCGCCTCGCACGACTTCGCGGAGGGGGTGGACGCGTACCTGAACAAGCGCAAACCCGCTTTCACCGGGTCCTAACGTGAAGGCGGCCCCGTTCCGCTACGAGCGCCCGCGCAATCTGGACGAGGCCCTCGAGATGCTCCAGGACGAGGACGCCAAGCCGCTCGCCGGGGGGCAGAGCCTAGTTCCGATGATGGCGATGCGCCTTGCCCGCCCTTCGGTGCTGGTGGACCTGAGCGCGATTGCCGAGCTCGACGGCATCGAGCGCCGCGACGGCGGGCTGGTGACCGGCGCGATGACCCGCCAGCGCACGCTCGAGCGCCGCGCCGGCGTCATCGAGGAGCTGCCACTGGTGGCCGCGGCTCTACCGTATGTGGGCCACCGCGAGATCCGGAATCGCGGCACCGTCGGGGGAAGCATTGCGCACGCCGATCCTGCCGCCGAGCTCGGTCTGGTCGCGGCCACCCTGCGGGCGACGATCGTGGCCCAGGGCCCCGACGGCACGCGCGACATCCCGGCCGACCATTTCGTCTCCGGGCCGTTTCAAACCGCGCTTGCAGCCGGGGAGCTGCTGACCGCGGTGCGCTGGCCGCTGGCCCAGCCCGAAGACCGCTTTGCGTTTGCCGAGGTCGCGCGCAGGCACGGGGACTTCGCGCTCTGCGGGGCGGCGGTCCACCTCCATGGGAGAGAGCCGAGATCGGTCAGGGGCGGCCTCCTCGGTGTCGGTCCCGCACCCGTCGTCCACGAGGCGCAGGTGAGCGACGCAGAGGGGATCGCCGAGCTCGCAGAGCAGATCGCCTCGGGTCTGGAGCCGTCCAGCGACATGCACGCGACCGCCGGGTATCGCCGACGGCTCGCCCGTGTGCTGCTCGAGCGGTGCATGCGAGCCGCGTGGAGCGGAGCCGGTGGCTGAGGTTCGGCTCATCGTCAACGGGACCAAGGTCTCGCTCGACGTCGAGCCGCGGCTGACGCTGGCTGATGCCCTTCGCCACCGCATGCGCCTGACCGGTACGCACCTGGGCTGCGAGCACGGCGTGTGCGGCGCTTGCACTGTGCTCATCGATGGCCACGCCGCGAGATCGTGCCTGACGTTCTGTGTCCAGGCGGATGGGCACGAGGTCACAACCGTCGAGGCGCTCGGCTCGCCAGACGACCTGCACCCACTTCAGCTTGCGTTTCGCCGCCATCACGGGCTTCAGTGCGGGTTCTGCACGCCGGGGTTCCTGATGAGCGCCTACGAGCTGCTGTGCGAGCGCCCCGGAGAACTCGACGACGAGCAGCGATTGCGCGAGGAGCTTTCCGGCGTGTTGTGCCGCTGCACGGGCTACGCGGGGATCGTCGAGGCGGTCCGCGAGGTGGCGGCGGCTCACCCCGACGGTCCGCCCGCGCCGAAGGCGCTCGGCCGTCCGCTCAGCGTCCGAGTGGGTGCGGAGCCTCCGACAGCCGCGCGCCAACCCGCCGCCCCAGCTCCGGTCGCCTGGCGGAGTGCCTCGGAGCTGATGGTTCCCACCGGAGCTCCGAACGAGACCGTGCACGTGACCTCCAACGTCTCCGCCTCGCCACAGGAAACCTGGGCGCTGCTCGAGGACTTCCCGCGTATGAGCCGCTGCATGCCGGGCGTCGAGCTCGACACCGAGGCGGGCGATGACACCTATTCGGGACGGGTGCGCGTACACCTGGGGCCGATGCGGATGAACTTCGCGGGCGCCGCACGCGTGCTCGAGCGCGACTCGAAAGGACGACGGCTCCGCGCCGTGGCGGCCGGCCGGGACCCGTCCGGCAGCGGCATCCAAGCCTTGGTTACCCTCTCCGCCCACGCCGCGAGCGACGGGGGCGCGACGTTGCGAGCCGAGGCGGGGCTGTACCTGAGCGGCCGAGCCGCCCAGTTCGGCCGTTCGCTCGCGGGGGACGTCAGCCGACAGCTGTTCACCGAGTTTGCGGCCTGCGTCGAGCGGACGCTGCGCTCGGGAGAAGCCGTTGCGCCGGCGCGGATGGCCGGCGGAGGGCTGGCCTGGCGGCTGCTGCGCGCCCAGGCGCGAGCGTTGCTGCGGCGAATCTTCGGCCGCAAGCAAGAATCCTGACCGGAAACTCACATTGCCAGCGCGGAGTGTTACCTTGCGCACCAGCCGCCATTTCGCACGTCCTGAGAGTTGGCGAGGGTCGCGGCGCGGCGCGAACGAAGGTGAACAACGCGCCGCCGGACCCGTGAGAATGAGGCTGTCGTGACCGACCCGGGAAGAGTCTCAGGTTTGATCCACGGTCGTGCGCCGGCGGTCCGGGAAGCTACAGGCGTGTTCCACGACGAGCGTGATGGCCATGTACCGCGCTCCTTGCCCCGGGATAACGGCGGCCGGCGACGGATAACCGAGGGCCGCGGTTTGGCTAGCTCGAGGCTGCGGCCGCGCCGACCGTGAGCGTGACGGCGCGCGTCTTGCCTTGCGTGTCGTCTTTGCGGACCGGGGAGATCATCACCCGGGCGCCGACACCGGAGGCGACGCCGGGAACGGTGACGTGGTCGTCCCCTCTG
>JAFASF010000381.1 GCA_019244745.1 Solirubrobacterales bacterium | reverse complement strand
GCGCGCGGTTTGGACGTCCAGCTGCAGAAGTTCGACCCGTACATCAACGTCGACCCGGGCACGATGTCGCCCTACCAGCACGGCGAGGTGTTCGTCACCGAGGACGGGGCCGAGACCGACCTCGACCTGGGCCACTACGAGCGGTTCACCGACGCGAACACGAGCCGGGCGTCGAACGTCACCGCCGGCGGCATCTACAACTCGGTCATCCGCCGCGAGCGACGGGGCGACTACCTCGGCGCGACGGTCCAGGTCGTGCCGCACATCACCGATGAGATCAAGCAGCGAATCAAGCTGATGGCCGAGGCGACCGACGTGGACTTCGTCATCACGGAGATCGGCGGCACGGTTGGCGACATCGAGTCGCTGCCGTTCCTCGAGGCGATCCGGCAGTTCCCGGTCGACGTCGGCCGGCGCCGGTGCATGTTCATCCACCTCACGCTCGTGCCGTACATCGGACACGCCGGCGAGCTCAAGACCAAGCCCACGCAGCACTCGGTCAACGAGCTGCGGCGCATCGGAATCGCTCCGGACATGGTGGTGTGCCGCTCGGAGTCCGCGCTGTCGCCTGAGATCCGGCGGAAGATCGCGCTGTTCGCGAGCCTCCCCGTGGAGGCGGTCGTGTCGGCTCGAGACGTCCCGGACATCTATCAGGTGCCGTTGGTCTTCCACGCCGAGGGCGTCGACGATTTCATCCTCACCGAGTACTTTGAGAAACAGGCGCCCGAACCCGACCTCAGCGGCTGGATGGCGATCACGCGGCGCGCCAGCGAAGCCACCCGGACCGTGCGCATTGCGCTCGTCGGCAAGTACGTCCAGCTCGAGGATGCCTACCTCTCGGTCGCCGAGGCCCTCCGGCACTCCGGCGTGCATCACGATTGCAAGGTCGAGATCGAGTGGATCGACTCCGAGACCGTCAGCGCCCCGGACGTCGCCGCGCGGCTGCAGAGCGCCGGCGGGATCCTGATCCCCGGCGGATTCGGCGGCCGCGGATGGGAGGGCAAGATCCGGGCGGCCCAGATCGCGCGCGAGCAGAAGATCCCCTTCCTGGGGATCTGTCTAGGGATGCATGTCGCGGTCAGCGAGTTCGCTCGGCACGTCGCCGGCATGGACGGCGCCAACTCGACCGAGATGGATCTCGAGACGCCGTTCCCGGTCATCGATCTCCTGCCGGAGCAGAAGGAGATCGCCGACATGGGCGGCACCATGCGCCTGGGGGCCGACCCGGTCAAGCTGCACGAAGAGACCCGCATCCGCCGGCTCTACGAGGAGCCGGTCGTGTACGAGCGCCATCGCCATCGTTACGAGGTCAACAACCACCTCCGGCGCAAACTGGAGTCGGTCGGACTCGTCTGCTCCGGCACCTCGCCCGACAACCGGCTGGTGGAGGCGATCGAGCTGCGCCCCGAGGATCACCCCTTCTTCGTCGCATCGCAATATCACCCCGAGTTCAAGTCGCGCCCCGAGCGGCCGGCCCCGCTGTTCCGCGAGTTCGTCGGTGCGGCGCTCGCGCACGGCGCCGCGGTCGCCGAGGAGGAAGCGGTCGGCGCCTCGCCCGCCGCGCCCCTGTGAGGCGCACCACCGACGCGGAGCGCGAACGGCTCCACCACACGTTCGCAGCGCTCTGCCGGATCGAGAGCCCCACGGGCCGGGAGCGAGCCTGCGCCGACTGGGTCGCGGCGCAACTGCGGCAGATGGGGCTCGACGTCGAGCAGGATGCTCCCGGCCCGCTCGCCGGCTCAGACGCCGGCAACGTGTTGGCCCGCGTGCCGGGCAGCAGCGAGGAGAGCATCCTCATCTGCGCGCACCTCGACACGGTGCCGCTCACCGCTCCGATCGAGCCCGTGATCACGGACGGCGGCTGGGAGAACGCGAACGCGGGCATCCTCGGCGCCGACAACAAGGCGGCGGTGGCGGTGGCGCTCGAGTTGGCGCGCCGGCTCGCCGGAGATCGCGAGCGAGCCGAGGTCGGGGTCGAGTTGCTGTTCACCGTCAGCGAGGAGACCGGGCTGTGGGGAGCGAAGGAGTTCGACGTGCGCCGCCTTCGCAGCCAGTTCGGATACGTGTTTGACCACGCTTCGCCGGTCGGCGAGATCGTGATCGCCTCGCCGACCCACACGCGGATCGTCGCCGAGCTCCACGGCCGAGCCGCGCACGCCGGCATCCGGCCGGAGGCGGGGCGCAGCGCGATCGCGGCGGCCGCCCGGGCAATTTCGTCGATGCGTCTGGGGCGCCTCGATCCCGAGACCACCGCGAACGTCGGAACGATCACGGGGGGCACGGCCACGAACGTGATCCCCGAGTGGTGCAGGATCGAGGCTGAGACCCGCGGAATCGAAGAGGTCCGCGTCGAGCAGGTCGCGACCGAGATGATCGATCACCTCGAGGAGGCCGCCAACGCCTCCGAGTGCGACCTCGACATCGATGTCCAGCGGGTTTTCACGGGCTACCGGACGAAGCCCCGGGCGCCTGGAGTGATGCTCGCCGAGCGCGCGCTGAGGGCCTGCGGTTACGAGCCCAGCCACATCGTCAGCGGCGGCGGATCCGACGCCAACGCATTCATCGCGGCAGGATTCGCCTGCACGAACCTGGCCAACGGCACCGAGCGAAACCACGAGCCGGGGGAGCGGGTGAGCGTCGAGGCACTCGAAGGCATGCTCGAGGTCGCGACCGCGCTGGTCGAGGAGGCGGGCGGCGGCGTACGGGAAGATGGGCGGCGATGACCGCGGACTTCACCTCCCTCGGCTCAGAGACCACGTGGGAAGGCAAGCTCGTCCGGGTCGGCATCGAGCGCTTTCGCTACCGCGACGGCGGCGAGGTCAGCCGCGAGAAGGTGTGGCATCCCGGGGCGGTCGGAATCCTCGCGGTCGACGAGGAGCACGTCTGGCTCACCCGGCAGCCGCGCGAGGCGGTGGGTGCCCCCTCGTCGCTCGAGATCCCCGCAGGCAAGCTCGACGTTGACGGCGAGTCTCGCCTCGACGCCGCGAAGCGCGAACTGCAGGAGGAGATCGGCAAGCAGGCGAAGAACTGGCGCGAGCTGCTGTCGTTCTACACGAGCCCGGGCTTCAGCGACGAGCGCGTGTGGCTGTATCACGCCACCGACCTGTCGGACGCCGCCGGTGCCAAGCTCGACGAGGACGAGCGGATCGACATCGTCGCGTGGCCGCTCGCAAGCATCGACCAGGCGATCGCAGCCTGCCAGGACTCGAAGTCGCTGATCGCGTTGCTCTGGCTCCATAGCCAGAGGTGATGTGGATGCCGGCAGGAACCGGGCCCCTCATCCCGAATACGCGCTCATGGTGAGCAGCGAGGCACCGGCCGCGCCCGGGCGCCTCGTCGAGGAGACGCTGGACTTCCTGGCCTACCTCGAGCTCGAGCGCGGCCTCTCTCGAAACACGCTCGAGGCCTACAACTCGGACCTGCACCAGTACGGGGAGTTCCTGGCGCGCCGGGGCCTGGACCCGCTGGCGGTCGCGCCCGGGGACCTGGCGGCGTTCGTGTCCGAGCTCGCCGAGGGACACGGCGAGCGCCCGGCGGTCGCGCCGGCGACGCTCCAACGCAAGACCGCGTGCCTGCGCTCCTTCTACCGACACCTCCGGCGCGAGGGGATCATCGACCATGACCCGACGGCGGAGCTGCGAGCTCCCCGGACCCGTGCGCGCCTGCCCAAGGTCCTCACCCGCGATGAGGTCGCGCGCCTGCTCGAGCAGCCTCGCGGCTCCTCGCCGGCCGCGCTCCGCGACCGGGCGCTGCTGGAGACGATGTACGCCTGCGGCCTGCGCGCGTCGGAAGCGATCGCGCTGCGGCTCCCCGAGCTCGACCTCGAGGTCGGATTACTGCGCGCTCGCGGCAAAGGCTCGAAGGAGCGGCTCGTCCCGGTCGGCAGCCGGGCGGTCGCCAGCCTGCGCGATTACCTCGAGGAGGGGCGCCCGCGCCTGGTGGGGCTCCGCGATGAGATCCGGGTGTTCGTCAACCTGCGAGGCGGCGCGCTCTCGCGCCAGGGCCTCTACAAGATCGTCCAGCGCCACGCGCGCACGGCTGGCCTCGAGGGGCGGATGAGCCCCCACACCCTGCGGCACACGTTCGCGACCCACCTGCTCGCGGGCGGGTGCGATCTGCGTTCTCTGCAGGAGATGCTCGGTCATGCGGACATCGGCACGACCCAGATCTACACGCACCTCTCCACCGAGCGCCTGCGCGACGTCTACTTCGACGCCCACCCGCGCGCCCATGTGGGGCCGGCTTAGCCGGGCTGGTTTCGCCGCTTCATGGGTCTGACCCACTTCGATGAAGCCCGTTCGCGCGAGCGCAGCATCGGTCATCTCAAGGGCCGGTGGACGCTCCTCGGTGAGAGCGCCGGCAGCGTGGTCGTGGGCGCACGGAGGATCGAGTTTGCGGCCGGAGGGTGGTCGACGCCGGCCCACGAGCACGGGCGCGAGGAGGAGATCTTCTACGTGCTCGACGGGCGCGGACTTTCCTGGCAAGCCGGGAGGACGGCCGCAGTCCGCGCCGGCGATTGCATCGTCTATCGCCCCGGCCAGGGCGCGCACAGCCTGCACGCGTTAGAGCCGCTCGATATCCTCGCCTTCGGGCAGCGGGAGTACGACGAATGCGTGGGCTTCCCGCGCCTGGGCATCTCGCTGGTTGGAAACCGGGCCGTGGAGAGCGTTCCCGGTGCCGTTGACGGCGCCCCGGTCCAGTTCGTCCGCGAGGCGGAGCTCGGACCCCCGGAGCTGCCGCCCGACGTGGGTCCGCGACCATCGACGATCGTGAACGTCGACGAGGTCGAGCCCACGCGTTTCGGGCGCGGGCGGGTGATGGCGACGCGGCGCAACCTCGGTCGCGCCGCGGGATCGGTGAAGACCGGCATCCAGCATGTGAAAGTCGACCCGGGCAGGGATTCGGTGCCGCAGCACTGTCACTCCCTCGAAGAGGAGCTCTTCGTAATCCTCGATGGCGACGGGGTGCTTGTGCTGGACGAGGAGGAGAGCCCGGTTCGAGCGGGCTCAGTGGTCGCGCGGCCGGCTGGGACCGGCGTCGCGCACATGTTCCGAGCCGGCGCGCGGGGTCTCACCTACCTCGCGTACGGGACGCGGGAGCCCGGCGACATCTGCTTCTACCCGCGCTCGAGCAAGCTCTCCTTCCGTGGGCTCGGCGTGGTGGCGCGGATCGAGCGGTTGGACTACTGGGACGGCGAGGAGTGAGGCGCTCTGCCGCCCGCTCATAAGCGCGGCTAGCGGAGTGGCAGAATCGCGCCGTGCCCCGTCGCACCATGCCGCCTGCATGAGACGCGCTTTTGTGGTCGTGATCGACGCGTGCGGAGCGGGCGCGTTGCCGGACGCGGCGGATTACGGCGACGCCGGGACCAACACTCTCGCCCACCTGGCGCAGCGGGCGGGCGGGCTCGAGCTGCCCACCCTCGGCCGCCTCGGGCTCGGGTCGATCCTTTCGCTCGAAGGAGTCCCGCCGGCGGAGGCTCCCGTGCTCCACGGCCGCCTGCACGCCCTGGGACCCGGCAAGGACTCGACCGCGGGCCACTGGGAGCTGATGGGGGTGGTCACGGGATCCAGGCTCCCGACATACCCGGGCGGGTTTCCCTCGGAGGTGATCGAGCTGGTGAAGGCGGCCAGCGGCCGCGGCGTCCTCTGCAACCGGCGGTCCAACGGGATCGAGGCGATCGAGGACTTCGGGGCCGAGCACCTCGCGACGGGGTGGCCAATCGTCTACACGAGCCAGGATTCGGTGCTTCAGCTCGCCGTTCACGTGGACGTGATGAGCGCCGAGGAGCTTTATGGCGTTTGCGAGGAGGTTCGCGCGCGTCTGCCTTCAGAGCACGCCGTGGGCCGGGTGATCGCGCGACCGTTCACCGGCTCCGAAGGCGATTTCAAGCGCACCGAGGGCAGGCGCGACTTCTCCCTCGCGCCGCCCGCGCGGAGCTACCTGGAGGAGCTGCAGGCGGCCAGCGTCCCAGTTCATACCGTCGGCAAGGTCGGCCAGCTGTTCGCGGGTGTGGGGATCGACGTTCAGCACCCGGGGCCGACAAATCCTCGTGCACTCGCCGAGACCGAGGCGCTGATCGAGGCGCTCGAGCACGGCCTGGTGTTCGTCAATCTGGTCGAGACCGACCAGGTGTACGGTCATCGCCACGACGTCACGGGCTTTCACCGCGCCCTGCGCGAGATCGACGCCGCCGTCGCCGGCTGGCTTTCGCGGCTCGGGCCCGAGGACCTGTTGGTGCTGACGGCCGATCACGGTTGTGACGTGACCTCTCCCAGGACCGATCACACCCGCGAGCACGCGCCGCTGCTGGCCTCGTTTGCAGGACACGCCTCGCGCCGCCACGACGGTCCGCTCGCGGACGTAGGCGCAAGCGCACTGATCTGGTTGGCGGGCCGCGACGCGCCGGGATTGCCCGGCGAGTCGTTCATCTAGGCTGGCGCCCTACGTGCCGGAGCTACCCGAAGTCGAGACCATTCGGCGCCAGCTGGCGCCTCGTCTGGAGGGACGGACCATCGTCCGCGCCGAGATCCTCGATCCCCGGTGGACTCGGCCCGAGCCCCCGGCATCGGTGGAGGCCGAGCTTTGTGGCTCTGGGGTCGAGCGGGTGGGACGCGCGGGGAAGTACCTGGTGTGGTCGCTGTCCGGCGAGCGGTATCTCCTGATGCACCTGCGAATGACCGGCGTGTTGTTGCTCGACCCACTCGCCGATCCTCCCCATACCAGCGTGCGGCTCAACCTCGACGCTGGCCACCGCCTGATCTACGTCGACCCGCGCCGGTTCGGCACCGGGCATCTGGTGCTTGGTGCGCGGGCCCGTGACGCATACTTCGCCGCGCGTATCGGGGCCGAGCCATTCACGCCGGAGTTCACCACCGAGTATCTATGCCGAGTCGCGCGGGGACGCACCGCGCCGGTGAAGTCGTTCATCACCGACCAGCGCCGGGTGGCGGGCGTCGGGAACATCTACGCCGACGAGGCGCTGTTCCGCGCCGGCATCCACCCGCTGAGGCCCGCGGGGCGCCTCAGCACGGTCCAGTGGGCGCGGCTTCGCGGCGCGATCGAGGAGGCGCTCCGCGCGGGAATCGAAGCCAAGGGGGCGTCGATCGACGACTTCCGCCACATCGACGGCGCCCGGGGCTCTTTTCAGGACCGCTTCCTCGTGCACCGCCGAGCCGGCGAGCCTTGTCCGAACTGCGGACGCCCCGTGCGCAAGATCGTCGTCGGAGGCCGGGGAACCTACGTCTGCGGGCACTGCCAGCGCACCCCTCGCCTCGGGGGCACTTCGGCGCGCAGACCTGCGACAGAAGCCACTAAGCCTCAGGCCGCGACACCGCGGAGAGCCGTCCCGCCCGATCGGCGGCCAGCAGTTCCTCGAAGCCCCCGAGCATCTGGTCGCCGATCACGATCTGGGGGAAGGTGAACATCCCGGTGCGCCGCTGGAGCTCGTCTCGACCGTCCGGGTCCCTTGACAGATTGACCTCCTCATAGGCAATCCCCCGGCGGGTGAGGAGCATCTTCGCGCTAGCGCAGCGAGAGCATCGGTCCGTCGTATACAAGGTAACCACGGGCATGACTTCAAAAAGTATAGCCTTGGATTCGAGGATGCGGTGGCGGCTCCGCTGAAGACCGAGGCGATCGTCCTGCGCTCGATCCGCTACGGCGAAGCGGATCGGATCCTTCACCTCTACACGCCCCACCACGGACGTCTCGGTGCGATCGCCAAGGGCGCGCGCAGAGCCCGCAGCCGGTTCGGGGCGAGGCTCGAGCCGTTCTTCCACGTCCGGATGGTTCTGCACGAGGGAAGCGGAGACCTGTACACGGTCACGAGCGTCGACACGATCGCCGCGCACCCGGCGCTTCGCGACCACGCGGCCACGCTCGATGCGGCCGCGCGAGCGTGCGACGCCGTCGCCCGCCTGTTCGAGACTCCGGATCCTCATCCGGAGGTGTTCCGGCTGCTGGCCAACGAGATCGCGCTGCTGGGCTCCGATCCCGCCCATGCTCGGCCGGCCAACGGGCTCGCGTTTCGCCTGAAGCTCCTGCTCGCCGCCGGCATCCTTCCGCAGCTTGGGGCGTGCGCCGGCTGTGGCGAGCCCGAACACCTGAACGCCTTCTCGGCCGCCGCGGGCGGCGTCGTCTGCAGCTCCTGCGAGGCGGCCGCGTTCCCGCTCGAGGAGGAGAGCTACCGGTTCCTCGTCACCGCGGTCGGCCAACCGCTCGCGGAGGCTCCCGACGCGTCCGAGCGGGCACTGCGCCAGGCCGAGCGGGCGATCGCCGAGATGGCCGAACACCATGCGCACGTGCGGCTTCGGCCGCTGCTCACCACACACCCCACGGTCGCCCGTCCGCCGGCCGCCGCGTCGGCGTCGTGGCGCGGTGTCAGAATCGGATCGTGACCGATCAGCTCGCGCAGCCCATTCACGAGCATCCCGGCGGATCCGTCGCGGACGCGTTTGCGCAGCGGATCGACGCTCGCGAGTCGCGCGAGCTCTCGCCGCTGGCGACTCGCTCGTATCCGGCTCGGCGCGAGCGCCCCGAGCCCGACTGCGGCCTCCGGACGCCGTTTCAACGAGATCGCGACCGCATCGTTCATTCCAAGGCGTTCCGGCGGCTCAAGCACAAGACGCAGGTATTCGTGTCCCCGGCGGGCGATCACTACCGGACCAGGCTCACGCACACCTTGGAGGTCACCCAGGTCTCGCGGACGGTGGCTCGCGCGCTCGGCCTGAACGAAGACCTCGTCGAGGCGATCGGGCTCGGCCACGACCTCGGTCACCCGCCGTTCGGGCACGTCGGCGAGGAAGCGCTCGATCGGTGCCTCGCTGAGCGCTTCGGTGAGTCGTTCAAGCACCACGAGCAATCACTGCGGGTCGTCGACAAGCTCGAGCGCGACGGGCAGGGGCTCAACCTGACAATGCCCGTGCGCGATGGGATCCTCAGCCATTCCGGCCGCGCCCCCGACCCCGCGACGCTCGAGGGAAAGATCGTCAGGCTGCTCGACCGGGTGGCCTACATCAACCACGACATCGATGACGCGGTGCGCGCGGGCGTGATCTGCGCCGAGAACCTGCCGGCGGGACCGATCGAGATCCTCGGGGACACCGGCACGCGACGGATCGACACGCTCGTGCACGACCTCGTCGAGCACTCCGATCGCGCCGGGGACATCGTGCAGGGCGAGGTGATCGGAGGCGCGATGAGCGCGTTGCGCACGTTCATGTTCGAGCGCGTATATCTCGGGCC
>JAFASF010000313.1 GCA_019244745.1 Solirubrobacterales bacterium | reverse complement strand
AGTAGCGCGTTCCAGACGTCAGACTCGGCGGCGAGCCGCCAAGCTGCACGTCATTCCAGTCGTTGGCAGTCACAGCCGAGAGCGTCCCGCTCGCGAGCAGCCTGCTCGGCGTGCCAGACGAATCGCTGTAGATACCAGCCCGCAGCGCGCTCGCCGCGTTCGACCCGACATAGACCTCCACGTCCGTCGGCACGCCCGACGCCACAGCGGTATAGCTGAACGCCTGCGTGATCCCCGACCCATTCGTATCCGGACTGGACTCCACGTTCTTGTCCCCCAGCAAAAACGTCCCAGATGCCGCCGCGGCCGCTGGTTGTGCGACTGAGAATGTCATCAGCAATCCAGCGATGACCAAGAGCCGTCTCATAGTCGTTCCGTAACCGCCCCTCGCTCTCGGTAACCCGCCGCCCCGGCCAACTAGGCTACGTTTGCCCGGTCCTCGCGACGGGATCTCCGTCCCGTCCGCGCACTGAGCAATGGATCTCGGACACTCCCGAGCTTTCCGGGAGTCTGCCCGCGGGCTCAGCAGAAGGCAATGGCTCTTCTCGGCCTTCCCACGTTCACGCGTGAACGAGGGGTGGCTTCGGGATTCCGTCAGCCGACCAGATGGACCTCGCCGGCGTCCAACGCGACGTGACCCCCGTCGGTGACGACGATCAGGCGCCCGTCGCCGTCGATCCCCGCGCCCCGCCCCTCACCGCCGGTCCATCGCAGCTGCTTGCCCAGCAGCTCGTCCCGGCCGCGTACCGACGCCAGCACCGACCCCACGTCGGCCGCGATCCAGTGCTCGAGGCTCCCCAACAAGCGCGCCAGCAGCGGCTCGATCGCATCGGGCTCGAGCCCGAGCGTGCCGGCGCGGTCGCGAAGCTCCGGCGGCAGCTCCTCCGGGCGCACGGCCACGTTGATCCCGATCCCGAGCACCGCCCAGCCCTCCTGTGGCCGGCCCTCGACGAGGATGCCGGCGACCTTGCGCCCATCGACAAGCACGTCGTTGGGCCACTTGACGCGCGCGTCGGCGCCGGCCACCTCGGCGACGGCGACTCCGGCCGCCAGCGGCAGCAACCGCGGGACTTTGTGGAGAACGAGCGAGCACAGGATGGCCCGGCCGCGGGGCGCGTTCCACGTCCTGCCCTGGCGCCCGCGGCCCGCCACCTGCTCCGCGGCCGTGACCAGCGTGCCGTGCGGTGCGCCGCGCTCCGCCAGCTCGCGCGCGCGTTCGTTGGTGGAGTCGACGACCCGGAAGTGAACCCGCGGGCTGCCGAGGCTCACTTAGCCCTGAGGCCTGATTCGAAGCTCGTCGTCCACCGACACTCCCAGCCGGTCCGCGGCGCTCCCGTGGTTGACGGCGATCGCGAGCCGGCGGTGGGCGTCCTCGTAGACCAGCAGCTCATCCACGGCCACGTCCGCAAACGTCCTGGCGAACGGCGCCTCATGGGCGGTGCCAGCACCGGCTTGCACCGCAAGGTGATGGCCTAGCTTCAGCCCCGAGTCCGCCAGGTCCCCGTGCTCCACGTTCAGCTGGACGTTGCCGAACCGGTCGATGTACATGGCGTGCGCCACCAGCGCGCCGTCGGCGAGGCGCGGGCGCGGCAGCTCCAGCCGCACGAGCACGTCCGGATCGCATGGCTCGCCGGCCTCGGCGAGCGGCGTTCCGGCCGCGAGATGCGCGGCCACGGGAGCAAAGATGTCCCGTCCGTGAAACGTGGCCGACACGGGCTCGAGCCGGTACTTCGAGTGGGCGATTTCGACCGCCTCGAGCACGCCGCCGAAACGATCCGCGGCCAGCGACAGCAGACCGTTATCGGGCCCGACGAGCGCGCGGCCATCGGCCAGCCGGAGCGCCACCGCCCGGCGCTCCGCTCCCACGTCGGGATCCACGATCGCGAGATGGACTCCGAGCGGCATGTACGCGAGCGCGGCGCGCAAGATCACCGCGCCGGTCCGTACATCGTGGCGCGCGATCCCGTGGGAGATGTCGATCACCCGCGCTTCGGGACAGATGGTGGCGATCACGCCGTGGCACACGCCGACGAACTCGTCCTCGAGCCCGTAGTCGGACAGGAACGTGATGACGGGAGGCGCGCTCACCGGCGGTGAGCGTAGCGACTCCTCGGCGGCTCACCGGCCGCTCGCGGTTAGCGTGTGGCGTGCTGGATTTGGGTCCCATACGAACCCTGATCCAGCACACCCCTGGCGACGAACGCCGCGGCCTCCTTCCCGACGATCGAGATCAGGTTCCCGAGCGCGATGTTCGCGTCCATCAGGTGCAGTCCCCACGTGGCGTCCGGGCTTGGATTCGGCGTGCGGGCACCGTCGCGCGCCGTCACCTCGAGGACATTGGCGTCGTTGGCGGATGAGCATCGCGCGCTGTAGGACCCCGGCGCGCTCCACCACACCGTCGGCGGAGTGGGCGCCTTGATGCCGAGGATCGCGATCCCGGCCGCGAGCGCGCTCTTGGGGTCGAACGGGGCGCTCGGGAAGATCGGATCGAGGAGCCCGGAACCGCCGCCGAGCGAAGCCGGGTTCGTGCACAGGACGACGTCCTTCGGCGGCGTCTTGGTGCCGAGGATCGGGAGAGGGCGGCCGAAAAAGCTGCCGGGCGGCACCGGCTGATCGAACGTCGAGAACGCGATCACACACCCGATCTGGCTGGGCCGATGGCACGCCGGGATGTGGTGGAAGTCGCCGCCGACGTCGGACCCCCGTTTGATGAGCACGTTGCCGCCCAGCAGGATCGCCGAGACGAGGCGCCGGCGCACCGAGGCCTTGGGATCGACGTCCTTGGCGATCAGCGAGCGCAGCACGAACGAGCCCTGCGAGTGCCCGATCAGCACGAACCCGCGGCCGTGGTTGTACTTGGCCAGATAGGTGTGGAATGCCCGGCGCACGTCGGCCAGCGCCAGCGCCGGGTTGGGCTTGGTCGTCGTCTTGCCGAGGCCGATGCCCTCCAGCGTCACCTCCCGATACGTTGGCACGAATAGGCGGCACTCCTGGGAGTAGCGGGCGGCCTGGTAGAGCGCGATCGAGCGCTCCTCGGGGTCGATGTGCAGGTTCGAGTTGCCCGTCGTCTGGCCGCTGACCGTCGGGTACACGTAGAAGCAGTCGATCGCCGGGTGCTTGACCGCCTTCGGATGCTCGACCCGGACCCGCTTGTTCAGCGCCGGGGTGTAAACGGTCGTCGACAGACCGGGCGTGCA
>JAFASF010000282.1 GCA_019244745.1 Solirubrobacterales bacterium | reverse complement strand
AGGGAGGTGGGCACGGAAGGGATTCTCGGAGGCCAGGCCGAGGTCGAGGGCGTGTCGGGCACCTGGAAGGGGCTGACCGAAAACGTGAACCTGATGGCCTCCAACCTGACCACTCAGGTGCGGAGCATCGCCACGGTCACCACCGCGGTCGCTAACGGTGACCTGTCGAGAAAAATCACGGTCGACGCCAAGGGCGAGGTCGCCGCGCTCGCGGAGACCATCAACCGCATGGTCGATCAGCTGCGGTCGTTCGCGGCGGAGGTCACGCGGGTCGCACGCGAGGTCGGAACCGAGGGAATGCTGGGCGGACAGGCCCAGGTGCCCGGCGTCGCCGGGACGTGGAAGGACCTGACCGACAACGTGAACTTCATGGCGCGCAACTTGACCGATCAGGTGCGGAACATCGCCCAGGTGGCGACCGCCGTGGCCAACGGCGACCTAACGCAGACCATCACCGTCGACGCCCGCGGCGAGATCCTCGAGCTCAAGCAGACGCTCAACCGGATGGTCGCGCAGCTTTCGAGCTTTGCCGCGGAGGTCACGCGCGTGGCGCGGGAAGTGGGGAGCGAAGGCAAGCTCGGCGGTCAGGCCGAGGTGGAGGGAGTCTCGGGCACATGGCGGCGACTGACCGAGAACGTCAACCAGCTCGCGGTCACCTTGACCACCCAGCTCCGGGCGATCGCGGAGGTCTCGACGGCCGTGACCCAGGGCGACCTGACGCGTTCGATCGCGGTCGAGGCTCAGGGCGAGGTCGCCGAGCTGAAGGACAACATCAACCAGATGATCGCCAACCTCCGCGAGACGACGCAGCGGAACGCCGAGCAGGACTGGCTGAAGTCCAACCTGGCGAGCATTTCCGGAATGCTCCAGGGCCAGCGCGACCTGGCGGCGGTCACGCAGATGATCGTGAGCGAGGTAACGCCGACGGTCAACGCCCAGCACGGTGCGTTCTTCCTCGCCGAGCCGGGCGCCGAAGATGGGACCGAGCTCGTGCTGATCGCCTCCTACGGCTACGCGCCGCGGCGCGCCAGGATGCCCACGAGGTTCGCGATCGGGGAGGGGCTCGTCGGCCAGGCTGCGTTCGAACGCAAGACGATCGCGCTCAGCGACGTGCCCCCCGGCTACATCAAGATCGGCTCCGGCCTCGGCGAGGCCACGCCCGCGGCCCTCATCGTGATGCCGGTGCTGTTCGAAGACCAGGTGCTGGGCGTGATCGAGCTGGCTTCGCTGCGGCCCTTCTCGGACGTCAACCGCGACTTTCTGGACAGGATCACCGAGACGATCGGAGTGGTGCTCAACACCTTGCGGGCGAACATCCGCACGGAGGAGCTCCTGGCGCAGTCGCAGAGCCTCACCCAGGAGCTTCAGAAGCAGTCCGAGGAGCTCCGCAAGACCAACGACGAGCTTCAGGAGAAGGCGCGCCTGCTCTCCGAGCAGAACCGCGACATCGAGATCAAGAACGAGGAGATCGAGCTGGCCAGGCGGGGCCTGGAGGACAAGGCAGCGCAGCTCGCGCTGTCGTCGAAGTACAAGTCGGAGTTCCTCGCGAACATGTCGCACGAGCTGCGAACCCCGCTGAACTCGATGCTCATCCTCTCCAAGTTGCTGGCGGAGAACGAGGACGGCGTCCTCAGCGAGCGACAGGTGGAGTTCGCGCAGACCATTCACTCGGCCGGCAACGATCTACTGTCGCTGATCAACGACATTCTCGACCTGTCGAAGGTTGAGGCGGGGCGCATGGAGGTCGACATGGCGCCCGTGGCCCTGTCTGACATCTACGAGGATGCCGAGCGGGCGTTCCGGCACGTGGCCGAGCAGAAGGGCCTGGATTTCACGGTCGAGATCGACCCCGCGCTGCCACCGTCGATCGTCTCCGACGAGCAGCGTCTCGGTCAGATCCTCAAGAACCTGCTGTCGAACGCGTTCAAGTTCACCGACGAGGGCGGTGTCACGCTCGCGATCGGCCTAACACCCGAGCCCCACGACTTCCGAGCAGAGACGCTGCGCGCGGCCGAGCAGGTGATCTCCTTCACGGTCACGGATACCGGGGTCGGGATATCCGACGACGCGCTGAACGCGATCTTCGAGGCCTTCCAGCAAGCGGATGGCACCACGTCTCGCAAGTACGGGGGAACCGGCCTCGGACTGTCGATCTCGCGGGAGATCGCGCGGATGCTCGGCGGCGAGATCCAGGTCTCCTCGACGCCGGGCCTCGGCAGCCGGTTCGCGTTGTTCCTGCCGCTCACCGAGCGGGTGGCCGAGCCGGCGCTCGAGCCGCGAGGGGCGCTGGCGCCGCTGCGCGCCGATGCGCCGCGCACCAACGGGCGATCGACCGAGATCGCCGCCGTTCCCCTGGCCGATGACTCCGTGCAGCTCGAGTCCGATGACCGCGTGGTGCTGGTGATCGACTCGCAACCCGAGCGAGCGCGAGCGCTCCTCGAAACCATGCACGCCCATGGAGCGAAGGGCGTCCTGGCGACCCGCCCGACGTCGGCGCTCGGTCTGGCGCGCGAGCACCGGCCGGCGGCGGTGGTCCTCGCCGGCGACCTGCCTCGGGTCGATACCGTGCTCGGGCAGCTCAAGAAGCATCCCGACACGCGCCATGTCCCGGTGCTGATGATCGGTGACGGAGCGGCTCGGATCGACGCGCTCCGCGCCGGTGCGGCGATGTTCGTCGAGGAGCCGGTGAGCAGCACCGAGCTCGAGGAGGCCCTCGCCGAGCTCGAGCGCCTGACGGGAATGCCGGAACGGCGAATCGCTCTGATCGAAGAGGAGAACGAGCGCCTCGACCACGAGACGCTCGCCTTGCTCACCGGCTCAGACCAGGTAGCGCTCGATCGGATCGACGCGGCGGATGCGCTCGCCGCGCTTCGCCGAGAGGCGTTCGACCTCGCGGTCGTGGTGATCGGCACGCATCCCCGCAGGGGGATCGAGCTGCTGCGCGACGTGAGCGCGGACGCGGTCCTGCGCGAGCGCCGGATGATCGCGTATGCCACCGCCAAGCTCGACAACACCGACCGGGCGCTCCTCGAGGCGCTGTCTAAGACCGCCGTGATGTCCGTGGCCGACTCACCGGAGCGGCTGGTCGATCGCGCGGCGCTGTTCCTGCACCGAGTCGAGGCGCAGCTGCCCGCGCCGACCCGGAGGATGCTCGGCGCGCTTCGCACCGGCGACGCGCCGCTTCAGGGCAAGAAGGTGCTCGTCGTCGACGACGACATCCGCAACGTGTTCGCCCTCACCTCCTCGCTGGAGCAACGGGGGATGAAGGTCGTGTTTGCCGAGAACGGACGCGAGGGGATCGAGCGGCTGCTGCAACACGCGAACACCGATCTGATCCTGCTTGACATCATGATGCCCGAGATGGACGGGTACGAGACGGCGCGCGCGATACGCTCGATGCCGCGCTTCGAGCATCTGCCGATCATCTCGCTCACGGCAAAGGCGATGAAGGGCGACCGCGAGAAGGCGATCACCGCGGGGGCGTCGGACTACATCACCAAGCCCGTGGATGTCGAGCAGCTGGTCTCGATGATGCGCGTGTGGCTCGAGGCGTAGATCCTCCCCCGGCGGAGCGCTCCGAGCGAGGCGCCGCGACCGAGCTGATCGCCGGCCGGGCGCTGCCGATCCTTCTGGTCGACGATCGGCCCGAGAACCTCCGCGCCCTCGAAAGCGTGCTCGAACCCCTCGGCTATCCACTGATCGCGGCAGGCTCGGGCGAGGAGGCGCTGCGCCTGTTGCTCGAGCACGACTTTGCGCTGATCCTGCTCGACGTGCGCATGCCCGACCTCGACGGACTCGAGACGGCTCGCCTGGTCAAGGGGCGCGCGCGTACCCGGGACATTCCGATCGTGTTCCTGACCGCCGCGCGCGACGAGGTCGGGGACATCCTTCGCGGGTACGGCGTCGGTGCGGTGGATTACGTGCTCAAGCCCTTCGATGCCGAGCTGCTGCGCTCCAAGGTGGCTGTATTCGCCGAGCTCGAGCGCAACCGGCGCGCGCTGAAACGTTCCGAGGCGCTGCTCGAGGCGGTGTTCGAGGCCGCTCCGATCGGCCGCACCGTGCTCGACGGCGAGCGCGCGATCGTCCGCACCAATCCCGCGTTTGCCCGGCTCGTCGGACGCGATCCGGAGGATCTGCGCGGTCTGCCGGTCGCCGAGCTGTGCCACAGCGAGGATCGCGAGGCGCTGTTCGCCGCTCTCGACGACGCGACCCGCGAGCAGCCCGAGGTCGACGGCTCCGCCCCCCACGGCGCAGACATGCGATTGATCACCCAAACCGGCACCGAAGTCTGGGTGACCCTGGTCGCCTCCGCGATCGAGCCCACGGAGCTGATCGAGCCCCTGCTGTTGGCCCAGTGGGTCGACCTCCGACCCCGGCGGCGGGCCGAGCAGGCTCGAGCGGAGCTCCTCATGGAGCACGCCGCCCGCACTCACGCCGAGGCCAGCGCCGAGCGGCTGGCCAAGCTCCAGGCGTTGAGCGGCGCGATCGATTCTCTGTCGCTCAACGACGTGTTGCGGGAGTTGGCGCCCCGACTGGCCGAGCTGTTCGACGCCGAGGTCGCCGAGGTAGCTCTCAGCTCGGTTGGGGACGCCGAGGACCCGATCCTCGTTCGGGCCGCCGAGCGACGCGCAGAGTTGCTCGACCCCGACCAGCCCGACGCGCCGCTCGAACAATGGGTGGAGGTCCCGATGGTCATCGACGGCAAGACGGGCGGCGCGCTGCGCCTAGGGCTTGCCCCGGGCCGCGTCTTTTCGTCCGCGGAGCGCTCGCTTCTGTACGACGCCGGCGACCGTGCGGCGCTGGCGATCCGGCGGGCGCAACTGCACGAGCAGGAGCACCGCATCGCGGTCGAGCTTCAGCGCGGCCTGCTCCCCAAGGAGCTTCCGGAGATCGACGGGATCACGCTCGCCGCCCACTACGAAGCCGCCGGCGTCGGCGCCGAGGTGGGGGGCGACTGGTACGACGCGTTCGTGTTGCCGGGGGGCCGGCTCGGGGTGGTGGTTGGGGATGTCGCCGGCAGAGGGATACCGGTGGCCTCGGCGATGGGACAGCTACGCAGTGTCACTCGCGCGTTCGCGGTTGCGGACGACGGACGGCGTACCCCCGCGGACGTTTTGACGCGCCTGAACCGGCACCAGCTCGCGCTCGCCCAGGACGAGATGTTCACCGTGCTCTACGCGACCATCCACCCGCGGGGAGGTTCGATCTCGTGGGCGAGCGCGGGCCATCCGCCCCCCTTGCTGCGCGCCCCCGGCGGCGAGACGCGCTTCCTCGACGGCGGCGAGGGGTTGATGGGCTTCGAGGAGCTCGTCTACGAGGACTTCCAGGCGTCGATCGGCGAGCGCAGCATCCTGGTCTTCTACACCGACGGGTTGATCGAACGCCGCGGCGAGTCGCTCGAGGTCGGCTTGCAGCGGCTGGCCAATGCCGTACGTTCCGGATCCGAGGAGCCCGGGGCCCTGTGCCGGCAGGTGCTCGAGGAGGTGCTCCCGGCCGGCGGGAATCTGCAGGATGACGTGACGGCGGTGGTCGTGAAGGTGGAGTGAGACCGACCCGAGCCTAGGCCGCCCGCCGCTCGCCGCTGCCGCCGCCGGCGAGTCCGTGATCGACCTCGAACCACACCGAGAAACGGCCCGGCGCCCGGAGCGTCCCCCAGCGCGAGGCTTGCCTGTCCATCAACAGGATCCCGTAACCGCCGAGTTCCCTGCGAGACGTCTCCGCCGGCCATTCGAAGCCCGCGCCGGCGTCGCTGACCACCACGCGGGTCAGCTCATCGGTTACCGCCACGCTGAACCCGATCTCGTACTCGTCCTCGACGACCGGATGCACGACCGCGTTCGTCACGACCTCTGAGACGAGCAACCTGAGCGTGTCGAGGTGGTTGGCGGCGAGCGGATGATCTGCGATCACTTCCTGAAGGACTGCGCGGGCCTCACTCGGCGCTT
Organism: Solirubrobacterales bacterium; assembly: GCA_019244745.1. Taxonomy (GTDB): domain Bacteria; phylum Actinomycetota; class Thermoleophilia; order Solirubrobacterales; family Solirubrobacteraceae; genus Palsa-465. The sequence continues at coordinate 1,919 of JAFASF010000282.1, read as the reverse complement.
GCACCGACGGGTCGATGTCGACCCTTACCGCCCGCTCGGGTCGCGAGCTGGCGCTTTCATCGGCCGGGCCGCACACATCGCCGGCAGCTTCGTCGCGATCGGCAAACGGCAGCTGCTCGTGGGCACCGGTGAGCACGAAGGTCTGCATCACGTTTTCCCGGGGCCTGAGGAGCGCCAGCCTCCAGCCGGCGCGCAACGAGAGCGCATAGGTCTGCAGCAGGAACTTCAAGCCCGAGGAGTCGACGAACTGCACCTCGCCGAGATCGATCACGATCGCTTGCGGGTTCTCGGCCACTACCTGCTCCCGCGCCTCCTGGAGCTGTGCGATGGTCGCGATGTCGATGTCCCCGCGGACGCGAATCATCGCGCCACTCGGGGTCCGTTCGATCGCGACCTCGAATGCTGGCGGCTCGACCATCGCTGCGCAAAGCTTGCCATGATTTGCCTCGCAGCGCCAGGGCGCTCGGGGTGGTTGGTAGGCGTACGCTGATCGCCGTGGCTCCTCGCAACGCAGAGCTCCAGCCTTTCACCCGCGAACGCCCGCCGGTGTGGGCCGGACTGGCCTTTGCCGCGCTGGCGGTCGCAGTCGCGACGGCTGCGATCTACCCGTTGAAGGCGGTCGCACCGGCGGTCTCGCTCAGCGTCGTCTACCTGCCGGCCGTGCTGCTGGTGTCCGCCTACTGGGGGCTCGCCCTGGGGTTGCTCACCTCGGTCGCGAGCGCCGCGGCGTTCAACTTCTTCCACATCCCGCCCGTCGGGCGGTTCACGATCGCCGATTCGCGCAACTGGGTGGCGCTGGCCGCGTTCACGATCGCCGCGGCGGCGGTCAGCACGCTTGCCAACATCGCGCGAAGCCGCGCGCTCGAGGCCTCAAGACGCCGTCAGGAGGCGGACATCGCGGCCGGGCTCGCCCGCGAGCTGCTGGCCGGCGCGCAGACTCGGGAGGCACTCGGGGTCACGGCCAGGCGGGTCGCCACCGCGATGATGATGCCGTCGGCCGCGATCGAGCTCGGGACGGCTGCGGCCGACAGTCGCCGAGTGGCGATCCCCCTGCACGGCGGCCGGGGGGAGCAGATCGCGACGCTGCTGATACCGCAGAATCTGTCGCCCGAGACCCTGGAGCGTCTGCGCGCCCACGTCGTGCCTTCCCTGGAAGCGCTCGTGGCGATCGCCCTGGACCGCGACGCGATGCAAGCCGAGGCGGTCGAGACGGCCGCGCTCCGTCGCAGCGACGAGCTCAAGACCGCGCTCCTCCAGGCCGTCTCGCACGATCTCCGTACGCCCCTGACCGCGATCGTGGCCGCCGGGCATGCGCTGGGCGCGGCGTCGTTGACGGGCGAGGAGCGCACGGAGCTGAGCGCCGCGGTCGTCGAGGAGGGAGAGCGGCTGTCCGCGCTGATCGACAAGCTGCTTGACCTCTCCCGCCTGCAGGCCGGCCGGGCCGAGCCGCGGCGCAACTGGATCTCGATCGAAGAGGTGCTCCTCGCCGCCATCGATGCGCTGAGCACGACGCCGGGGGAGGTCCGATTGTCCGTTGACCCGGATGTGCCGGTGGTGCTGGCGGACGCGGCGCAGCTCGAGCAGGTGTTCGTGAACCTGCTGGAGAACGCGCGCCGGTACTCGGGCGGCCTGCCGGTCTCGGTGCATGCTCGAGTGTCCGGCGACCAGGTGGTGATCCGGGTCGTCGACCAGGGGCCTGGGATCCGCCGGGCCGAGCAGGACCGCGTATTCGAGCCGTTCTACCGGGGCCCACAGCCGGGTCACCGGGCGTGGAAAGGCTCGGGGCTGGGCCTGGCCATCGCCAAAGGGTTCGTCGAGGCCAACGGCGGGAGCATCTCGGTGACGTCGCTGCCCGGTCAGGGCACCAGTTTCACCGTCGAGCTGCCCGTGGCGCCCGAGTCGCAGACGGTCGACTCGCG
>JAFASF010000263.1 GCA_019244745.1 Solirubrobacterales bacterium | reverse complement strand
CTCGGGCGGCGACGGACGACAAGAGCTTTACCGGTCAGGCCCAGGCGGTCGACGCGGCACTCGAGAGTCAGCCCGTCGCCAGCCCGGGAACCAACCGGACCGGTCGGACGTCATCGCCCAGACGACCGATCACTCTGACAGTGACGGCACTCTGAAGGAAAGGTCAGCCCTCCAGATGACGGCTGGTCTGCGCTGGTGAGCGGCAGTCCGACGGCGGACGAGTTGGCTGCTGCTTGCCTGCTTGCAGAGCCGCCGGCCCCGGATAACGGCTCGCCGCAGGTGTCGGCTCGGCGGCAGCGGATGCCCGCTTTGCCAGGGCTGTGCGGCAGTCTTTGCCGACGAGACCGACGTGCTGGTAGTCGTCCAAGCCGCGGTAGCTGCTAAGTCTGATGCGGCTAGCGCCGACTTGCTTCTGTGCAGAAGAGCAGCGACGCCACCTGCGCCACCGCGGCGGCTGTGTCACGCCTTAAGCGATCACGCCGATGGCGTGGCTGCTTCCACGGAGCACCAGTAGCGCCGGGGCGCGTGGTCGCGCTGGTGCCTGTGGGCGAGAGCAGTCGCGTGCCCTGGCGCACAACCACCTCGCCTCGCGCGATCGTTACGTCGCCAAACCGGTTGCAGTGGACTCGGTCGGCGAGAAGACGAGAGCGATCGTCGCGCACGCTGGTAGCCGGACGCGCGGAGGGCCACAACCTGGATCGGGTCCCTATCAGGCATCTGGGGGGGCCGGGTTCGGGTGCGGGTCCGGCCGCGTCTCGGCGTGTTGCCGGGGGTCTGGCGGATCTGAGGCCCGGGCTGCTGAGCGGACTTGCTGGCGGCGGTGTGTCAGTGGTGTGCGACGTCGCGGCCGGCGACTGGCAGCTGGTCCATGCAGCTTCGGGCCGGGAGGCGGTGGGGGCTGGCGCTGCTCGCGAGGTCGACTGGTCGGCGGTCGTTGATGCAGCTGGCATGGATGCCGCGGGCATCTGGATGATCATGGCGAGACTCGCCCGCAGGGCGCCGTAGACCACGCGGCTCACGTGGGCGCGTGGATGGGCTTCCACGGTCCCACCGAGGACCCAGACCGTCTTGCCCCGTCTTCGATACCCCAATGCTGATTGAGCGCCGAAGGGGCCCCGCCGCTCGCGCACGGGTACGTTCCGGGCCGGCGACCGCGTGCGGCAGCTCGGGCGGGTGGTTTGCTTCCGGTCGGACCGGATGGATCGAGCTATCGCGCGCCGCGGTCTAGCCCTGGCGTCGCTCCAGGATTGCCGGGCCCAGCTGGAGACCTTGTTCGGCGGTGCATGCTGCGTCGCACGAGATCTCGAACACGTCTTGCCAGGTGAGGCCGAGTTCCAGGATCGGGCCGTACTCATCGGTCTCGAAGACCGAAATGACCACCGGGCTGGAGCCCGACAGCCAATATTCGGCGAGCGCGTTGAGACCCTCGGGATACGACCAGCTCGCGCGCCGTATCAGGGCACCGTCCATTTGCTCGCGGGACAGGCCGGGCTTCCAGCTCGCTCGCCATACGTAGATCATGTGATGTCCTTTCCTCGACGGTGGCGCGGCCTATCCTCGCGGCTGGAGCGAACAGATGCAAGCGGCGGTGCCGTGCCAGTCGCAGGCACCAGAGCCGAGCCGCCGCGGAGCGGCAGCCGAGCTGCTCAACGGTCGGCGCTGGCGGCGTCGGACTCGACATGCTGGGCTCCGAGATGGCGGACGAGCTGCCTCGTGAGGTCGGTGTCGAAGACCCTGTGGGTGGCGGTCGGAGGGTGGCCGCTGGGCGAGAACGCGAGCGCTAGCGGGGCGCCCGCAGCCCGCGCAGCCGGCGGCGAGCGAAGCGATCCGCCCGTGAAGCCGTAGAGAAAATCTCACGCCACGCGTCAGGCCAACAGGATCGTGCGGCGCGCCGCCGCCGAGCGCGACCGACCTCTGAGACGATGGTTCTGTGGAAAAGCCGAAGGCGTGGTTTGTCGCCTAAAGACTCGTCCGCTGCATCCGGCTTCGACAAACGGAAGCGATCGTCTGCAGCGTGCCGGCCGATACGACGAAGAGCGACATGGGCGCGCTTCGTGCGCGGACTTCAGAAGCCCCTTGGCGGGAGCCCGAGCCAATCGAGATCGAGCTTCGCCAGCGTTAGGCAGGCTGATCCCGCGCGCTGGTCACAGCCAATTACGTCCGGCCGTTTCGCATCAGCCTCGCGGTCGCACGCAGCGGGGCCGTCAGGCGCCAACTCTTGGAGGTCGTGACCTCGTCAAAAGCACGTTGAAGCTCGGCTAGCTCGGCACGTAGATGTAACAGTTCATCGTCACCCGCGCGAGACAGCCTGAGAGCGTGTCGAACCCAGCTGGGTCCGCTTGGATCGCCATTGCGCTCCTGCGCAACCAGAGCGTCACGTACCGGAGCCACCAAGTCGTACGTGGCATACGCAGTGGGATCGACTCCGGATGGACGAATGCTGGAGCGGCTGGCCGCACCTAAAACCATCACGCCGAACCCACCCCAGAGTTGATGATGAAGGTCGCTGCGGTAGTGAAGGCGCCCGGCCAAGAAATCCGGGTCGTAGTGGGTGACTTTCGGCTCGGCCTCGATGTCGACGTGAGCTAGGCCCGCTCGCACTGCATCGTTCATCGTGTCGTGAAAGACGATAACCGTCCTGTTGACAGCCGCGGAGGCAAGCAAATCGCGTGTGTCCCGTTCTACCCCATCGGGCGTATGGTCACCGTCTACGAGTACAAAATCTACGTTTTGGCCGTCACGCGCGCTTTGTGCGAGCACTTCCGGTAGTAGTACGTGACTATCGCCAGTGTGAACCGTGACATTCGTCAGCTCGTTGATGTCGTCGGGCGGAGCGGCTAGGTCGACCGAATGCACGTGACCGCTGTACTGGGCAATCGACCTGAGCGACCCCCCGTCAGCCGTGCCGATCTCGATCGATAGGTTGGGCCTAATCTGGCACAGCAGCCCTTCGAGAGCTGCACGCTCGCCAGGGTCCATCTGCCAGGGCATGATGTCGAAGGTTGAAATCATCGTAGGTGGGGCGTCGTGGGTGCTGGCTATCTGGTGGTGACTGGATCGGACGGGATTGCTGGGACCTTTAATCAGAAACTCGACGACGAGAAGCGACCGTGGCCCTGGCGCCGCGATCGGTACGCGGCTAATCCGATCAACGGCACCCCCAGGCCACCCACCAGCGCGACACACACGAAGAGGGTCACGGCGAGCGCATCGTTCGCCGAGTCCGTGACGATCTTAAACAGCTGCTGGCGAGCCGGGGCCGGTAGAGCACGGTACTGCCGCTTGGTCGAAGTGGGGTTCGACCACAGCGCCTGCAGCTCCGTGGTGGCGACGTGGTGATGGAAGCCAGCCGCCGGCAGGCTCGCGTTAAGATCCGCGGTGGTGACCGCGAGAAATATCGTCACCCCGATCGCTACTCCCAAAACGCCGCCCAGCCGTCCCACCACCTCAGAGATAGCGGTGCGCATCCCGGCCTGGTGGTCTGGAACGGAGATGTAGAACAGGCTGAGAAGGGGCCCACGGACCAGGGCCATGCTCACACCTAAAGCAATGATCGCGGGCAGCAAGGCCACGTAGGTCAGGGTTTTCGTGCCGGAGGCAGTCAGCAACAACCCACCACTGAAAATCAACAGGCCTGCGATGACCAGCGGATAGTGAGTCGTGCGATCGCCGAGCTTCCCGATGTGAGTGCTGAGAAGAATCGTGAACAGCGATATCGGTACCAGCGCGACCGCGGCGAGCAGCGCCGACATGTGGAGGGCTCGCTGCAGGTAGATCGTAATAAAGAAGAGGTAGAGACCGATCGCAAAGAAGACGAAGAGCAACACGGCCAGCGTGGCCGAAAACTGTGCCGACCGAAAAAGAGTGAGGTCCACCGTAGGCGCGTCAGACCGACGCTCCGCAACCACGAACGCCGCTGCCGCCGCGACCGCCGCTCCGAACAGAGCAAGCGCGGAAAGCGATCCAATGCCAGAGCTGTGCACCTGGATCGTGCCCAGCACCACCGCCAGCACGGTCGCGGCCAGCAGCAACGTTCCAGCCCAGTCCATCGCAGCCGGGGCCGCTCCGGCCGGCTCTGTACCGCGCCGGCGGACCAACCCCCACGCTATGAGCGAGAACAGCAGACCACTCACAAACACAGATTGCCACCCAAGCACCACGACCAGCAGCCCCGCAGACACCGGGACGAGGAGCTCGAGAAGGCTAAGCACAGCACCGAATCGCCCCAATGCCTCGCCGCGTTCTTCGCTCGGAGCAGCCTGGACCAGGAGCGCGATCACCGACGGTGTGGTCATAGCGGCACCAATGCCCTGCGCCACCCGGCCGACGATCAGCACGGCGAAATCGGGCGCCGCCGCCGCGCACCCGAATCCCACCGCCAGCGGCACCAGTCCCTGTCGCACGCTCGGCCAGTGGCCGATGCGGTCAGCCCGCCGCCCCGCCGGAACGAGCAAGACTGCCCACGCGATCGACGTCGCGTTAACGACCCACTGCAACTGGACCACCGACAACGACAGCCCGTTCTGGAGCGTCGGAAGCGCGATTGCGATCGTCGCACCATCCAGGATCACCACCGCCGTCAGCGCCAAGCACAGCGCTATGGGCTCGCTACGCAAGCCCACAGCGGCTGCAGCAGCGCGTCCGTGGCGCGGCATGGGTTGGACTCTAGATCCCCCTAGCTCGCCGCCTCAATCCGCTACGGAACCGGGCCGGAGCGATGCTCGGACCAAGCGGCGCTGAACAAGGACCTCCCGGACTTATTGCTCACACGCCTCCCATCAAACCGCTCAGCATCCGCTCGATCTGGCAACGATCCTGAATGAGCGTCCCCAGATCGCAAGTCCTTAGCCTGAGCAGCGTTGACGCGCGCTATTTTCCAACTCCCGTTCCAAGAGGACGACTGAGCGCGCTCATGGCCGGTCGGTTGCGGCCGGCGATCCGCTGATGACTGACTTGTCGCCAAGGCACTCGCCGGGAACCCTCCGGAGCAGCGGCGAAAGGGATCGCCGGAGTGCTGGTCGCGCGACAACGAGCTTCAGCTCGCTATGCGGGGGCGCCCCCGACCCTGCGCTGGCGCGGACGATCGCCTCTCGGCTAACACCGAAGGTGCCGTGCACTGAATGCACGAGCGGTGGCCTCGAGGACAAGGCTGCCGGAGCTTCCAATATAAGGGTCGACAATCCGCGGCGCCATCGTCGCGGCTACGAGTTGCCGGTAGCTGACAGCGGTGGGTGCCGCTGGTCATCCGGGGGTCAGTGCCGGCGCTGCCGTCGTGGGTGTTCTGCATTACAGCAGTGCGGGACCACCGTCCTTGAGCTTGCGCGGTGGCTTCCGGGGTGGTAGAAGAGCGGTAGGGCTGGCGGCGCAGAGGAGGTGATCACAGGGCTAACGGGGATCGGTATTGAGGTGCCGAGGCGCTTTTGCGGGGTAGCCGGCATACCGGCGGCGCTTCGGGTGCGCGCCCCTCGCGGCTGCGCGGCGATTCGGCGGGTCGGTTTCGCGCAAGTCGGCAGCGGGAGCTTGGCGGGGGACCGTCGAAATCTGTGGTCGCTAGAAATCTCAGATTCGGCCGTGAGTGCCTGAGGCATCTGATTGCAATCGAAAGCAAAACGATGGGAAGGATGAAGGCAGATGTTGTCCAAGAGGCGAGTTGCTGTCTCGCTCATGACGGTTAGGCGCACGGTGCTTGCGGTCGGTGCGTTGGGAGTGGTACTTACAGTTCCTTCTTCGGCCAGCGCCCTCGGGCGGGGTGCAGCGAAGACCGTTCGCGAGCGCGTGACCTTGACCCAGGTGTTTTTTCAAACCTCATCAACCGGAAACCCACCGCTGAGCGGCGCCAACTCTGGCGTAGGCATCAGTGACGGCCGAATCGGCCGGGTGGCCGTCCGTGGAGCGGTGCGAGGAACCAATATCTATCCGGCGTTTACCGGCAACTGGATCATGTTCTACCCCGAAGGCACGATCAAGTTCTCGCTCAAGGGCCACGTGGTGTCGCCTGGCAGCTTCGCGGGCTCGGCGCGGATTACCGGCGGCACGGGTACGTACAGGAACGCGCGCGGCACGATGACGTTCACGGCGGTTGTGCACACCGGACCACCGGTGGGCGGACAGTCCAGCCCAGTCTTCGTTAGGAACATGTCGGGCACCCTCATCTTGCCCTAACACAGGGTCGGCCTCGGTCCAGGTTATTGGTCTCCGTGTCATGAGGCTGGCTTGAGGTGTCCCAGTACGAGTCGGGGCGGCGGATATCACCGCTCCTTGAACCGGCCGACCGGTGGTGGTCCAGAGTTACAGTAGGAGCGGATCTCCAAGATCCGCTCCTACGGCTCTTGTGTCCCAGCAGCCGGAGATATTCTGCTGCAGTTTGATCATCCGCAGGTCACGCTCGGCAAGGTTGTTGTTGAGCGGCACCCCCAACGAGTGAAGTGCTTTCCGAAAATCTCACGGGTGTTGCCCGGTTGACGATCGGCGTCGCTGGCGGCTCCCAGCACGCACGATCCCATTCATCGTCAGGCGCCTAGCAGCCAGACCCCGGCTTCGGCGACGGTTCGCGCGCGAGGCGTGGCCGATTCGAGAGGCGGCACGAAGGGCTCCGTGGGTTGCGGTGGGTCGCGCCGCGCGCGACCCACCGGAGCAGCCTCAGGAACGAGATCTATAGGCCGTGGCTGGCCGGGATCATCGGCGCCGCTCGCTCGTGGACGGCGTGGACGATCTCCATGTTGTCGATCCCGCGTAGGTACACCGAGGTGATTGCCAGGTCGGCGTGGCCGAGTTGGCGCTGGATGACCAGCAGCGGGATGCCCTCACGCGACATCTCGATGATCGGAACGCAGGCGCACATCGATTGACGGTGGCGCGGGCTTTATGGGACCGGGCTTTGGTTGGTCAGGTCCGGGTGGTCCGTGGTCGGGCGGATCGGCGTCGGGCGGTGGTTCGTGTGCAAGGGGGATCTTGAGGTGGATTTCGACTCTCCAGCCGCTGACGCTGACGTTCTCGACGACGAGTCGCAGTAGGCGCCGGCGGCCCTCGAAGTCAAGGCGGTTTAGCGAGGCGGCGATGCGTTCGCTGAACCCGGTGAGCCGGCGGCGGATACGGTTCTCGGCGGCTAGCTCGGCGCTGCGCTGGTTGAGTGTCTCCTTCTCTCGCGTTAGCTCGGCGCGGCGGGTTGTCAGTGCGCCGGTGCGACGGGTGAGCTCTTCGAGTCCCAGTAGCCCGGCTTGGTAGGCGTCAAGCAGGCGAGCGCGCTCCCGCTCCTTGGCTTCGATGGCTGTGTCCAGGCGCTTGAGCTGCGCGGCCACCAGCTCGTTCTCGTCGGGCGCCCCGGTGAGCACAGCGCGCTCGGCGGCCAGCAATTGGTCTGGGGCAAGTAACGCTTGGCGGACCTGTTCGAACACGTACTCGTCGAGCTCGTTGGCGCGGATGTTGCGCTCCGGACAGAGGCGGTCCTCTGATCCGGCGCGCAGTAGGTCATGATTGCGACAGTAGTAGTACCGTGTCAGTACGCTGTTGCGTCCATAACTGTTGTGACAGCTACAACCGACATGACAGTGACCACACTCGACCAAACCGCGTAACAGCCACGCCTCCGCCGCCGCGCCCCGCGGACTCAACTTGAAGTTCTCATGGCTGACTTGGCTGACACGATCAAACGTGTCACGGTCGATAATCGCCGGCACCGGGATCGCGATCCACTCCTCGCGCGGGCGCTCGCGCAGGCGGGTCTTGCGGCCGCGAGTCGCGCCCTCGATCCGTTCGTGGCGGTTGTAGTAGACCGTGCCGACATACGCCTCGTTGCGCAGCACGCGGTCGATCGCCGAGGTCCCCCATTGCGGCTTGCCGGTCGGTGACGGGATCGCGCGGTCGCGCAGCTCAAACGCGATCTGGCGAACCGACAGTCCCCGCTCGACGTACGCTGAGAAGATCTCACGCACCACCTGGGCCTCGGGCTCGAAGATCTCGATCCGCGCACGCCCGCCCCCCTCGGGGATCACCCGGCGGTGCCCGTAGGAGACCTTCCAGAACGGGATCTCCCCCGCCCGGGCGCGATACAGCTTGCCGCGTCGGTTGCGCTCGGCGATCTTGGCTTTCTCGTATTCGGCGATCACGCCCTGCATCTGTACCAGCAGCGTCGCCTGAGGATCGTCGCCCGGCGCCGGACCCTCCAGAAACCGGACCTTGACCCCCAAGCGCTCGAACTCCTCGAGGATCAGCACCTGGTAGGCGTAGGCTCGGGCCAGGCGATCCACGCACAGGCACAGTACCCCGTCGAGCACGCCCGCCTCGGCAGCATCACGCAAGCGATCGAGCGCGGGGCGATCCAACCGCGCGCCCGAATAACCATCGTCGACGAACTCCTCGATCACCTTATGCCCATCAGCCCGAGCGGCAGCCCGCAACGCCTCAAGCTGCGAGCCGACCGTGCCACGCCCCTGCTGGCGCTCGGTCGACACGCGGGCGTAGAGCCCGACTCTCACTTTCCCACCGCCCGCAACCGGTAACTCTCACGATCCGCCAAAAGAAACCCGTAAACGTCACGCAGCCGCTGCTCCCGAGGATCCCCGCTACCACACCACCGCGGACGCCGGGCACCGACCACCGACCCGAGATACTCGGGTTCGCTGGCAGGCCAGCTAATCAACCCGGCCAAGCCCCGGCGGGCGAACCGGCGCGCCGTCAGGATCTCACCCAACTCTCCGCCCGCCAGCACCATCGCGCGCAACTGCTCATAGTCAGCCTGCGCGGGCTCGGCGATCGGCCACAACCGCGAACTCACCCCCGACCCCTCAGCGCCTTCTCCACCGTGCGCCGGTGCAGCCTCACCCCCAGCGCCACCTCTAGCTCCTGCGCCAACTGCGCGCCAGAGGCCTCCGGGCGTTCCCGACGTCGTCCCTCCAAGAACGCCAGTACCTCGGGCGAGAGCCGCAACGGGCCTCGACGCCCCGGCCGGTCGTCCAACAAGCCAACCATCCCCTCGCGCTCGAACGCAGCCTGCACCAGATAAAACGCGGCGCGCGAGTAGCCATGGGCGCGCGCGGCCCCGCTCGCCGTCTGACCGTCGACCACGTGCGCGCGCAGCATCTCGTACTTCACCTGCACCTTGTCGAACGCGACGAAGAACCCTGGGTAGGAGCGAAACGGCTCGGCGACCACCGACTCCACCGCCGGATGCAGCAGACCCGCGTGCTCCAGCGCCCGATAGCGCTGCGACGCGCCCACCGCGGCTCACCCGCCCCACATCGTCAAACGTACAGCCATGAACGCCGCAAGCATCATATCCACCCAAGTTGCCTACCGACAGCCGCGGCCAGCTCCCTCGGAAAGAACGACGGAGTACGCGACAGCGGCCATAAGTTCTAGACACAGCGGTGTTCTCCTCTAGGCATTCTCGGCACTCTCGTCGCGGAGTCGCGGAGGCCCAGAACGCCGCCAATGCCCAGGCCTGCGGTACAGCTGGACGTCCCCCGCCGTCAGCTCCCGCGCTAGAACGCTGCGGTAGTTCAGGGTTGCGTTCCGTTCGTGTCCACCGCGTGAGCGTGGCGGAGCTGGTGCGGTGCGAACCGGCGCCGCACGCCGGCTCGAGCAGCCGCGTCGCGTGGCTGAGCGCGGACACCAGCGGGCGTCCACGGCCGACCTCGAGTCGGGCCGCGCAGTACGCGGAACAGCGCGCCATCGGGGAGGGTGGGGTGGTGCGCAGCTCTAGCCACGGACGCAGCTGTTCCCACGCCCAGCGGTCCATCCCGACTTCTCGCCGCTTGCCGCCTTTGCCGCGGCAGATCAGGATCGCGCCTCGGTTCGGGTCGAGGTCGCTCTCGTTGAGCGCGAGCGCTTCGCTGATGTCTAGCCCGGCTCGCCAGAGCACGACGATCAGCCCGCGCAGCCGCCACAGCGTCGGCGTTGTCGCCGGCGGCGTGCATCACGGCGATGATCTCTTCCACCGTTGGTGGGTCAGCCGGATATCGCTGGCCCTTGTTGCGCGGCGCTCGACCGTGATGAAAGCTGGATAGCGTCGCCGGCGAGTGGCGGCGAAAGGGACAGCGATGGCTGACGTAGTCCGAGGTCTATTGCAGGCAATCGAGACGGGCAGCAACTGACGGGGAGCGTGTGCGACTGCGCTTGCTGGGCCAGTTGCATCGGCCGGCTTTGGGCACGCGCTCGCTCTCGCATCGGGATAGCTGACGGGTCGTTGACGCAGACGTGGGTGTACACAAACCCGTGGGGACCGGTCGGCCGCGCGTGCCTGCTGCTGTGATAACGGCACCAGCCCCTGACGTGGTGGCAAGGACTTGAAGGAGAGGGCGGTCCCCATCGACCGAGTAACCGCCCCTCCGAACGCTGCCGCGGGGGTGTGTCGATGCTTGGCGAGTCTTGGCCTGTGCGGAGCCAAGCTTGCCTACGACGAGTCCTTCTGTTTACCGCGCGACGAAGAACGTGATGTTTGCCTCAGTGTTGCTGAGGAACTCGACCGTGGCCTGGCCCCGGGCTTCACGGAAGCTACCTGTTCCTCCCGTGATTGCCGTGGTCTGTGTCCCGGTGAATTGTCCGTTGGTCAGCTGCACTAGCCCCTGTGTCGCGATTTGTCCATTGCTGAGCGAGAACGTAACCGGGCACTGCAATGTTCCCGTGCCTGTCGTCGCGTTCACTACACGCACGACGGTGCAGACTCCCCCATCGTAGCCGACCACGGATCCATTCTTGCTGGTCAGGAGGTTGTCCGAAAATACCGCCTGATCGCCGAGGCTGAACCCCGGATCGCCCAGATCGATCATCTTGAACTGAACGGTCAGGGCGAACACCTTGATTACCCTGACGTGACCCTTCTCTCGCGAAGGTCGAGGGGAGTGGCCATTCGCTAGTGCCACGCCACCGGAGGCCAACACGGCAATCACGACAGCCGGAATCCCGTATTTGCGCACGAGCGGCTCCTTTACGAGTGAGAACGTGGATTTGACGATGCTCACCTGTGTCCGGCGGCGCGCGTGGCCTCAGAGGCTGCGGTCGGGAAGCAAACGCAGCGTACTCCGGTCCCGTTTCCGCCGAGCAGCGGCCGCCGCAACGCCCACGATGTCGCAATCCCTGCGAGCCCACATATCAGTCGTACCACCGCAAGCCGCGCGAGTCAAGATGTACTGCGACCAAGGGGTCCGATTGCCGACCCCAGCGGCACGGCAGGGCTTACTAGACGATGCCGAGAGGACATTCAGACGCTCGCACGCTACGGACGTCTCGCGACCCGTCCTACGGGGGACCATGGCGTCTCGGCGCCGATCGCCGGCCAGCATCGTGGACCGGCTGGATCCAGGAGTTGTACGTGACCAGCTGCCGTGTGCTGCGCAGCGGCAGTCATCAGCCGAGAGGACTAGCCGCTTGTGGAACCAGTGGAAGCTGGCGACTCCATGCTTAGGCTGCATCCGAGCAGCTGTGTCGCCGAACTGTTGACCCGGTCCTGCGGCAGCTCTGTAAAGAAGCAAGGGGTCACCGGGCGCATCCAGCGATTTGGGATCACCAGCACCAGGACCGCCCCGAAGCCGTCTGGCACGCATCTTGTAGCTGGCCTCCCGCAAATTACTGCTCCTGCCGTGCCGCGGCCTTCCGTCGAGACTTCCGCAATCGCGTGGGAACCGCTCATCCGCACTAACAGCGACCGGGCCCTTCTTCGCCGCCTCCGCCGCGTGATCGCTTTCGTCGTCGATTCGCCTGGGAGGGCGTGAGTCCTTTGGCGACGAAGGGATGGCCGGATCCACGGCGGTCGGCGCGGCATCGCACGATCGCCTTCGCCCAATCTCGAGCGTCGGAAGCCGAGGGTCAGCGCGGCTCCTTCGCCAGGAAGGCAGTCACGATTTCGGCGCGGCCTACCCCGCATCGCGCTGCCCCTCTCGGACACGACGGGTCACGTCGGGATGGATGCGGGACCAAGCGAGCGCCAATAGCGCCCCGCTTGCCATTGCGCGCTACTCGTCAACGCCTTGAGGAGCAGCCCCGCCGTCAACGGCGAGGTGGCTGCTCCGTCGCGTCAGCGGCAGCGCCGGGGCGCTTGCTGGACCAGCACGAGTGACGCGATGGGCAAGCGCCTTCGGGCCGCATCGTAGGCGTCGACGCCGCACCCGGGTTCATGCCAAAGCAGAACTCCCGGCCGATGTGCAACGACGGCCGGAGGC